>DAIDHD010000006.1 GCA_027459765.1 Gammaproteobacteria bacterium | reverse complement strand
AACGCACCCCGTCGAGACGTCTTACGATGCGGACTGTTATCTGTGTCCCGGCAACGTTCGCGCCGGCGGTGTGCGCAATCCCGTCTATGACACCACCTTCGTTTTCGACAACGACTTCGCGGCGCTGCGCGCTCAGGATGACATCCAAGCGCTGGATTTGGAGCCATTGTTGCAGGCGCGGGCGGAGTCCGGCGGGTGTCGCGTCATCTGCTATTCGCCGCGACACGACCTGTCACTGGGGCAGATGTCGGAAGAGGCGATTCGTCGGGTGGTGGACACGTGGATCGCCGAATATCGGCAACTTGGCGCGCAGTCGCGCATCAATGCGGTGACAGTGTTCGAGAATCGTGGTGCCATGATGGGCTGCAGCAACCCTCATCCTCATGGACAGATCTGGGCCAACGAAACACCGCCGGTCGCCGTGGTGCGCGAGACTGTTATGCAGGGCAAATATTTGCGAGGTACCGGGCGATGCCTCCTCTGCGACTACGGCGACATGGAGTTGCGGCTGGAGGCGAGGCTGGTGCACGTCAATCGCGCGTTCCTGGCCGTCGTACCGTTTTGGGCAACTTGGCCGTTCGAGACTCTCGTGTTACCCCGCGCCCATGCCGCCAGTCTGCCGGACCTGCACGGCAGTGCCCGCGACGATCTGGCCGCCATGCTGAAGTGTCTGGTGTCGCGGTACGACGCGCTGTTCGGTGTCCCGTTCCCCTACACCATGGGCGTACATCAACAGCCGACTGACGGTGAGGCGCACCCGCAATGGCACACCCATTTGCATTTCTATCCGCCGTTGTTACGTTCCGCAACGGTTCGAAAATTCATGGTGGGCTACGAGATGCTGGCGGGGCCACAACGTGACATCACCCCCGAAGAAGCCGCTAGGCTTTTGCGCCCGACATCGACATGCACGTCATGAATCGAGAATGCTGGTGACCGCGCGTGGCGCGGTGCTCGCGGCGACCAGGCAGCGTCTGGCGGCCATCGCCATGCCCCGAGGTGAACCATGAACCCCTGGGACGAGAGATACGGCAAGGACGAGTATTACTACGGGACCGAGCCGAACGACTTCCTGCGCGACCAGGCCGCCATGATCCCGGCGGGTGCCGACGTACTGTGCCTTGGCGAAGGCGAGGGCCGTAACGCCGTCTTTCTGGCAGCCGCAGGCCATCGCGTGGTGGCGCTCGATCAATCGGCCGTCGGACTCGCAAAGGCGGCGCGCCTGGCGGCGGCCCGCGGAGTGGCACTCGAGACGCGGGTCGCCGATCTGGCGCAATACCGTGTCGATGCGGATCGATACGGAGCCATCGTCTCGATCTGGTGCCACCTGCCGAGCGCATTGCGCAGCAGGGTGCACCCGCAGATCGTCGCCGCGCTCGCGCCCGGAGGGGTACTCATTTACGAGGCGTACGTTCCGGCGCAGATCGCTCATGGTACGGGTGGTCCGCGCGATCCCGACTTGCTGCCCACGCTCGCGGAGTTGCGGCGTGATTTCGCCGCACTCGATATCCTGCACGGCGTGGAGTGCGAGCGAGTGGTGCACGAAGGCGCGGGGCACCACGGGATGAGCGCGGTCGTGCAGTTGCTGGCGCGCAAACCGGACCGGGCCGATGTGGAGAGCAACGCCGTATGAGCCTGGCAGTCATCACCGGAGGCGCTCAGGGTCTCGGCCTTTGCACCGCCGGGCTCCTCGCCCGGCGAGGATTCGAGGTGCTCATCGTCGACCGGCAGGACCCGACCTCCGCCGCTGAGACGTTGCGCCGGGCGGGCGGCCGTGTCGAAGCCCTGCGCGGCGACGTGGCGTCCGAGTCGTTCGCCGCCGAGCTGTCGGCTTGGGTCGAGCAGCGTTGCGGCGCTGCCGATGTGCTGGTCAACAACGCGGGGGTCAGCCTGATCCGGGCCGCGGAGACGACCACCGCCGAGGACTGGCGGCGCGTCATGGACGTCAATCTTCTGGGGCCCTTCCTGCTGAGCCGCGCGCTCGGCGCCGGCATGCTCGAGCGTCGGCGCGGCAGCATCGTCAACGTGGCGTCCATCGCCGGGCTTGCCGGAGTTTCCCATCGCAGCGCCTACAATGCCTCCAAGCACGGACTGATCGGCCTGACCCGCACGCTCGCGGCCGAGTGGGGCGGGAGGGGCGTGCGGGTGAATGCGGTCTGCCCGGGCTGGATCAAGACGGAAATGGACGTCGCCGATCAGGGCAGCGGCGCCTACTCGGACGAAGACATCGTCAATCGCGTGCCGATGGCGCGCTTCGCCCGTCCCGAGGACGTGGCCGAAGCGATCGCCTTTCTCGCCGACGGTGAACGCAGCGCCTTCGTCAATGGCGTGAGCCTGCCGGTCGACGGCGGTTGGACGGCGGACGCAAGCTGGGAAAACCTGCGACTCAAGACACGTAT
Source organism: Gammaproteobacteria bacterium (assembly GCA_027459765.1). Classification (GTDB taxonomy): domain Bacteria; phylum Pseudomonadota; class Gammaproteobacteria; order Steroidobacterales; family Steroidobacteraceae; genus Bog-1198. Next base: position 135,315 of record DAIDHD010000006.1, on the reverse strand, counting down.
CTGATTGCGAGAGGAGACGCGATGCGTATGACCCTGCCCCCGCGCAGGCGACCTGGGCACCGGCTAGGGGCCGTGCTCGCGTCCCTCGCGTTGTCGCTGGCCGCGATGAGTGCCGCACCGGCGGCCGACTCCGCAGAGCCCGCGGATGCCGTCGCTGCCGCGTCAGCCCTCGAACGCAGCGACCGGTTGCCGCTGACGGAGTTCTATGTCGCGCCCGTGGACATCACCGGCACACGGCCCGGTGATCTGCTGCGCGCGGAGCGCTTCGACGGCTATTCGCTGCCGCCTGGAGCGGGCGCGGTGCGCATTCTCTATCACTCGCTGAACTCCGCGGGCGCTGCAGTCGCGACCTCCGGCGTCGTGCTGATCCCGGCCGGCAGTCCGCCGCCGGGGGGCTGGCCGATCATCGCCTGGGCGCACGGCACGAGCGGCGTGGCGCGCCTATGCGCCCCCTCCGCGATGAAGAACGTGTATTACGGCGACGTCCTCACCGCGATGGTCGCCGCCGGCTACGCGGTGGTCGCGACGGATTATCACGGACTCGGTGCGCCGGGTGAGCACGAGTATCTGAGCAAGCTCGCGCAGGCCCAGGACGTGGTGTATTCCGTAGCGGCAGCCCGCAAGGCGGTGCGGTCGCTCGGCGAGCGCTGGGTCGTGGACGGTCACTCCCAGGGAGGACTTGCCTCCTGGGGGGTCGCAGAACTCGAAAGCCGGCTCGCGGATCCGAACTATCTCGGCGCGATCGCCGTGGCGAGCGGTGTCCGGGAAGCCGGTTTTCTCAAGCACCTCAACGACACTCCCGGGCTGGGGTTCACCTTGACCTACATCGCGTTCGGGATCCACGCGCACGACCCCTCGTTCCAGCCGGCGCGCTTTCTCGCAGACGCGGCACAGGGCAACGCGGCCGCGACGACGACGCAGGGCTGTTGGGCCTATGGGGCGGCGTTGAACCGCTCGATCCCGCCCGGGGCGTTCCTGCGCGAGGGCGCGGATTCCAACCGCTGGGTGCGGCGCTTCGTGAGCGACCTCTCCCTGGGCCGTCTGCCCGCCCGAGGGCCGATACTGGTACTGGCGGGTGAGGCGGACCCCATCGTGCCGGTCGGCGGCGTACGTGCGACCTTTCTGCAGGCCTGCCACGCGGGTCAACAGGTCACGCTACGGACCTATCCGGGCCTCGATCACCACGGCGTGATGGTGAAATCACTGCCGGAACAGCTAGCCTGGATCGCGACGCGGTTTCGGGGCGGTACGGTGTCCTCGAACTGCCCGGGGTAGTGCCTACGCGAGGAAGCGGCGCCGCGGGGCGTCGCTTCCATCATCGATACGTGCCGGCCATGATGGCCTGCACCCACTCGATGAATACCCGCACCCGCCGCGGCAGGTTGCGGCGGTGGGGGTGCAGGATGTAGATCGGGATGGGCTTGGTGGTGTATCTGGGGAGAATCTCCACGAGCCTTCCCGACCGGATCGACTCGCGCAGGCTCGCGAGCGGCGACTGAATGATCCCGAGACCCGCCTCGCAGGCTGACGCATACGATTCGGCGCTGTTCACCGTCACTCGGCTCTTCATGGAAATCGACCGGAGCCGTCCGCCCTCCAGGTATTCGAACGCGGGTACACGCTCGCCGAACGACGACACGTAGTGAACGACGTGGTGGTCGCGCAGATCCCGCAGCGACCTGGGAGTACCGTAGCGCTGCAGGTACTCCCGACTCGCGACCGCGGTGACGCGTGCCTCGCCGATCAACCTGCCGACTAGGCTCGAGTCGGGCAATTCGCCGCCGCGAATCACGCAGTCGTACCCTTCCTGGACGAGATCGACGCGCCGGTCGCTCGCGCCGAGTTCGATGTCGACGTGCGGATACCGTTCGAGGAAATCCGCGAGCCGCGGTATGACGTACAGCCGTGCCATGCGGCTCGCCATGTCGACACGGATGCGACCCGTGATGCGGGAGGGTTCGGACCGGAACAGATTCTCGAGCTCGTCGATATCCGCCAGTACGTCCTTGGCGCGCTCGTAGAACGATTCACCTTCGTCGGTGAGCCGGATCCGCCGCGTGGTCCGGTGCAGGAGCTGCGCACCGACTTCGCCCTCCAGTTGTCGAACCTGCGCCGATACGGTGGCCTTGGGAAGCCCCAGGCTTTCCGCCGCCTTGGTGAAGCTTCGAAGTTCAGCCACTCGCGTGAAGGCCCGCATGGGCTGTAGTCGATCCACGAGCGTTCCTTTGTTCAGTCGGGCAAGACAGTGTGTTCGGATTCCGGGGGATTATCTCACGCGCCAACGGGCCTACCGTGGCGACTTCGGGCGTACGAATGGCGTCGCCCTGGTTCGAACATTGGAGGCAATCATGGAAGTGGCAGTCATCACCGGCGGCAGTCGGGGAATCGGCAAGAGCACCGCGCTGCACCTGGCGCGCAACGGGATCGGCATCGTACTCACCTACAACCAGGGTGCGGAGGCCGGGGAGGCGGTCGTCGAGGAGATCCGCGCCCTGGGCGGCGTGGCCGTCGCGCTCAAGCTCGACCTCGGTGATTCGGCATCCTTCGGCGGGTTCGCCGGCCGGGTCGGCCAAGTGCTCGCGGCGACGTGGAAGCGGGCGAACTTCGACTTCCTGGTGAACAATGCCGGCATCGCTCAGCGGATGTCGATCGCGGACACCACGGAAACGGCATTCGATCAGATTCTGTCGGTCAACTTGAAAGGGCCCTTCTTCCTCACGAAGGCTCTGCTGCCCCTGATGGTCGACGGCGGACACGTGATCAACATTTCCTCGGCCTTGAGCCGGGTGACCTTTCCCGGCACGGCGGTTTACGCCGCCGGCAAGGCGGCGCTGGAGACGCTGACGCGCTGTTTCGCGAAGGAATACGCGCATCGCAAGATACGCGTGAACGCCGTGGCGCCGGGAGCCATCGATACGGAATTCGGCGGCGGCAAGGGTGACGCACAGGCGCGCAGGCGAATCGAGGAATTCACCGCGCTCGGGCGGTTGGGCGAAGCCGACGACATCGGCGCGTTCGTCGCCGCGATGCTCTCCGCGCAGGGTCGGTTCCTGAACGCGGAGCGTGTCGAGGTGTCGGGCGGAATCGCGATCTAGTAAGAGGCACGGCCTGCTCGGGTCCGGGGGTCGCGAAACCACCGTGCCTTGATGGTCTCCAGACCCAGCAGGCTCAGTGCGCCGATGGCGGCGCAGATCCCGAGGTCGTTCCAGTGCAGTGCGCCGAATTTGAACAGCGTTCGTGCCGGCGTCCAGAATATGGTGACCGCCAGCAGCATGAGTACTCCGCCGAGCAGCGTCCAGAGAGTCTTGTTCGGCCGGACGATCGCGTTCACGAGCGAGGAGTCGAAAGACCGATTCACCAGTATCAAACCCATGTTGATGAGCACCAGGGCGGCGAACACGAGGGTGCGCAGATCCGCCTCGGGCATGCCGAGCGTCGCCGCCGTGACCAATAGCCCTGCGAGGACGGACAGGGAGATCAGGCCCTGAAGCACCGCCCAGCCGATTCGGTGTCGCGGCAGCAGGCGGCTGCGAGGGTCGCGAGGCGCACGCCTCATCACGTCGGCTTCCGCCGGTTCTGCTTCGAACACCATCGAGCAGGCAGGGTCGATGATCATCTGCAGAAAGGCGATGTGGACGGGCGTGAGCACCAACGGCAGCCCCAGCAACAACGGCAACAGCGCGAGTCCCGCGATTGGAATGTGCACCGCCACGATGTATTCGATCGCCTTGCGCAGATTGTCGTAGATGCGGCGCCCGAGGCGGATGGTCGCCACGATCGACCCGAAGTCGTCGTCCAGCAGCACGATCGCGGACGTTTCGCGCGCCACGTCGGTGCCGCGGCCGCCCATGGCGATGCCTATGTTCGCTGCCTTGATCGCCGGCGCGTCGTTCACGCCGTCGCCCGTCATGGCGACCACCTCGCCGCCGGCCTTCAGGCTCTCGACGATGCGCAGCTTCTGGGCCGGACGGATCCGCGCGAAAATCGAGGTGTCCTTGACCCGCTCGGCGAGCGCGGCCTCGCCGAGCTGGTCGAGCTCGTCGCCCGTGAGCAGTTGCGCCGTGTCCAGTCCCGCCTCGCGCCCGATCGCCTGCGCGGTCGCGGGGTAGTCGCCCGTGATCATCACGACCCGGATGCCGGCGGATCGGCATTCGGCCACGGCCGCGGGCACGTTGGCGCGCAGGGGATCGGCGAAGCCGATGAGACCCTGGTACTCGAACGCAAAGGCGCGCAGGGATCCCGGCCATCCTCCGTCGGGAGGCAGCTCGGTCGAAGCCGAGCGCGCCACGGCGAGTACACGCACGCCGCGCGCCGCGAGCGATGCGGCCGCGGACTCGACTTCAGCCCGATCCTCCTGCCGCCAGCCACAAAGCTGGCCGATGGCTTCCACGGCGCCTTTGGCGTACACGGTGCTCTCACCCGTGGCGGGGTCGAGGAGTGCGAATCCGACCGCCAAGAGATCGGAGCGCAAGCCGTAGGCGTGCAACACCCTGGGCGCGGATTCCGCAGATGACTGCTCGGGCAAGTGTCGCGCCGCCAATGCGTGCACCGCCACGTCCATGGGGTCCGTCGGCTCCGGCGCGCTGGCAAAGCGGGCGGCGCGAACGAGGTCGCAGAGCTCCGCGTCGAACGTGCCGCCGACGTGTTGCTCCCAGCGGGCGGTCTTGCCGTGCAGCGCCGCCACGGACATGCGATTTTCGGTGAGGGTGCCCGTCTTGTCGGTGCACAGTACGGTGGTTGCACCCAGCGTCTCGATGGCGGCCGCCCGTCGCGTCAGCACTCGGGCGCGGGATATGCGCCAGGCACCCATCGCCATGAATACGGTCATGACGAGCGGCACCTCTTCCGGCAACAGCGACATGCCGAGCGCGATTCCCCCGAGCAGCGCCTGCAGCCACGTGCCTCTGAAGAACCCGAACAGCAGCACGGTCGATCCGCCCGCGAGTGCGCCGATGACGGCGAAATCCCGGATCAGCCGGGAAAGCTGGCGCGCCAGGTGCGGTTGTTCCGTCTCGATGGTGCGCAGCGCCTTGCCGATCTTGCCCATCTCGGTGCGCGTTCCGGTGGCGTACACGCGCGCCCTGGCCGTGCCGCGCACCACCAGAGTGCCGGCGAAGACTCGCGAGACGTCGTCCGAGTCCGGCGCGGCGCGCGGCGCGTCGACGGCCGCCACCGCGGCTCGGGCCCGCTTGGGAGTGGCCACGGACTCGCCGGTGAGAAGCGACTCGTCGAGCATCAGATCGTGTGCGGCGATCAGCGTGGCGTCGGCGGCGATGCGATCGCCTTCGGAAACGATCAGCAGGTCACCGCGAACCACGTCGCGCCCCGCGACGTGCCGGCGCTCGCCGTCGCGGACCACCAGGGCGCGCGGACTCGCCAGGTTGCGCAGCGCCTCGAGTACCCGCTCGCTGCGCGATTCCTGCACGATCGTGATCAACACGGAGAGCGAGGCGAAGGCGAGGAGCAGGACGGCTTCGACGCGGTCACCGAGCAGCAGGTACACCCCACCGCCGGCGACCAGGAGCGCGAACATCGGCTGACGCACCACCTCGAGCAGGATGCGCAGCTCGGTGCGGCGGACCGCGGTCGGCAATTCGTTGTGACCCTCCTGCCGGAGCCTCGCTGCGGCCTCGGCGGCGCTGAGGCCGCGGATCGTATCTCCCTCGGTCACTCGTATTTCCCCTTAGTACGTCCCGTACGGACGACAACCGCGTGCTCGCCAAGGGTAATATGTCCATCTGTTCCGCGTGGACATTCCCGACCTCCCGGCAAACCGAAAGCGCGCATGTCTCCGCCCGAAGCGCCCACCACCGACTCGATATCGCGACGCGTTTCGTTCGGCGTCCTCGGTGCAGTCCTGGCGCTGCAGTGCCTCTACGTGCTGTGGCCGTTCCTGTCACCACAGTGCTGGGCACTGGTGCTCTCATACGTGACTTGGCCCGTCTACGTGCGCATTCGCCGCCTGCTCGGTCGTTTCACCGCGACGGCTGCCCTGTTGATGACGGTACTGGTCGCGTGCGCGGTCGTCGTGCCGGTGCTCTGGCTGGTCGTGCTCTCGCAGGAGGAGTTCCTGCGCGTGTATCAAGTGGTGTCCCACTACGCCACGCAGGGGCCGCACACTCTGCCGGCCGCGGTGCGCGACGTCCCCTGGGTCGGGTCGCGTCTGCAGGAGGCGATCGACCGCTACGCCGTCGACCCCACCGCCCTGGAGCACCAGATCGTCGGCTGGCTGCAGCGCATGGCGAGCCACCTTCCGGGTGTGCTCGGATTCGTCGGCGGCAATCTGGGCCGGCTCGGCTTGACGGTGTTCACGTTGTTCTTTCTGTACCGCGACGGCGAGAAGCTGGTGGAACAGGCCACTCGAATCTCGCGGCGACTGTTCGGCGACAGGCTCGATCCGTACCTGCGTGGCGCGGGCACGATGACGCGTGCGGTGCTGTTCGGGGTGCTCGTCACCGCGATTGCGCAGGGAGCCATCGCGGGGATCGGCTACGCGATCATCGGACTGGAGGCCCCCGTGCTCCTGGCCACGCTCACGGCCGTCCTCTCCGTATTCCCCGTGTTCGGCACGGCGTTCGTCTGGGGACCGCTCGCGATCTGGCTGGTGCTGACGGATCAGACCTGGCGCGGCGTGGCTCTGCTCGCCTGGGGGTTCGTGCTCGTCCACCCGACGGACAATCTGCTGCGGCCGGTGCTCATCAGCTCGGCCGCGAGGGTTCCTTTCCTGCTGGTGATGCTGGGCGCGCTCGGCGGGCTGGCGGCCTACGGGTTGATCGGTGTATTCGTGGGGCCGGTATTGATGGGCGCCGCCGTGGCCATCTGGCGCGAATGGGCGGGCGATCGCTGAGGTTTGTGCTACTTTTGGGGGGCGATTAGGGAACGGTCGCCGCTACGCACCGCGACCGGGCGGGAGTCATCGCTCATGCCAAGGTCGAGCGACGAGCGGCTGGAGCCGCAAAAGGGTCCGGATCACGAGCGCCTCGCGGCGATCGTCGAATCGTCTTTCGACGCCATCATCAGCAAGGATCTCGACGGCATCGTCACCAGCTGGAACCCCGCGGCGACCGCCGTCTTTGGTTACACGGCCGAGGAAATGATCGGCCAGCCGATCACCCGGCTGATTCCAACCGACCGGTTGAACGAAGAAGCGCTCATCATCGAGAGAATTCGTCGAGGCGAGCGTGCGGAGTTCCTAGAAACCGTTCGCTGCCGCAAAGACGGCCGAAAAATCGACGTATCCATAACGATCTCGCCGATTCGCGATTCCTCCGGCGCAATCGTCGGCGCATCCAAGATCGCGCGTGACATATCCCGGCAAAAGGAGCGCGAGCGCGAGATCGAGCGGCTGAACGCGATGTACGCCGCCCTGAGCCAGATCAATCAGGCCATCGTGTGGAGCACCGAGCGCCGGGAACTGTTCGATCGCGTCTGCCGCGTGCTGGTCGAGCACGGGGGGTTCCGGTTCGCGTGCATCGGCTGGCAGGAGTCGGACGCTCATTCCGTCGTTCCGACGGCGTGGAGCGGTGAGGCGGCGGGCGTCGTGGACCTCATTCACGCCCACGTCGGCGAAGCACCGCTGGAGGCGAGCCCCGCCGGCAGCGCCTTCCGATCCGGTGCGCCTTGCGTCGACAACGACCTGCTGGAGGATTCGCCGAGCGCGGACTGGAAGCCGCTGCTGGCGGCACACGGAATCCGCTCGACCGCTTCGTTGCCAATTCGAATGGGCGGGGTAGTGTGCGGCCTGCTGTCCGTGTGCTCGGAGCGGGCGTGGTTTTTCCAGGCGCGCGAGATGGCGCTGCTCGAAGAGGCGGTGATGGACATGTCCTTCGCCCTCGATAATTTCTCCCGCGAGGAGGCGCGCCGCGGCGCCGAAGGCCGTTTGCGAACCGAGAAGTCGTTCTCCGACTCCGTCATCGAGAGCATGCCCGGAGTGGTCTATCTCTATGACTTGAGGGGACAGTTCCTGCGCTGGAACCGTAATGTCGAGACGGTCACCGGTTACTCCGCGGCCGAGATCGCCAAGATGTCCCCGGTGGATTTCTTCCCGGATGAAGAAAAGGCGTTGCTGCGCGCGCGGATCGCCGAAGCCCTCGCCGTGGGGGAATCGCAGGTAGAGGCGAAATTACGCACCAAGGGGGGTGCGCTGTTGCCCTATTACTTCACGGGGCGCCGAGTGGTCATGGACGGCGTGGTCTATCTCGCGGGAGTGGGAATCGACATCTCCGAACGCAGGCGCGCCGAATCGGAGCGGGACTTGCGGCACCGGGCCGAGGCGAAGCTCCTGGAGCAGGCAACGCTGCTCGACAAGGCCCAGGATGCGATCCTGGTGCGCGATCTCGAGCACCGGATCACGTACTGGAACAAGAGTGCCGAGGCTTTGTATGGCTGGCCGGCGTCCGAGGTGATGGGACGGTCGGCGCGCGAGCTGCTCTACGTCGAGCCCGCTCAGTTCGACGAGGCGATGCGACGCGCCCTCGTGGAGGGAGAGTTCGTCGGCGAACTGTCGCAGCGTCGCCGCGACGGCCGCCGGCTCACCGTCGAGGGGCGCTGGACGCTCGTTCGGGACGATGCCGGCGAACCTCGGGCCGTGTTCGCCATCAACACGGACGTGAGCGAACGCAAGCGGCTGGAGGAGCAGTTGCGCCAGTCCCAGAAGATGGAGGCGGTGGGGCAGTTCGCCGGTGGCGTCGCGCACGACTTCAACAACCTGTTGACGGTGATCGTCGGTTGCAGCGAACACCTCGCCGGGCTGCAAGGACTCGATCCCGCCGCACAGGAGTCGGTGCTCGCCATCCGCGAGACCAGCGACCGAGCCGCCGACCTCACGCGCAAGCTGCTCAGTTTCAGCCGGCGCTCGATCCTCCAGCCCAAGGTCCTGGACCTCAACGCGGTGGTGGCGGGAACCGCGGAGTTGCTGCGCCGGATCATCGGCGACGACGTGCAGCTGGTGACGGTGCTCGATCCGCATATCGGTCGCGTCAAGGCGGATCCGACCCAGCTCGACCAGGTGTTGATGAACCTCGCGGCCAATGCCCGCGACGCCATGCCCGATGGCGGGAAGCTGTCGGTGGAGACATCGGTCGCCGTGCTCGACGAGGAACACGCGTCGAGTCACCCCGGGTGCCGGCGCGGTCCGCACGTGCGGCTCTCGGTGACCGACACCGGGCACGGCATGGGCACGGATGTTCTTGCGCACATCTTCGAGCCCTTCTACACCACCAAGGAATCGAGCAAGGGCACGGGTCTCGGCCTCGCCACCGTATACGGCATCGTGCAGCAGAGCGGCGGTTGCATTCACGTGCGCAGCGAACCGGGCCAAGGCGCGCGCTTCGACATCCATCTGCCGGTGGTCGATGAGCCGGCGGGCGAGACGGTGACGCGATCCGCGCCGGTCGAGACCACCGGCCACGAGACCATCCTCCTGGTCGAGGACGACGAGCAGGTGCGTCGGCTCGTGGCCCAGAGCCTGCGCAAGCAGGGCTACACCGTGCTGCCCGCCACCGACGGGCTGAACGCGCTCGAGGTGCTGGCCGACGGTGATGCGCGGATCGACCTGCTTCTGACGGACGTCATGATGCCCAACCTGAGCGGCGCCGAGCTTGCCCGGCGAATCGGTGCGCGCTTTCCGTCCGTCAAGGTGCTGTTCATGAGCGGCTACACCGACGACGCAGTCCTTCGCCACGGCTTGATCGAGGAGCGGGTCGCGTTCATACAAAAGCCATATACGCCGTCGCAGCTCGCGCGCAAGATACGCGAGGTACTTCGTGGCACGAGGGGAGATTGATGCGCGGGATGAATGCCGTGTGGCTGGTTCTGGCGGGCCTGACGGCGCAAACGCCGGCGTTTTCTGCGGATGCGGAGTGGCCGATCAACGGTGGGCCCTACAACATCCGCTATTCCGCACTGACCCAGGTGAACCCGGGCAATGTCTCGCAATTGAAGGTCGCGTGGAGCTACGACTCGCACGACTCCTTCAAGGATTCGGAGATGCAGAGCAATCCCATCGTCGTGGGCGGGGTGCTCTACGCCACCACGCCGACGATGCACGTGGTGGCGCTGGACGCGGTCACCGGACGGGAGATATGGAAATTCGATCCCTCGGGCGGATCGACCGTGCAGCGCCGGTTCCGCCAGCGGGGCGTGACCGTGTTCGAGGATCGCGTCTTCGTCACGTACCGCAACTATCTCTATGCGCTCGATCGGGCGACGGGCCACCCGCTGCCCGGATTCGGCGACGCCGGGCGGGTCGACCTGCGCGAGGGGCTCGGCCGGCCGGCGGAGCGCATGACGGTCAGCGCCAGCAGTCCGGGCGTGGTTTTCGAGGATCTGTTCATCATCGGCAGCACGGTGCCCGAGACCCTGCCCGGATCCCCGGGGCACATCCGCGCCTACGACGTGCACACCGGCAAGCTTCGCTGGATATTCCACACCATCCCCTGGCCCGGTGAATATGGGTACGACACCTGGCCCAAGGACGCCTACAAGATCTCCGGCGGCGCCAACGCCTGGGCGGGACTCAGCCTCGATCCGAAGCTAGGCATGGTGTTCGCCGCCACCGGTTCGGCGTCGTTCGACTTCTATGGCTCGAACCGCATCGGCAACGACCTGTTCGCCGATTGTGTGCTCGCGCTCGACGCCCGCACCGGCAAGCGCATCTGGCACTTCCAGGGGGTCCGCCACGACGTCTGGGACCTGGATTTCCCGGCCGCACCGACGCTGGTCACCGTCGAGCGGCACGGCCGCAAGATCGACGCGGTGGCGCAGATCACCAAGATGGGCACCGTGTTCGTGCTCGACCGCCGTACCGGCAAGCCGCTGTTTCCCGTGGCGTATCGCAAGGTGCCGGCGTCGCGCCTGCCGGGGGAGAAGCTGGCGGTGATGCAGCCCTACCCGGTCGCGCCGCCCGCGTTCACCCGCCAGGCGTTCACCGAGGACATGGTCACGAACCGCACGCCGCAGGCGCACGACGCGGTGCTCGCACAGCTGCGCAAACTCGACTCGAACGGCATCTACACGCCGCCGAGTACCCGCGGCACCGTGCTCATGCCCGGCACCGACGGCGGCGCGGAGTGGGGCGGTGCGGCGTTCGATCCCGAGACGGGCCTCCTCTACGTGAACGCCAACGAGCAGCCGTGGATCATCCGCATGGTCACGCACGACACCACCTCGCTTTACAAGAACAATTGCGCGAGTTGTCACGGCGAGGATCTCAAGGGGGCGCCGCCGACCTTCCCGTCATTGGTCGGAATCGGCGAGCGGCGCTCGCGCGCGGAACTCAAGAGCATCATCAACGAAGGCGGCGGGCGCATGCCCGGCTTCGATTATCTGGAGCAGGGCGTCGACGAGATCGTGGAGTTTCTCGTCACCGGCAAGGACACCGGGCACGTCGATCCGGCCGTGGCAGCCAAGGATCCGAACTGGCTCAAATACCGCAACGAGGGCTACATTCTCTTCCGCGATCCCGACGGCTATCCGCCCATCACTCCCCCGTGGGGCACCCTCAATGCCATCGACCTCAATCGCGGCGAGATTCGCTGGCGAATCCCGCTCGGCGAGTATCCCGAACTCGCAGCGCGCGGGCTCAAGAACACCGGCAGCGACAACTACGGAGGTCCGGTGGTGACGGCGAGCGGGCTGCTGTTCATCGGCGCAACGAACTTCGACAAGAAGTTCCGGGCCTTCGACAAACTCACCGGCAAGCTTCTCTGGGAGACCGAACTGCCCGCGGCCGGCAACGCCACGCCGTCGATCTACGAAATCGGCGGCCGTGAATACGTGGTGATCGTCTGCGGCGGAGGCAAGAACGGCGCGCCTTCGGGCAGCAGTATCGTCGCATTCGCGCTCCCGCAGACGACTTGAGATCGCGGCGCGCGTTCGGCGCGCTGTAGCCACGGAGCATGGCCAGGCGGCATACTGGGCGGATATTTCCGCTCCAGTGCGCCGTCGCCTTCTCCCATGCTCGCCATCGTCCGCATCGCCCTCGGCCGCCCCTACACGTTCGTGGTGGCGGCGTTGCTGATCCTGCTGGTCGGGGCGCTCGCCGCACTGCACATGCCGGTAGACATCTTCCCGGGCATCAACATTCCCATCATCGCCGTTGCCTGGCAGTACCAGGGCCTGCCGCCCGACCAGATGGCCGGGCGAATGGTGACACCGTTCGAACGCGCCCTGACCACGACGGTCAACGACATCGAGCACATCGAGGCGAATTCCTACACGACCTTCGGCATCGTCAAGATCTTCTTCCACCCCGGCGTCAACATCGCCACGGCGAACGCCCAGGTGACGGCCATCTCGCAGAACATCGTCAAGCAGATGCCGCCGGGCACCACGCCGCCCTTCATCATCAATTACAGCGTCTCGACCGTCCCGGTGCTGCAACTCGCCCTCTCGGGCAAGGGACTGACCGAGCAGAGCCTCGCTGACATCGGACTGAATTTCGTGCGCACGCGCCTGGTCACCGTGCAGGGTGTGGGCATCCCGTATCCTTTCGGCGGCAAGACGCCCGAGGTGATGTACGACCTCGATCCGGCGGAACTGCAATCGAGGGGACTCACCGGACAGGACGTCGCCAACGCGCTGGCCGCGCAGAACCTCGTGACTCCCGCGGGTACCGAGAAGGTCGGCGAGTTCGAGTACACCGTCAATCTCAACAATGCTCCTTCGAGGATCGAGGACCTCGCCGATCTTCCGGTCAAGAGCGTCGGCGGTGCCATGGTCTACATGCGCGACGTGGCCCACGTCCACAGCGGCAGCGCCGTGCAGACCAACATCGTGCACGTCGACGGCAACCGCTCGGTCCTGTTGAGCGTGTTCAAGAACGGCGCGACCTCGACGCTCGACATCGTCAGCGGCGTCAAGCGGATGCTGAAGGTCATCGAGCCGTCCTTGCCGGACGCGCTCGAGGTCAAGCCGATCGGCGACCAGTCGGTGTTCGTGCGCGCCTCCATCGAAGGGGTGGTCCGGGAGGGCCTGATCGCGGCGGCGCTCACCAGCCTGATGATTCTGCTCTTCCTGGCGAGCTGGCGTTCGACGCTGATCGTCACGACGTCCATACCGCTGTCGATCCTCGGCGCGATCGCGACCCTGGCCGCCACCGGGCAGACGCTCAACATCATGACCCTCGGCGGGCTCGCGCTCGCCGTGGGCATCCTGGTGGACGAGGCGACCGTCACCATCGAGAGCATCAACTACCACCTCGAGCAGGGCAAGGACGTCGAGACGGCGATCATGGACGGGGCGGCGCAGATCGTGGTGCCCGCCTTCGTCTCCCTGCTGTGCATCTGCATCGTGTTCGTGCCGATGTTCTTCCTGGACGGCGTGGCGCGCTTTCTGTTCGTGCCGATGGCGCAGAGCGTGATCTTCGCCATGGTGTTCTCCTTCCTGTTGTCGCGAACGCTCGTGCCGACCATGGCCAAGTATCTGCTGCGTGCGCATGCCGACCACGGCGCCGGGGCCGCGCGCAGTGGCCCGGTAGCCCGTTTCCAGCGCGGTTTCGAAGCGGCGTTCGAGCGCTTCCGCACGGGCTACCGCGATCTCCTGGTGCTCGCCATCGGCCGCGGGCGTGCCTTCGTCGGCGGCTTCCTCGGGGTGATCGCGTTGTCGTTCCTGCTGATCCCGTTCCTCGGCCGAAATTTCTTTCCGCAGGTCGACGGCGGACAGATCCTCATGCACGTGCGCGCGCCGGTCGGCATGCGTCTCGAGGAGACCGCGGCGCGGTTCGCGGCTATCGAGGCGGCGATTCGCGGGATCATTCCGCCCGCCGAGACGGCGGCGGTGGTGGACAACATCGGCACCTACCTGTCATCCATCAACACCATCTACAACAATACCGGCACCATCGGCGAGTCCGACGGTGACGTGCAGATTTCCCTGAGCGATGGGCACGGGCCTACCGCCGACTACGTCGCTCGGCTGCGGGCGGAATTGCCGCGGCGCTTCCCCGGCATGACGTTCGCCTTCCTGCCGGCCGACATCGTCAGCCAGATCCTGAATTTCGGGGCGCCCGCGCCCATCGACGTGCAGGTCCGCGGCAACGATCTTGCCGCCGACTACGCCTATGCCGGTCGACTGCTAGACGAGATCCGCCGGATTCCCGGAGTCGCCGATGCACGCATACAGCAATCCTCGCGACGGCCGGTGCTCGACGTCGACATCAACCGATCGCGGGCGCAGTTCACGGGCGTGACGCCGGCCGACGTCACCAACAGCCTGGTCGTCAATCTCGCCGGTTCGACGCAGGTGGCGCCCACGTTCTGGCTGAATCCCAAGAACGGGGTAACCTATCCCATCGCCCTGCAGACGCCGCAGTACCGGCTCGATTCACTGGCGGCGCTCGAGAACCTGCCGATCAACGCCCGCGGGATGCCCACCACCGTGCTCGGTGGCATCGCCGATGTGAGTCGAGCGCACGGTGAGGCGGTGGTCTCCCAGTACGACATCACCTCCATGGTGCAGATCTACGCCACCACCCAGGGGCGCGATCTCGGGGCGGTGTCCGCGGACATCCGCGCGGTGCTTGCGCGCACCGCGGCGCTGAAGCCGAAGGGCGCGATCGTGGCGCTGGTAGGCCAGACAGCGACCATGAACTCGGCCTATTCGGGGCTGTTGTTCGGGCTGGTGGGTGCGGTCGTGCTCATCTATCTCGTGGTGGTGATCAACTTCCAGAGCTGGACGGATCCGCTGGTGATCATCAGCGCGCTGCCGGCGGCACTGGCCGGCATCGTCTGGATGCTGTTCGCGACGCACACTACGCTGTCGGTGCCGGCGCTCACCGGAGCGATCATGTGCATGGGTGTCGCAACGGCCAACAGCGTTCTCGTGATCAGCTTCGCGCGCGAACAACTCGGCACCATCGGCGACGCCACCGAGGCCGCGATCGAGGCGGGGTACGTGCGCCTGCGGCCGGTGCTGATGACGGCTCTGGCGATGATCATCGGCATGGTGCCGATGGCCCTCGGGCTCGGCGAGGGGGGCGAGCAGAACGCGCCGCTCGGACGCGCGGTGATCGGCGGCCTGGTGTTCGCGACCATCTCCACGCTGTTCTTCGTCCCCGTGGTCTTCAGCATCGTCCACCGCCACTTCGCCGCCAAGGCGATGGCCACACTGCAGCCGGGAGCATCCGATGTCGAACCAGCCTGAGCCACCTCCGGTACCGCTGCGCGTGCGCCGCGCCGGCGCGGTAGTTCTGGGCATCGCAGTCGCCGTGGTCGCCTATGGACTCGTGTCGCGTGCCGCTCAGAACGCCCGGGTGCGGGCGGCGACGGCCGAGCAGGCGTTGCCGGCGGTCGCCGTGGTCAAGCCGGTGAGCACCGACGACGGCGGCGACATGGTGCTGCCGGGCCGTCTGCAGGCGTTCATTCGGGCACCGATCTACGCCCGTGTTCCAGGCTACCTGAAGACCTGGACGCACGACATCGGCGCGCGGGTGCGTGCCGGCGCCGTGCTTGCGGAGATCGACACGCCGGACCTCGACCAGCAACTCGCCCAGGCCCGCGCGGACTTGGCGGTCGCCGAGGCCAACGCCAAGCTCGCCGAGGTGAGCGCCAGGCGCTGGCAGGCGCTCGCGGGCACGGACGCCGTCTCCCGGCAGGACGTGGACCAACGCACCTTCACTTGGCACGCGAGCCTGGCGCAGGTCAAATCCGCGCAGGCCAACGTCGATCGGCTGACCGCAGAGGCCGGCTTCAAGCGGCTGCTGGCGCCGTTCGACGGCGTGGTCACCGCGCGCACCACGGACATCGGCGCGCTGATCGACGTCGGGGCCGCCGGCGGCGCGGAACTCTTCGAGGTATCCGAGATCGACCGCCTGCGCGTGTACGTGAGCGTTCCGCAGAACGATGCGCCGGCTGTGCCGCCGGGCACGCGGGCGAGCATCGGCGTGCCCGAGCGGCCTGGCAGGGTCTACGCGGGGGTGGTGGAGGCCTCGGCGCAGGCGGTCGACCCGGCCACCGGCACCGTGCTGATGCAGATCATCGTCGACAATCACAGTGGCGAGATGATGCCCGGCGACTATGCGAGCGTGCGGTTGCACGTGCGCGGCGCCGGCACGACGCTGAGCGTGCCGGCGAGCGCACTGATCTTCGATGCCAGGGGCCTGTCGGTGGCAACGCTCGGGCCGGAGGGCCGGGTTCGCCTGAAGCACGTGACCATCGCCCGCGATCTCGGGGCGACGATCGAGATCGCATCGGGCATCGCGCCGACCGACCGGGTGATCGAGAATCCGCCGGACGGAGTCGCGGAGGGCACGCAGGTGCGCGACGTGGGGAGCGGGGTCGGGCAGAAGCAGGGTGGTCGTGGCTGATTTCGTCACCGCGGCGAGACGGATGGCGGCCGCCCACGTGCTTGCGGTACTCGCCGGCTGCTCGCTGGCCCCGGCGCTCGTGGTGCCGCCGATTCCGGCCGCAACCTCCTACAAGGAATCCGGTTCCTGGGTGGCGGCGCAACCTGCGGACCGACTGCCTCGCGACCGCTGGTGGAGGCTGTACGGCAGCGCCGAACTCGACGAGCTCGAACGGCGGCTGGCGGAAGGCAATCCGACGCTGGCGGCGGCGCTTGCCCACTATGCGGCGGCGCAGGCGCTGCGCGACCAGGCACGAGCCGGTTTTTATCCCAACCTCGCTCTCGACGCGAGCGTCACCCGGCAGCGCGACTCCGCCCATCAGCCGCTGCTCGGCCCCGGTGTGCCGCGCTACTACGACGACAACCTGCTCGGCGGAGCGGTGAGCTACGAGCTCGATCTCTGGGGCAGGATTCGCAACGAGGTCGCGGCGAGCGCGGCCAACGCCGCCGCGGCGCAGGCGGACCTCGAGAATGCGCGTCTCTCGCTCGCTGCACAGCTCGCGGACGATTACGTGCAACTGCGCAGCCTGGATCGGCAGAGCGCGATCCTCGAGGACACCGCGTCGGCGTACGATCGCGCCTTGAACCTCACCCGGCAATTGCACGACGGCGGCATCGTCGCAGGACTCGACGTGAGTCAGGCGCAGACCCAGCTCGCCTCGGCGCGTGCGCAGCTCGACGGAATCCGCGCGCAGAGGGCTCTGGTCGAGCATGCCATCGGCGCCTCGCTGGGCGTGTCGGCCTCGACGTTCGCAGTCGCGCCCGCCATCGTCATCCTGCCGGTGCCGCCGATACCCGTCGGCGTACCCAGTACGCTGCTCGAGCGGCGGCCGGACGTCGCAGCCGCCCAGCGGCGCATGATGGCGGCCAACGCCGCGATCGGCGTGGCGCGTGCGGCGTATTTTCCGACGCTCAACCTCGGTGCGAGCGGGGGTTTTCAGAGCAGCGGGTTCACGAACTGGCTCACCGCACCGAGCCGCTATTGGGCCGTCGGGCCGCAGGCGTTGCTGACGGCATTCGACGGCGGATTGCGCCGCGCGCAGGTGGCGCAGGCACGCGCGGAGTTCGACGCGGCCGCGGCCGACTATCGGGCGGTCGCGGTGGCCGCGTTCAGTCAGGTCGAGGACGGGCTGGCCCAACTGCATCACTACGGCGATGCGCTCGGCCAGGAAGAGCAGGCGGTGGCCGCCGCGCGCCGCTCGGTCGAACTGTCGACCGCGCTGTACGCGCAGGGCGCCGCTGATTACCTCACGGTGGTGTCTTCGCAGGCCGCGTATCTGCAGGCCCAGCTGCAGGCCCTCGCGCTCGAGACCGCCAGGTTGCGGGCCAGCGTCGCGCTGATTCGCGCCCTGGGAGGTGGCTGGGTCGCCGCCGGGGAGCCGCGCGAGGCGCCGGAGTCGTGAACGCGCCGGGCGATGCGGCGGCCCCGGGAGTCGGCGGCCTGACCGAAGCGCAGGCCCGGCAGCGCCTGGCCGAGGAGGGTCCGAACGAGCTGCCGCAGCCGCGGCCTCATCCCGTGCGCAAGCTGCTCGGCAAGCTCTGGGGACCAATTCCCTGGATGCTTGAGGCGACCATTGTCCTGCAAGCGGGGCTCGGCAAGCTCGGCGAGGCCGGTGTCATCGCGGCACTGCTGGTGGTCAATGCCGCCATCAGCTTCGTCGAGGAGGGTCGCGCCGACCGCGCGCTCGACCTGCTGCGCAAACGCATGGCGCCGGTCGCGCGGGTGCAGCGAGACGGCGCCTGGCGTTCCATCCCGGCGGCGGAACTGGTGCCGGGCGACCGGGTGCATCTGCGCATGGGCGACATCGCTCCCGCCGACCTCGAGATTCTCGACGGCACCTTGCTGCTCGACCAGTCGGCTCTGACGGGTGAATCGGAACCCGTGGAAGCCGCGCCGTCCGCCACGGCGTATGCGGCGAGCGTGGTACGCCGCGGCGAGGCCACGGCCAAGGTCACCGCCACCGGCCGCAAGACGTACTTCGGCAAGACCGCGGAACTGGTGCGCA
This sequence comes from Gammaproteobacteria bacterium, assembly GCA_027459765.1. GTDB lineage: Bacteria > Pseudomonadota > Gammaproteobacteria > Steroidobacterales > Steroidobacteraceae > Bog-1198. The sequence continues at coordinate 116,968 of DAIDHD010000006.1, read as the reverse complement.
CGGCACGTTCGGAAAGCCACCTGGCCGCGACGATCTTCAAGATCGTGCGCGTACTCGTGGCGATCGACGTGGTGCTCATCGGGCTGTTGCTCGCTTACGCCGCCTCGGTCGGGCTCCCATTCCGTGATGTGGCGCCTTTCGCCCTGATTCTGCTGGTCGCTTCGGTGCCCGTGGCGCTGCCCGCTACCTTCACGCTGGCGACGGCGCTCGGCGCCGCCGAACTGGCGCGCAGCGGCGTACTCCTCACCCGGCTCGCCGCGATCGAGGAAGCGGCGGGGATGGACGTGCTGTGCACCGACAAGACCGGCACGCTCACGGAAAACAGGCTGACTTTGTCGCAATGGCAGCGCTTCGCGGCCGCCACCGATGAGGAGTTGTTGCGAGCGGCCGCGCTCGCCAGCGATTCAGCGACACAGGATCCGATCGACATGGCGCTGCTGCAGGCGGCCGAATCGCGTGGACTGCTCGCCGACGTGCCCAGCCGCCTCACGTTCGTGCCGTTCGATCCGGCAACCCGGTACACGCTCGCGGGCTATCGCGGTCCGTCAGGTGAACAGTGGGTGGCCAAAGGCGCGCCGGCGGCCGTCGCCGCGCTGCTGCCGGCCGCCGCCGACACCGCTGCGGCGATCGAGCGGCTCACCGCCACCGGCGCACGGGTCCTGGCGGTTGCGGCGGGAGCCAGCCGTTCCCAGTTGCGCCTTGCCGGTCTGGTGGCACTCGAGGATCCGCCGCGGAGCGACTCCGCGGCGCTGGTGCGCGGCCTGAAGGAACTGGGCATCCGCGTCATCATGGTGACCGGTGACGGCGCGGCGACCGCCGCCGTCGTCGCCAGGCGCGTCGGCATCGAGGCGCCGGTCGCGCCCGCCGACGCGCTCGATCACCTCGACGGTGACCGGGCGCTCGAATACGGGGTCTTCGCGCGCGTATTCCCGCAGCACAAGATTGCGCTCGTGCGCACGCTGCAGCACGCCGGCCACGTCGTCGGCATGACCGGGGACGGCGTCAACGACGCCCCGGCGCTCAAGCAGGCCGATGTCGGAATCGCGGTGTCCAGTGCCACGGACGTCGCGCGTGCGGCGGCCGGTGTGGTGCTGACCGCGCCGGGCCTGGTGGACGCGCTCAACGCGGTACGGATCAGCCGTCGCATCTATCAGCGCATGCTCACCTACACGATCAACAAGATCATGAAGACTCTGGAGATCGCGATCTTCCTGACCGTGGGCGTGCTCGTCACGCACGCCTTCGTGATCACGCCGCTGTTGATCGTGCTGCTCCTTTTCACCAACGATTTCGTCACCATGTCCATCGCGACCGACCACGTCGGCTATGCCGCGCATCCGGAGCGCTGGCACGTGCGCTCGCTGATGACGATCGGCGCCGCGCTGGCGGCGCTGGTTCTGGTGCTGTCGTTCGCGGTGTTCTTCGTCGGGCGTGACGTGTTCGGACTGCCGCTGCCCCAGCTGCAGACACTGGTGTTCGTGATGCTGGTGGCCACCGGACAGGGTAACGTGTATCTCATTCGCGAGCGCGATCACTTCTGGCGCTCCAGGCCGAGCCGCTGGCTGCTGATCAGTTCGCTGGTGGACGTGGTCCTGGTCGCCGTGATGGCCACCCTGGGGGTGCTGATGGCGCCGGTGAGTGGTTGGCTCGTGCTTGCACTCTTGATGGTGGTCGCGGCCTATCTGCTCGTCATCGATACGCTCAAGGTGCGCTTGTTCCGCGCGCTCGGGTCGCCGTCGACGGCGGGCAAGCCCGCGACGGCCGGGACACTTCCATGACCGGCATCTTGAGCGTGGCGAGCGGCGCGCTGGTCGGTTATCTGCTGGCTCTGTTCGGCGGCGGCGGCTCGATTCTCGCGACACCGCTGTTGCTGTACGTGGTCGGCGTCGAAGATCCCCACGTTGCCATCGGTACTTCGGCGCTCGCGGTCGCGCTCAACGCCTTCGTGAACCTCATCGGTCACAGCCGGGAGCGGCGAGTGCGGTGGTCCTGCGCGAGCGTATTCGCCGCGGCGGGCCTGCTCGGTTCGATCGCCGGATCGAGCGTGGCCAAGGCGGTGCCGGGACAGCGGTTGTTGGTGTTCTTCGCGGCGGCCATGGCCGCGGTGGCCATCTCGATGCTGCGCCGGCCGCGCGCCTCGGCGGACGCGGAGGTGCGTTTGACGCCCGCCATCGCGCGGCGGCTGGTGCCGATGGGTCTGGCGGTCGGCTTTGCCGCCGGCTTCTTCGGCATCGGCGGCGGTTTCCTCATCGTGCCGGGTCTGATGGCTGCGACCGGCATGACGCTCGCGAACGCCTCGGCCTCGTCGCTGCTGGCGGTGGGGGTGTTCGGTGGCGCCACCTCCATCAACTATGCGCTGTCGGGGTTGGTGCGCTGGCAGGTGGCGCTGACTTTCGTGCTCGGCGGTCTGGCCGGCGGCTGGCTCGGCCTGCGGGGCGCGCGTCACCTCGCGGCGAATGTGTTGCTGGCGCGGCGGCTGTTCGCCGGTCTGGTGCTGTTAGTGGCCTGTTACGTCGCGTGGAAGGGCGTCAGCCACTGGGCATGACCCGTCAGGCTTCATCGCCGAAGGGCAGCGAGCGCTGCAGCACGCCCTCGTGCTCGAGCAGCCACCGCTTGCGTGCGAGCCCCCCGCCGAATCCGGTCAGTGAACCGTCGGCCCCGATGACACGGTGGCAGGGCACGACGATGGCCACGGGATTACGGCCGCTCGCGAGGCCCACAGCGCGCACCGCGCCGGGCTGGTTGAGGCGCCGCGCCACTTCGCGATAGCTCGCGCTGCTTCCGTAGCCGATGCCCGCGATCTCGCGCCAGACCCGGCGCTGGAAAGGCGTGCCCACGAGGCGCACGGGCAGGTCGAAGACGCGCAGTTCGCCGGCGAAGTACTCGGCGAGTTGGCGTCGCGCCGCGGCGAAGGGGGCGGCCCTGGGGTCCTCGACCATCGCCGTCGCGTCGACGCTTTCCTCGATGTCGAAGTGCAGTCCGGTCAGGGACGTGCCGTCGCTCACCAGGGTGAGTTCCCCGACCGGGCTCTGCGCGCTACAGCGATAGACGCCATGAATCATGCAAGTCTCGGGTGACGGACCGGAAGCTCAACGAGCCGCCGCGCGTCCCGCCAGCGCGTCACCGGATGCAGAGAGTTCCGCGAACAGGGCGTGTGCGCCGTAGACCTGCTCGAGCGCGACGCGCAGCATCGCGGGGTGCAGAGCCACGGCTCGATTGTTCGCGGCGTCGAAGGCGTAGTCGCCGGCGATGGAGTGGATGTTGCCGTCGAACATGAGGCCGACCAGGCGGCCGCGCGCGTCGATCAGGGGGCTTCCGGAGTTGCCGCCGACGATGTCGTTGCTGGTCGAGATGCAGAACGGCGTGGATCGATCGAGGCGGTCGGCCGCGGCGAGCCAGCGATCCGGCATCTTGAACGGACGCGCGCCGGTGGCGCGCGCGAAGGCGCGCTCGAGGTGCGTGAAGGCAGGTATCGGACGGCCGTGTTCGTTCCAGCCGCTTACCGTGCCGACGTTCAGGCGCAGCGTGAAAGTCGCATCCGGATAGACGCGCGTGCCGTAGGCGGCGAATCGCGCGCGCGCGATGCGCGCCGCCGCGGCGGTGATGGGCCCATCGACCTCGTCCTCGTAGCGGCGGCGCAGAGCCCGTGCCTGCGGGTCGATGCCGCGCACGAGCTCGATCATCGGGTCGCGGCTCGCGCGCACGGCCGCGGCGCCGCCCTCCCAGAGTCGCTGACGCACCGCCGGATCCGCGATTTGCGTCTCCGCCACCAGACGAATCGCGACGCCGTCCGGGGAGTCGTGCGCGAACAGCTGCTGCGACAGCGGGTCGTCCGGGCCGAGCCACTCGCGCAACCGCTCGAGCGACGCGGACAAGGTCATGGCCTCGACCTCCGGATACACCGGCAGCCGCGCCGCCAGTTGCCGCGCCACCCGTGGCAGAGCCGCGTCGGTGAATTCGCGCAGCCGATCGGCATTGGGCTTGGTGCGCTCCTCGACGCCGCGCACCAGCAGGCGCGCGTAGCGGAACAGGATGCTGTTGAAGCCGGCGCCGCCTTCGATGAACGTGTACGGTTCGTAGAAGTCGCGTTCCTTCGCGAGCGCCGCTGCGATCTGCCTCCAGGGGTCCTCGCCGTCGAGGTGGGCCGCGGCGCGCAGAGTCCTCTCCTCGGCGCTCTTGCGCTCCAGGAGTGCGTCGTCGTGCAGGGCGTCGAGAAGCTTGCGGCGCACCTTGATCGCGTTCTCGAGGTTGTCGAGCGGCGCCTCGATCAGTGCCGCATTCGCGGCATTGGCGAAGGCGAACTGCAGATAGCGCCCGCGCAGTTCGGCGCTGCGCAGCAGCGCCTGCGGCAGCACCACGTCGCGCGTGAACTCGAGCTGCGCCCGGGTCTCCAGGCGTGAGGTCGTCCCGGGGTGCCCGGACACGAACACCGGCTCGCCTTCGCGGGGGCCGTCGAAGTCGATCGACAGGTGTTGCGGGGTGTGTGCCGGTTTGCCGTTCTCGTAGGCGCGCAGCACGGAGACGTCGAGCGACCAGCGCGGGAACTGGAAGTTGTCCGGATCGCCGCCGAACGCGGCGATGTCGCTCTCCGGCGCGAACACCAGACGCACGTCCTCGTAGCGCTTGTACTCGTAGAGGAAGTATTGGCCGCCCTCGTACAGGGAGACCGCCTGGCACTTCAGGCGTCCCGCCGGCCGCCTGGCGCTCGCCTGTTCGCAACGCTGCTCGAGCAGCGTGAGCGTGCGGCGCCGGGCGCTGGCGGCGGCGGCCGCGTCGAGCCCGGCGACCGCCGCGGTGATCTGCGCCGTGACCTCCTCGGTGGCCACCAGCACGTCGGCGACCTGGGTTGCACAGCGCCCTTCCGGGTGGCGCTCGTCGGCGAGGAAGCCGCCGTCGACGAGGTTCGCGTCCTGCGAGGAGAGGGCGGCGAGACAGGACTCGACGCAATGATGGTTGGTGAGGATGAGGCCGTCGCTCGAGACGAACGAGCCGGTGCAGCCGTTGAGCCTCACGGTGGCGAGTCGGACGTGCTCGAGCCAGGCGGGGGTGATCTGTACGCCGTAGCGTTGCGCGACTTCCTGGGCCGGAAAGTGATCGAAGGTCCACATCCCCTCGTCGGCATGCGCAGCCGCGGCGAGCCATGCGCCGATCAGGCAGATCAAGGTTCCCCGCCACCGTACTCGCATCGCGCCGCCCGTCCGCTCTCGCTCCGGCCCGTCGCCGGCGGAGCGCGATTGTACGCGAGCGTGCCGGGACGCGCGCACGCGCGGGCCGTGGCGCGTACAATCCGTGGCGAGAAAGCGCGCATGTCCACGGATCCGTCCCCAGAAGCCGAGCCCGCGAGGGTGGCCGCCCCGGCCGCCGTGCGCGGCTTCGTCGCCCTCGGCAACGCCGACTTCCGCTTCTACGTCGCCGGCACCACGCTCGCGCTGATGGCCGACAACATCGAGCACGTCATCAGCTACTGGGTGGTGTTCCAGAAATTCCACTCCCCGGCGCTGGGCGGCTTCGCGGTGATCTCGCACTGGATGCCTTACCTGCTGCTCGCCGGCTACACCGGCGGTCTCGCGGACCGGTACGACATTCGCCGGCTCATCCAGGGCGCGATGCTGCTGTTCATGACCGTCTCGGTGAGCTGGGGCGTGATGTTCCTCACCGACTCGGTGGCGCTGTGGAAGGCGATGCTGCTGCTGGTGCTGCACGGCCTCGCAGGCGTCGTCTGGCTGCCGGCCTCCCAGGTGCTGATCCACCGCATCGTGGCCGCGGATCACCTCGCGAGCGCCGTACGCCTGAATTCCACCGGGCGGTACCTCGGATTCCTGGTCGGGCCGGCCGTGGGCGCCGCGTTGCTGCTCTTGTTGGGGCCGGCGCGCGGGATCCTCGTCAATGCGCTGATCTACCTTCCCTTGTTCCTCTGGCTGATGCGCGCGCCGTATGGCCGCCGCGCCCCCGGGGATCGGGGCGCGGCACCGTCGATCCGCGGATTCGCCGACGTCGGCGCGACCATCCGGCTGGTGGCGGCCCACCCCGTACTCGCGTCCATGACCGTGCTGGTCGGGGCGGCATCTTTCTTCGTCGGCTCCGCCTATCAGGCGCAGATGCCGGGATTCGCGCACGATCTCGGCGCGCTGCGCGCCGATTTCTCCTACAGTGCGCTTCTCGGCGCCGACGCCGCGGGCGGGCTCGTCGGCGGCCTGCTGCTCGAGAGCCGCGGCTGGCTGGTGCCCGGGCGCGCTACGGCCTACGTGCTGGCGGCGATCTGGAGTGCGGCGTTGATCGGCTTCGCGCAGACCCACGCGTATGCGCTCGCCGTGGCGCTGCTGTTCGTCGCCGGCTTCACGGAGCTCGCGTTCAACTCCATGGCCCAGACCCTGGTGCAGATGCACGCTCCGGCCCAGGTCCGCGGCCGGGTGATCGGCGTGTTCTCGATGTCGGCGCTGGGGCTGCGCACCTTCAGCGGCGTCAACGTCGGCCTTCTCGGGCAGCGCATCGGCATCCACGGCGCGCTCGCCGCGAGCGCCGGCGGCCTGTTGCTGGTGTGCGTGCTCGCACTGCTGCGCCGTGTCCGGCGGCTTGCGCCCGTCGCGGGATGAGCGCATGGCACCGCTGACCGACGTCGATTTCGTGCGCCGTGCGCTGGCGCTCGCCGCGTCCGGCCGCGCGGCGGGCGAAGTGCCGGTGGGCGCCCTCGTGGTGCGCGACGGCGAGGTGCTCGGGGAGGGTTGGAACAGGCCGATCGGTGCGCACGATCCGACCGCGCACGCGGAGATCGTGGCGCTGCGGGCCGCGGCGGCACGCGTCGGCAACTACCGCCTCGGCGGCGCCACGCTGTACGTGACTCTCGAGCCGTGTGCGATGTGCCTGGGCGCCGCCTTGAATGCGCGGATCGAGCGCATCGTATTCGGAGCCTGGGATCCGAAGGCCGGGGCCTGTGGCGGCGCCTTCGACCTGACGCGCGAGCCGAAGCTCACCCACCGTGCAGACGTGTTCGGCGGGGTGTGCAGCGACGAGTGCGGCGCGCAGCTGCGAAGCTTCTTCGAGGAGCGCCGCCGCGGCGGGGTTGCTCCGGGCGGCGCACGCTGAGCCGGTCTAGTTGAGCGCGACCGAGGAGGCGTTGGTGCCGGTGTCGGCCCAGGCCCACTCGAGTATGTCGCGATAGCCGCGCACATTGTCGACGTAGCGCACCGACTCGCGCCCGCGCGCGTAGCCGTTCTCGGTCTGGGTGTACCAGTACTCCTGCGCGAGCAGCGGCAGGAATTCGCGCACGTCCTGCCAGGAGTCTGGGTTGCGTCCGGCCTTCTGCGCGAGCACGCGCGCATCCTCGAGGTGGCCGTAGCCGATGTTGTAGGCCGCCAGCGCGAACCAGGTGCGGTCCGGCTCCGGCACGTGCGCCGGAATCTTGTCGTACACCTGCTGGAAGTACCTGGCTCCGGCGAAGATGCTCTGACGCGGATCAGTGCGGTCGGTGACTTCATTGGCGGATGCGGTGCCCGAAGTGAGCTGCATCAGACCCTTCGCCCCGGTGGGGGAGGTGGCGATCGGATTCCACTTCGATTCCTGGTAGCCGATCGCGGCGAGCAGGCGCCAGTCCTGCCGGCTCGCTTGCGCCGCCTCCTGGAACCAGCGCTGGTACAGAGGCAGTCGTGCCTTCAGGTCGCGCATGAAGCTGCTGGTGCCGGCGAACTCCTGGTCGTCCTCGCGGCCGTAGTAGCGCTGCACGATGGCTGCGAGCTCGCCGTCGGAGTTAAGGTGCGAGAAGTACTCGCCGATCGCGCGCAGGAAGGAGGGGTCGCGGTCGCTCGCGGCCCAAGCGAGCGACTGCACGCCGGGGAAGTCGAAGGCGACGCGCAGCTCGGGGTGCACGTCGTGCGCGAGCGCGAACTCGGTCGAGTCGGCGATGGTGTAATCGATGGTGCCGTCGGCGACCTCGTCGAGAAGGCCCTGGGTGTCGGTGCTGCTGTTCTCGATCCAGACGAGGTCGGGAAGCGAATCGCGCGCCGCGTACAGGGTATTGGCGTGGTTGCTGCCGGCGACGATCTCCAGATCGCCGTCGCCGATGTCGGCGAGCGATGCCGGGCGGGCCTCGCCGCGCCGGTACACCAGGTGTTCGTGCACGTGCTGATACGCCGGTCCGAAGGCCACGCCGCGCATGGCGCTGGACGGCACCCGCAGCCCCGCCGCGGCGAGGTGGGCCTGTCCGCTCACCAGCGCGCCGTAGATTTCGGCGTAGCTCTTCCGTGGGGTGATGACGAGCTTGACGCCGAGCTCCTGTGCGAAGCGCCGCGCGAGCTCGTACTCAGGACCCTCCGGCATGCCGTCCGCCCCACGGTAGAAGGCGAGCGGACCGTTGCGGGTGACCACGCGCAGCTCGCCGAGGGTCTTGATCTGTTCGATCAGACTCGGTCGGGGCGCATAGGTCGACAACAGCAGCACACTGGTCGCCGCAATGCCGAACTTCGCCCAATTTGCGTGATTTTTCCGTAGGTTAAGGGTTCGCACGGTGGAGTCGCTACGAGCTCTGCGATCGGCTCCTTAGATGCCCCGGGGGCGGTCGAGTTCGCTTCTTGAAGCACTTGCCCGGATGATGCGCTAGAATACCGGGACTTTAAGCCGCACGCCGGGTGATCCCAAATGGGAGACTCATCCAGCGTGTGGCGCGTCACGAACCAAAAGACCTTAAGTCAAGACGCGCGGCTTTAAGTCAAAACGGAGAGGTACCGAAGCGGTCATAACGGCGCCGACTCGAAATCGGATGGTCGGTTAATCCCGGCACGTGGGTTCGAATCCCACCCTCTCCGCCACTCGTTTTTCAAGACCTTTTTGCGGCCTGATAAAGCCCAGGGGCTACCCAGCATTGGGGCGACCGGGTGGGATGACGCCGGAGCATTTGCGACGGCGGTCCCGAGCGCACGCGAGGGACGAGCGGCGCAGCCGCGAGCAATCCCACCCTCTCCGCCACTCGTTTCCCAAGACCTTGGAGGCGGCCGGCTTCAGGCGGCCTTGAGCGGGCGCGCGCGTGCGATCCGCTCCAGTTCTTTCGGGCTGTGCATCGCTTCCCACAAATCGCTGCGCCGCTGCACGTTCAGCCAGAAGTCCGGGCTGTTGCCGAACACGCGCGCGAGGATGAGCGCCGTTGCCGCCGTCACGTTCCTGCGGTCGTTGCACAACTCATTGACGTGCTTGCGCTGCACGCCCATCGCCTCGGCAAGAGCCGCCTGGGTCAGGCCAAGGGGCTGCATGAACTCCTCCGCCAAAATTTCGCCGACCGTGGCCGGCTTGCGCTTCGTCGTCAGCATGGTTCGCCTCGCTTCACCTGTAGCTGTGGTCGTCCAGATAGACGCCGTCCGCTTCGCCCCGGCCACCGTTCCATCGGAACACCAGCCGCCATTGCTTGTTGACGCGGATCGAGTAAAACCCCGCCAGATTGCCGCGCAGTTTCTCGAAGTGATTGCTGGGCGGTACGCGCAGGTCCTGATCAGCCGTCGCGTCGTCCATCATCTGGAGCTTGCGAAAGAGACGGCTCTCGAGATCGGATGGGATGTGTCTGGAGCGGGTATCCTCGACGAAGAAAGCGCGTAGCCATTCGTCGCGAAAGCCCACGATCATACTATGAATCCCTCCAGTCCCAATGTACCACTCTATGGTACATGATGCAATACTTTCGGTCGTACCAGCGACACGTTCCGTCGCCCCTCGTCTGCGCCACTCCCTCCGCGTGACCGCCAAGTGGTTTCCAAACTCGGGGGGCGCTGGCACACTCTCCTTTGACAAGAACGTCGGCTCGGCGCGCGACCTCGCCGCCTGCCAGGCGTCCCACCCGCGGCACCCACTCTTGCGAAGGAACAGGCTGGACCCATGAACAATCTCGAAATCGCGCAGCAGGCAAAGATGCGTCCCATCACGGACGTGGCCAGGGATCGTCTCGGCATTCCAGACGAGGCGCTCGAGAACTTCGGCAAGTACAAGGCGAAGATCGCGCTCAATTACATCGACGGGCTCCAGGGTCGTCCGGACGGCAAGCTCGTGCTCGTGACCGCGGTGTCGCCGACACCGGCCGGCGAGGGCAAGACCACCACCACGGTGGGCCTCGGCGACGCCCTGAACCACATCGGCAAGAAGGCCATCGTCTGCCTGCGCGAGCCGGCCCTGGGTCCGGTGTTCGGCGTCAAGGGCGGTGCCACCGGCGGCGGGTATGCGCAGGCGGTGCCGATGGAGGACATCAATCTGCACTTCACCGGCGATTTCGCCGCCATCGCGATGGCGAACAACCTGCTCGCCGCGCTCATCGACAACCACATCCACTTCGGCAACGAGCTGGATTTCGACGTGCGCCGCATCAGCTGGCGGCGCGTGGTCGACTTGAACGACCGCACGCTGCGCGACATCGTGGTCGGCCTCGGCGGACCTGGCAACGGCGTGCCGCGCCAGGACGGCTTCGACATCGTGGTCGCCTCGGAGGTGATGGCGATCTTCTGTCTCGCGACCAGCCTCGCCGACCTCAAGGAGCGCCTCGGCAACATCGTGGTGGGTTACAACACCAAGCGCGAGCCCATTCTCGCGCGACAGTTGAATGCCCACGGCGCGATGACGGTGCTCCTGAAACAGGCGCTCGCGCCGAACCTGGTACAGACGCTCGAGAACAATCCGGTGATGATCCACGGCGGGCCCTTCGCGAACATCGCGCACGGCTGCAACTCGGTGATCGCCACCAAGGCCGCGCTCAAGCTCGCCGACTACGTGGTCACCGAGGCGGGCTTCGGCGCCGATCTGGGCGCCGAGAAGTTCATCGACATCAAGTGCCGCAAGGCGGGCCTCAAGCCTGCGGCCGCGGTCATCGTCGCCACCGTCCGGGCGCTCAAGTTCCACGGCGGCGTGGCGGTCGCGGACGTCGGCAAGGAGAACCTCGAGGCGCTGAAGGCCGGCATCGTCAACCTCGAACGTCACATCGACAACATCCAGCGCGTGTTCGGCATCCCGTGCGTGGTTTCCATCAACCACCGCCGCGAGGACACGGACGCGGAGGTGAAGCTGCTGATCGATTCGGTGTCGCGCCAGGGCGTTAAGGTGCTGCTCGCGCGCCATTTCGCGGAAGGCGGCAAGGGTGCGGCGGACGTCGCACGCGAGGTGGTGGCGCTGTGCGAGCGGCCGAACCAATTCCAGTACGCCTACGAGGACGGTGCGACCCTGTGGGACAAGATGCGCGCGATCGCGCAGAAGATCTACCGCGCCGACGACATCACTGCGCCGAAGAACGTGCGCGAGCAGATCGACCGGATGCAAGCTTCCGGTTACGGCTCGTATCCCGTGTGCGTCGCGAAGACCCAGTATTCGTTCTCCACCGATCCCACCTCGCGCGGTGCGCCCACCGGGCACGTGGTCAACGTGCGCGAGGTGCGGCTCGCCGCGGGCGCACAGTTCGTGGTGATGATCTGCGGCGACATCATGACCATGCCGGGCCTGCCGCGCGTGCCGGCATCGGTGTCGATCGACGTCGACGAGAACGGCAAGACGGTCGGCTTGTTCTAGCCCCGCGGGCGGCGCGCCTCGCGATTGACGAGCCAGATCGCGATGCCGACCGATGCGGCGCCGAACGCCTGCTCGGCGGTGATCGGCGTGCGCAGGATCAGGAACGACAGGGCCACCGCGAACACCGGCGCGAGGAATAAATAGCCGCTGCTCGCGGTCGCGCCTCCGCGCCGCAGCGCGAGGAACCAGAGCCCGAAAGAGCCGGTGGAGGCGGGCACCGCGAGCCAGCCGAACCACAACCACTCGCGCGCCGCGAGCGGGCGTGCCGGGTGTTCACCGAGCGCGTACGCCAGCACGAGCAGGGCAAGCGCGCCGATCAGCATCTGGCAGAAGCTCAAGGTCCAGTTCCCGATCGGCAGCGACGCCCGCTTGTTGACGACCGTCGCCGCTGCCCAGCAGACCGCCGAACCCAGCCCCAGCAGTTCGCCGCGCACGTGGCCGACGTCGGCGGCTGCGCCAGGGCCGACGCCGATCGCGAGCGCCACGCCGACGACCCCGAACACGAGGCCGGCGAGGCGCGCGGCGTGCAGGCGCTCGTGCAGGAACAGCCGTCCGAGCAGGGCCACCCAGATCGGGTTGGTGAAGAGCAGAATGGCCGCGGTGGCCGCGGATACTTCGCGCATCGACAGGAACAGGAGCCCCATCACCGCGCCGGTCTGCGTGAGCCCGATGAGTGCGACGGTAAAGAGTCCGCGGGCGCCAAGTCGCGCGAGCGGCGTGCCTGCCTGCCCGCGGCGCGATTCCAGCCACGCGAGCGGCCAGGTCGCGCCGGCGGCCACGAGGAAGCGCCAGCCGACCAGCCACAGCGCCGGGATGCCCGCCGACAGCAGGAGTTTGCCGGCGATGAAGCTCGACCCCATCAAGAACGTAGCCGCGACGAGCGTGGCATAGTAGCCCGCCCGCGATTCGTGCCCGGTCACGCGTGTGCGTCCCGGCGCGCGCCGCGGCCCTGGGCCGCGGCCGCTGCCGAGATCACTTCGCCGGCTTGCGGAACTTCAGCACGAAATTGTCGGCCTCGCCGATCGCCACGTACTTGGCGCGATCCTTCTCCCCCTGCGAGAGCGTCGGCGGCAATGTCCATACACCGTCCACCCACTCCTTGGTGTCCTTCGGATTGGCATTGATCTCGCTCGATCCCACCAGTTCGAAGCCGGCCTTTCTGGCGAGCGCGATGGCGTAGTCCTCGCGCACGTAACCGTCCTTGGCCTTGGGATCCTGCGGTTTGTCGTTGCGGCCGCGGTGCTCTTCGATGCCGAGAATGCCACCGGGCTTCAGTGCCCGGAAACACGCCGCCAGGGCCTCATCGGCGTAGCCGTCGTCCATCCAGTTGTGCAGGTTGCGGAAGGTGAGCACCAGATCGGCCGATCCCGGCGGCGCGATCTCATGCTGCTTCGGACCGAGCGTGGTCTCGATGAACTTGCCGAGTCGCGGCTCCTCCGCCTGCATGCGGGCACGCCAGCGTTCGACGCTGCGGTCCTCCTCCGCGTTGCCGCGCTCCGGCAGCGCCACGTAGTAGCGGCCGTGGGCGGCGAGGTACGGGCCGAGAATCTCCGTCCAGTAGCCGCCGCCGGGCCATAGTTCCACGACCGTCATGTCCGGCTTGAGCCCGAAGAAGGTCAATTCCTGCAGCGGGTGCCGCGCCGGATCGCGTTTCACGAAGTTCGGCGTGCGGCCGGGGTCGGCGACGACCGCGGCGAGTTTGGGGTCGGGCGCGACGGCCTTGTTTGCCGGTGCGGCGGCTCCGGTCGCCGCCACGCCGAGCAGCACGGCAACCGACAGCAGCCGGGCGAGCCGGGTGGCGGTCGCGGGGAAGGGGCGGCGGGGATCGTGGTTCGGGGTGTTCATGCCTCGTTTGCTCCTGGCGGTACGCCGTCTCAAGGCGGCGCCGTGTCGCCGCTGAAGGGAATGGGTGTCGCGCCGGTCACGGGACCGATCACGGCCTTGTCGTTCACGTACAGGACGACCTTGCGATCGAAGACGAGATCGCCCTGGACCACGACGCCGGCGCCGATGACCACGCGCGGCTCGTCGTTGCCGATCTGAATCAGGCTGGAACTCGGCTTGCGCACGTGAATGCCACCCTCCACGTGCGCGCCCCGGGTCAGGTCTATGCCGCCGTTGACGGTCTGGATGCCGCGCGCGACGTGCGCGCTCTCGACCTCGATGTGTCCGTTGACGTTCTCCAGAGCACCGAGGACCTCGGAACCCTCCCCGAGCGTCAAGGTGCCGTTGACCGAGCGCACGTCGTGCGCCACGTGCGCCGACTTGCCGAGTGTGATGCCGCCGTTCACCGTCTGCAGCGATTCGGCGTGCGCCCGATCGCCTAAATGCACGGGACCGTTCACCGTCTCGGCGCTGGTCACCGCGGCGTCGTCGTCGATGTCGATGCTGCCGTTGACGGTGGCGACGCTGGTCGGCGGCTTGCCGGCGAGTACGTGCACGGAGCCGTTTACCCGGTGCGACGCGTCGCCGCCGGGCACCTCGCCGCAGGCGCTCAGCGCGCCGAGCGCCACGCAGCCCGTCAGTGCCACCAGGAACCAGCGAATCGATTCAGCCAAGGCCGATATCTTCATAGCAGGCCACCTCCCCACGTGCCCTTACTCTAGCAGGTCTAGGCTGCGCGCCCCGCCAGGCCGAACGCCTGGAGAATGAAGGAGTATATGTCCACCACCTCCTCGATCCGCTTGGCCGTGGGCATGCCCTGGCCGTGGCCGGCCCGCGTCTCCACGCGCAGCAGGATGGGCGCGCCGGCCGGGTCGGCGTGCTGCATGGCGGCCGCGAATTTGAAGCTGTGGGCGGGGAAGACGCGATCGTCGTGATCGCCGGTCATCACCAAGGTGGGCGGATAGGCACGGCCGGGACGTGCGTTGTGCACCGGGGAGTAGGCGAGCATGGCGCGAAATTCCTGCGCGTGGTCCACCGAGCCGTAGTCCGATTCCCAGGCTTTGCCCACGGTGAATTCGCGGAAACGCAGCATGTCCATCACGCCCACCTGCGGAACGGCGGCGGCGAACAGGTCGGGACGTTGTTCCTCGACCGCACCGATCAGCAGGCCGCCGTTCGAGGCGCCGTTGATCGCCAGGTGCCGGGAGTCGGTCCAGTGCTGCTCGATCAGATACTGCGCGGCGGCGATGAAATCGTCGAACACCGTCTGTTTGCGGGTCTTCATGCCGGCCTCGTGCCAGGCGCGGCCGTACTCGCCGCCGCCGCGCAGGTTGGCGACCGCGTACACGCCGCCCATCTGCACCCACAGCGCCACCGCCGGCGAGAATCGCGGCGTGATGGAGATGTCGAAGCCGCCATAGCCGTACAGGATGGTCGGATTGTGCCCGTCGAGCCGGGTTCCCTTGCGCGCCGTGATGAACATCGGCACGCGGGTGCCGTCCTTGGCGCGATAGAACACCTGGCGGGTCTCGTAGTCGGCGGCCTCGAAGCCGGCGAGGTGCGGTGCGCGCCAGAGGCTCGTGCGGCCGGTCGCAAGATCCAACCGGTAGACGGAAGGCGCGGTCGCGTAGCTGGAATAGACGAAATAGGTGGCGGTGTCCTCGGCGTGGCCCTGGAAGCCGACCGCGTCGCCGAGCCCGGGCAGCGCGACCTTGCCGAGGAGCTTGCCGTCGGTCGCGTAGCGCGCCACGGCGCTGTGCGCGTCCTTGAGCCGATGCACCAGGAGTTGGCCGCCGACCAGCGTCACCGAGTCGATCGGGTCGGCGCCCTCGGGGATCACCGTGCGCCAGGCGCCGCGCTCCGGATGCGAAAGATCGATCGCCAGGACCCGGAATCGCGGCGCATCGAGATCGGTGCGCACGAACAGCGTCTCGCCGACGTTGCCGATCACGTCGAAGGTCGCGACGGGATCGGGCACCACCGGGGTGAGGCTCGAGCCGGCTCGGGACAGGTCCTCGACGAGCAGCGTGTTGCGCACGTCCGTGCCCAGCGACGCGCTCACGACGAGGTAGCGCCCGTCGTCCGATACGCTCGATCCGATCTCCCAGTCCGGCCGGTCGCTGCGCGCGTACACCAGGGTGTCCGCCGACTGCGGCGTGCCCAGCCGGTGGAAGTAGAGCTTGACGTACTGGTTCGCCGCCTTGAGCGCGGCTCCGGGCTGCGGCGGATCGTAGGCCGTGTAGTAGAACCCGGAGGCGTCCCTGCGCCAGGCGGCGCCGCCGAATTTGGACCACTTCACCTCGTCGGGCAGGTCCTTGCCGCTCGCCACGTCGCGCACGTGCCAGATCTGCCAGTCGGAGCCGGCTTCGTTCAGAGCGTAGGCGAACAGGCGCCCGTCGGCGCTCACCGCGCTCTCGCCCAGCGCCACGGTGCCGTCCGCGGCGAGCGTGTTGGGGTCGATCAGCGCGCGTGGCGTCGCCGATGGATCGTCCGCCACCTCCACCACCGACTGGTTCTGCAGGCCGTCGTTGTGGGTGTAGATCCAGGTCTTGCCGAAGCGCTCCGGCGCGCTCCAGCGTTCGAAGTTCCAGATGCGCCGCAGCCGTTCGGTCATCTGCGCCCGGCCGGGTATGGCGTCGAGGTAGTGGCGGCTGAGTGCGCCCTCCGCGGTGACCCAGGCGCGGGTCTCCGGCGAGTCGATGTCTTCCATCCAGCGGTACGGATCGGCGACTTTCACACCGTGGTAATCGTCGACCTGGTTGCCGCGCCGCGCGACGGGATACTTCAGGGACGCGGAGTCGGCGGCGGTCGCGGCGAACGTGCCGCCGGCGAGATTGAGGCACAAGCAGAGCGAAGCGCCGATCGCGAGACCGGCGCCGGAGCGGGTTGCTGTCATCTGGTGTCCTTGAGTGAGGGGTTCACCCTTGAGCCCGGTTTTCCGGCGAAAGCCTAGGGTAGAGTACCTGGGTCCGCAGCGCACCAACTTCGCCTCGGCGCGACGGCAGGCCTGGCCGGCCTCGCCGCGCTGTTGGCGATCGGGGAAGGGTGCGGAATTGGTGCCGGCTGCAGGGATCGAACCCGCGACATCCAGTTTACAAAACTGGCGCTCTACCGACTGAGCTAAGCCGGCATCAACGCTACTCTTGCCCGGTTCGCGGGAATTTTCAAGGCCTCGGTCGGCCGCCACCGGGTGCAGGCGCGCCGGTCAGGGAGTCGAGCGGTGCCGGCGCCGCAAGCGCGTGCGACTGGACGAAATCGATTCCCAGCGCGTTCAGCCAATCATTGTCCGCCGCCGACTCGCTGCGCTTGGCCACCGTGTGCATGCCGAGTACTCGAGCCAGCTGCACGGTCGCGGCGATGCTCGCCTGGGCGAGCTTGTCCACGCGCATGGCGGCCGTGAGCGAGCCTTCCAGCTTCAGGGTGCGTACACCGGGCAGGCGCAGCAGTTCCAGGCACTCGGTTCGCAGCGCGAAGTCGTCGAGCGCGAGCGGACACCGCAGCCGCTCCAGAGTGCGGGCGATGGCCTGCATGCGCCCGGCGCTGCGAGCGGCGGTGGCGGCGTCGACCTCGAAACCGAGCAGGCCCGGCGAGAGCCCGGCCTTGGCGAGGCACAGCTCCACGAACTTGAGGAAGTGCTCATCCTTGAGGGCGGTCGCGGTGAGGTTCACCGAGAATTGCGCGCTGCCATCGCGCCAGATCTGCGGATGGCGTACCAGCCAGCCGATCAGGTCGGTGATGACCCGCCGATCCAGCATGGACCCAAAGCCGTGTTCCACCGCGGACTTGATCATGGCGGCAGGGGCGGCGTTCGGTCCACCGGGATCGCCGCTGCGCATGAGTACCTCGTAGCGCGTCAGCTGGCTGCCCCTCACCAGCGGCACCAGCCGTTGCACGTACAGTTGGATGGCGCTCTGCCGTAGGGCCGCGTTCAAGCGGTCGAGGGTCGGCGGCACCTGCGCCACTGCGGGCCGTGGCGCCACTGCCTGCCGGGGCGTCACTGCGGGCCGCGGTGCCACGGTCGTCCGCGGTGCCGCCGCGGGTCGAGGCGGCGGATCAGCGGAGGGCGCGGGCGCCTGCATCGACCGGGCCGCGGCGAATGCCACCAGGGCCTGGCGCATCGCCGGCGTCATGAGCCGCGCCGGATCGCCGTGGCCGGGGCGGATGACCCGTGCGTCGAGCACGATCATGACCACACCGACCAGCAGGCGCTCGTCGCCGATGACGCGAATGAGCGCCGCCGAGCGGCCGTCGCCGAGATCCGCGATCACGATGCCGGGACCGTTCGGTGCGCCGAGCTTGGCGAGTGCGCCGTGCACGGCGTCGTGTTCGTCCGGGCCCATCGAGCTTTCGCTGAGCCAAAGCACGTCGCCACGCTCGTCGTGCAGGGAGACGGCGTGCGCGCGCGCGGGCTCGAGCGCCGCGCGAATGCGCCGGCAGATGGTGTCCAGGTCCACGAGCGGACTCGCCGTCGCGCCTGCGTTGGTTCCCTGCTCCATGGGGGTGGTTCTTCGGGGGAGTTGAGAACGACTTGTACCGCAAGGGCGGATACCCGGGTGTGATGGTCGTCGCCAAACGGCGACTCACGCAGGTCCGCTTTGCACAGCCAGCATGACATATCGTCGGCAATTTCGCCGCGAGCCGCTACACTGCCGCCCATGAATACTTCGCTCTCCGGCGCGCGCGCGGCGGCGCACGACCGCCCTGCGGTGGCGCGTGAATACCGCTACTACGACTTCGTCATGGCCGCCTACGTGTGCGTGCTGCTGTGCTCCAATCTGATCGGTCCGGCCAAGGAGACCACCATCCCGGTGCCCGTCCTGGGTTCGATCACCTTCCTCGCGGGCGTGTTGTTCTTCCCGATCTCCTACATCTTCGGCGACATTCTCACCGAGGTGTACGGCTACGCCCGCGATCGCCGCGTGGTGTGGGCCGGGTTCGCGGCGCTGGCGTTCGCCTCGGTGATGGCGGCCGTGGTGGTGCACCTGCCGCCCTCGGAGCAGTCGCGTGCCACCCAAGGCGCGGTGGAGGCCGTGTTCGGCAATACGCCGCGCATCGTGGTGGCCTCGATCACGGCGTTCCTCTGCGGCACCTTCGTCAACAGCTACGTGCTCGCGAAGATGAAGATCTGGACCCGTGGCCGCTGGCTGTGGACGCGCATCGTCGGCTCGACGCTGTGCGGCGAACTGGTCGACTCGGTGATCTTCTACCTGGTGGCGTTCTACGGGCGCATGCCGCTGCCGCACCTGGTGGCCATCATGTTCACCCAGTACGCGCTCAAGAGCGGTTGGGAGATCGTGGCCGCGCCGCTCACGTATCGCATCGTCGCGTTCCTGAAGCGCGCCGAGAACGAGGATTACTACGACACGCACACCGACTTCACGCCGTTCTCGTTGAAGGCGTAAGCGCCGGCGCCGCTCGCGCTTGTGCGCGCAGGTCGCTCGCGCCTAGGATGCGGGCATGAACGAATCCCCGCGCATCGTGGTGCTCGATCAATCCGCGCCCGGCGAATCCGCCAATCCGGCCCCGGAGAGAATCCTCGCGGGCATACCCCGGGGGCGGCTCGCGAACCAGTACGCCGATCCCCAGGGACGGTTCTTCTGCGGGGTGTGGAGCAGCAGCGTCGGCAAGTGGCGAGTGCAGTACAGCGAGCACGAATTCTGCATGCTGCTCGAGGGCCGGGTGCGCATCGAATCCGACGCCGGCGAGCGGCGCGAGTTTCGCGCCGGCGATGCCTTCGTGGTACCGGCCGGATTCGCCGGCACGTGGGAGGTGCTGGCGCCTTGCCGCAAGTGGTACGCGCTCTACGAACCGCCCGCGGGAACGGCGCCGCCGGGCTCGGCTCCCGACGGCACCTGAACCGGGTCCTTGCGCGGCCGGCGGTCAGGCCACTTCGCGAATCGCCGCGCCGAGGGTCTCGACGATGCGCGCAATGTGCGAAGGCTCGATGATCAGCGGCGGCGACATGGCGATCACGTCGCCCGTCTGACGCACCATCACGCCGCGCTCGAAGCACTTCAGGAACACCTCGAACGCGCGCGCTCCCGGCTTGCCAGGCCGCGGCTCCAGTTCGACGGCCCCGATCAGTCCGTAGTTGCGGATGTCGCGCACGTGCGGCAAACCGCGCAGCTCGTGGACCGCGTCCTGCCAGGTCGGCGCGAGAGTCGCGGCGCGCGTCAGCAGCCCCTCGCCCTGGTAGATGTCGAGCGTTGCGAGCGCGGCGGCGCAGGCGGCCGGGTGCGCGGAATAGGTGTAGCCGTGGAACAGTTCGATGGCGTTCTCCGGCCCGTGCATCAGCGCGTCGTAGATCTTGCGGTGCGCGAACACCGCGCCCATCGGGATGGCGCCGTTGGTGAGGCCCTTGGCGGTGGTCATGATGTCCGGCGTGACGTCGAAGGCCTGTGCGGCGAAGGGCGTGCCGATGCGGCCGAATCCGGTGATCACCTCGTCGAAGATCAACAGGATGTCGTGCTGATCGCAGATCTCGCGCAGGCGCTTCAGGTAACCGAGCGGCGGCAGCACCACGCCCGCCGAGCCGGAGATCGGTTCGACGATCACCGCCGCGATGGTGGAGGCGTCGTGCAGCGCGATGAGCCGCTCCAGTTCGTTCGCCAGGTGCGCGCCCCAGGCGGGCAGGCCGCGAGAGAAGGCATTGTGTTCTATGTCGAGAGTGTGCGGCAGGTGGTCGACGCCGGGCAGCATGGAGGCGCCGAAGACCTTGCGGTTGTTCACCATGCCGCCGACCGACATGCCGCCGAAACCGACGCCGTGGTAGCCCTTTTCGCGGCCGATGAATCGCACCCGTTGGCCCGCGCCGCGGGCGCGGTGGTAGGCGATCGCGATCTTGAGCGCAGTGTCCACGGATTCCGAGCCGGAATTGGTGAAGAAGATGCGATCCAGGCCCGGGGGTGCGATCGCCGCCAGCCGGTTCGCCACTTCGAAGGCCACCGGGTGTCCCATCTGGAAGGTGGGCGCGTATTCCATGGTCTCGAGCTGGCGCGCCACCGCGGCCGCGATTTCGCGCCGACCGTGCCCGGCGTTCACGCACCAGAGGCCGGCCACCGCGTCGAGCACCTCGCGTCCGTCTTCGGTCCAGTAGTGCATGCCGCTGGCGCGTGCGAGCAGCCGTGGATTGGCCTTGAACTGGCGATTGGCCGTGAATGGCATCCAGAAGGCGTCCAATTCAGGGTGCGCGTGGGCGGGCTGCGGTCGGGCGTTCATGCTGCGGTTCTCCCGGTGAGTTGCCTGGATGATAAGGAAAATGGACGGCCGGCTCAATTCGGAACCCGAAAAACACCGGAATATCACCCGTAGCGCCAGGAGACATTCCTCCGGGTGTTTAATATCATGAACGACATGAACATCGACGTGGGCGCTCACCTGAAAGCAGTGCGGCAGATGTACGGCTTGTCGCAGCGTGAGCTCGCAAAACGCGCCGGGGTGACCAACGGCCTGATCTCGCTGATCGAACAGAACCGCGTCAGTCCGTCCGTGAGTTCGCTCAAAAAGGTGCTGGACGGCATTCCGATGACGCTCGCCGATTTCTTCACGCTCGATCTGGCCGGGCGCTCGCCGGTGTTCTTCGCCCGCGACGAACTCGCCGACATCGGCACCGGCAGCGTGGAGCTGCGTCTGGTCGGCAGTCAGCTTCCCAAGCGCAGCATGTCGATATTGCACGAGCGCTATCCGGGCGGCGCCGACACCGGCGACGAGGTGCTGAGCCACGCCGGCGAGGAGGGCGGCGTGGTCGTCAAGGGGCGCATCGAGCTCACCGTCGCCGGAGAGGCGCGCACGCTCGGGCCCGGCGACGCGTATTACTTCAAGAGTCTGCTGCCGCATCGCTTCCGCAATCCGGGCACGGAGGATTGCGAGATCGTGAGCGCGAGTTCTCCGCCGACGTTCTAGCGAACGATCGGGTAGCATTGCCAGCATGCGACCGGTGAGCGTAGCCGCCACGCAAATGGCGTGCACTTGGGACCGCGATGCGAACGTGGCGCGGGCGGAGGCACTGATTCGTCGCGCCGCGGCGAGCGGCGCGAACGTGATCCTCATTCAGGAACTGTTCGAGACGCCGTATTTCTGCAAGGACCACGCGCCGCGGCACTTCGATCTCGCGCATCCCCTCGAGGGACACCCGGCGGTGGAACATTTCCGCGCCCTCGCGCGCGAGCTGTCCGTGGTGTTGCCGGTGAGCGTGTTCGAGCGCGCCAACCGGGCCTTCTTCAATTCCCTGGCGATGGTCGACGCCGACGGCGCGGTGGTGGGCACGTACCGCAAATCGCACATTCCGGAAGGGCCGGGCTATCACGAGAAGTTCTACTTCTCTCCGGGCGACACCGGCTTTCGGGTCTTCGACACGCGCTTCGGGCGGATCGGTGCGGCCATTTGCTGGGACCAGTGGTTCCCGGAGTCCGCGCGCGCCATGGCGCTCGCCGGCGCGGAAATTCTGCTCTACCCCACCGCCATCGGTTCGGAGCCGCAGGATCCGAGCCTCGATTCGAGCGCGCACTGGCAGCGCACCATGCAGGGCCACGCGGCGGCCAACGTGATGCCGCTGGTGGCCTCCAACCGGATCGGCACCGAGCAGGGCGAGAAGTACACCATGACCTTCTACGGCTCCTCCTTCATTGCCTCGCACACGGGGGAAAAGGTGGCGGAAGCCGACCGCGAGACCGAGGCCGTGATCACGGCCACCTTCGACCTCGACGAGGTGCGCCGCTATCGCGAGAGCTGGGGTGTGTTCCGGGACCGACGTCCGGAGTTGTACCGCCCGCTCTTGTCGCTCGATGGCCGCGGCTGAACCTTTCGCCGGCGCAGCCGAGGATCTGCCGCGCGAACTGGTGTTCGTCGATCTGGAGACCACCGGCGGCAATGCCGCGCACCACCGCATCACCGAGGTGGGCATCGTGCGGGTGGTGGACGGGCGGGTCGATGAGGAGTGGAGCCAACTCGTCAATCCCGGCGTCGCCATCCCACCGTCGATCCAGGCCTTCACCGGCATCAGCGACGCGATGGTCGCGGATGCGCCGACGTTTGCGCAGATCGCCGCGCAGGTTCGTGCCCGCCTCGCCGGGGCGGTGTTCGTCGCGCACAATGCGCGCTTCGATTACTCGTTCCTGCGCGCCGAGTTCCGCCGCTTGCAGATCAATTTCACCGCCAAGGTGCTCTGCACGGTGAAGCTGTCGCGGCGGCTGTTCCCGGGCCAGCCGCGGCACGGCCTCGACGCCATCATCGCGCGCCACGGGCTCGCCTGCGAGGCGCGCCACCGGGCGCTCGGCGACGCCCGCGTACTCAAGGACTTCTGGTTCGAGCTGCTGCGTTCGCTGCCGCGGACCCGGCTTGCCGAGGCGTGCGCGGCGGTGTTTGCGGCGGCGCGTCTGCCGGCGCACCTGCCGCCCGGTCTCGCCGACGAATTGCCCGAAGGCCCCGGCGTGTACCGCTTCCTCGGCGAGGACGACGCGCTGCTCTACATCGGCAAGAGCAATTCGCTGCGCACCCGCGTGCTGGCGCACTTCGCCGGCGAGCACGCCGATTCCAAGGAGCAGCGCCTCGCCCGCCTCACTCGCCGCGTCGACTGGGTGGAGACCGCGGGTGAACTCGGCGCTCTGCTGCTCGAGTCGCAGTGGATCAAGCAGCACCAGCCGGCGTTCAACCGCCGGCTGCGCCAGCGCTCGGACGGCTACACGCTGCGCATCGAGGAGGCCAGTGGCGCGGTCGAGACACTGTGCATCGCGGACCTGTCGCCGCGGGAGTTCGCCGCCTGCCGCGGCGTATTCCATACGGCGAAGGATGCGGCCAAGGCGCTCGCGGAACTCGCGCGCGCACACCAGCTCTGCGCCAAGGTGATGGGAATCGAGAAGTCCGCCGGCTCGTGCTTCGCGTACCAGGTGGGCAAGTGCCGCGGCGCCTGCGTGGGCAAGGAAGCGCTCGAGCTGCACGGCGTGCGCGTCGGGCTCGCGCTGCTGCCGCTCAAGCTGAAGAGCTGGCCCTTCCCCGGCCGCATCGCGCTCGCCGAGCGTGCCGCGCGCTGGGGCGGTGAGGCGGACGAGATCGGCACCGACATGCACGTGCTGGACCACTGGACCTACGTCGGCACGGCGCGCTCCGCCGAGGAGCTCGACCGTCTCGTCGCTCTCGACCGGCCGGCCGCCTTCGACGTGGACGTCTATCGGGTGCTCAGCCGCTGGCTGGAGCGCAACCCGCGGGCGCGCTGGCACGACCTGTCCGTGCGGCGGCCGTGCCCGTGAGCGGCGCCGCACCGCTGCGCGACTGGGTGGCCACTGCGCCGACCGGCGCGGCCTCCGTGCTCGCCGAGGAACTCGTGACATTCGGCGCGACCGACGTGCGCGAGCGGCGCAGCGACGTGAAGTTCCGCGGCGACCTGGAAGTCGGCTATCGCGCCTGCCTGTGGTCGCGCACCGCGACGCGCGTGCTGCTCACCGTGGGCGAGGTCGAGGCGGCGAGCGCGCCCGGGCTGCACGCCGCGCTGACGCGCATCGACTGGCGCGACCACCTGGCCACCGGCGCGACGCTGGCCTGCGACTGCAGCGGCGGCAACGAAGCGATTCGCCACACGCTGTACGGATCGAAGCTCTTGAAGGACGCGGTGTGCGACGCGCTGCGCGAGACCACCGGGGTGCGCCCGGACGTTAGGCCCGAGCGGCCGGACGTGCCGCTGCACCTGCACGTGGAGGGCGCGCGCGCCGTGGTGTCGGTGGATTTCGCCGGCGAGAGCCTGCACCGGCGCGGCTACCGTGGCGATTCCGGGCGAGCGCCGCTCAAGGAGAACGTCGCTGCCGCCGTGCTGCTGCGTTCCGGGTGGCCGGGGATCGCGGAGCGCGGCGGCGCGCTGGTCGATCCGATGTGCGGCTCCGGTACCCTGCTCATCGAGGGCGCGTTGATCGCCGCCGATGCGGCGCCGGGCCTCGAGCGCGGCTACTTCGGTTTCCTCGGCTGGCACGGGCACGATGCGGCGCTGTGGCTGCGCCTGCTCGACGAGGCGTGGATGCGGCGCCGTTCGCGGCCGGCGCGGCGCTGTGTCATCGGTTCGGACGTCGATGCGGCGGCGGTGCGGATCGCGCTCGACAACGCGGCGTGCGCCGGCGTCGCCGAGTGGGTGCACGTCGAGCGCCGCCCCTTGAGCGCGGTGCGGGCGCCGCCGTCTGCGCCCGGGCTCGTGGCCGTCAATCCCCCCTACGGCGAACGCATCGGCGATCCCGAGGAACTGCCCGCGACCTACGCGGAGCTCGGTCGAGTGCTGCGCGAGCACTTCAGCGGGTGGCAGGCGGCGGTGCTCACGGGCGACCCCGGGCTCGCGGCGCGCATGGGTATCTACGCCAAGCGTTCGCACCGGTTGTTCAACGGCCAGATCGACTGCCGGCTGCTGCGATTCGATCTGGCGGCGCCGTCGGTACCGCGCGCGCCCGAGGCGGCCCGGGCGCAGTGGGCGAGCCGCGAGGGGGCGGCCATGTTCGCCAATCGGCTGCGCAAGAACCTCAACCGGCTCGAGCCCTGGGCGCTACGCGAGGGGATCGAGTGCTACCGGCTGTACGACGCGGACATGCCGGAGTACGCCTTCGCGGTCGATCTGTACGGCCGCGACGAGCGCCACGCCTTCGTGCAGGAGTACGCGCCGCCGCGTGACGTCGATCCGGAAGCGGCGCGACGGCGTCGGCGCGAGGCGCTCGCGGCGCTGCCCGAGGCGCTCGGCCTGCCGCTCACCCGCGTGCACACGAGGGTGCGCCGGCCGCAGAAGGGCGCGCGCCAGTACGAGAAGCGCGGCGAGGCCGCGCAGCGTCAGGTGGTGCGCGAGGGCGGGCTCGAGTTCCTGGTCAATTTCAGCGACTACCTCGATACGGGGCTGTTCCTCGACCACCGCATGGTGCGCGCGCGGCTGCGCGCGTGGGCCGCGGGCGGGGATTTTCTGAATCTCTTCTGCTATACCGGCACCGCCACGGTGTACGCGGCGGCCGGGGGCGCGCGCTCGAGCCTGAGTCTCGACCTGTCGGCCACCTACCTCGAGTGGGCGCTGGCCAATCTGCGCTTGAACGGCCTTTCCGGCCCGCAGCACGTGTTCGAACGGGCCGACTGCCTGCGCTGGCTCGAATCCGCCGCCGGCGGCGGGCCGCGCTTCGACCTGATCTTCCTCGATCCGCCGACGTTCTCCAATTCCAAGAAAATGCTCGGCGTGCTCGACGTGCAGCGCGATCACGCGCGCATGCTCACGCAGGCGCTCCACTTGTTGCGCCGGAACGGCCGTCTGGTGTTCTCCACCAACTACACCCGCTTCAAGCTCGACCGGGAGGCGCTCGCCGACGTGGCGGCCATCGAGGACCTGACCGCGGCGACGCTGCCCAGGGACTTCGAGCGCAATCCGCGCATCCGCCAGTGCTTTCTCCTGCGCCACGCCGCCGACGCCGCGGCGGAAGGTCAGCCGAGCACGTCCCGCAAGCGGTAGTAGAGCATCGCCAGCACCAGCGCCGGCCGCCGCAGCCAGGGCCCGCCCGGAAAGTCGCGGTGCGGGATGCGCGCGAACACGTCGAAGCGCTCGGCGGTGCCCGCGGTCGCCTCGGCCGCGAGTCGTCCCGCGAGGCCCGCGAGCGCCATGCCGTGCCCCGAGAAGCCCTGCAGGTAGAGCACATTGGGGGCGAGCCGGCCGAAGTCGGGGGCGCGGCTCATGGTGATGTCGAGAAAGCCGCCCCAGCAGTGAGTGACTCGCACGTCGGCGAGCGAGGGAAAGATGCCGAGCATGCGCCGACGCATCGACTCGGCGAGCCCCGGCGGCTCGAGCGCGCTGTAGCTCACCCGGCCGCCGAACAGCAGTCGCTGGTCGGCCGAGAGACGGAAGTAGTCGAGGATCCAGTTCAAATCCGCGACCGCCGCACCGGTGGGCAGGAGCGCACGTGCGCGCTGCTCCTCGAGCGGCTCGGTGGCGATCATGTAAGTGCCGACGCCGATGATGCGGCGGGCGAGGCGCGGCGCGAGCGCGCCCAGGTAGGCGTTGCCGGCGAGCACGAGGTGACGACAGCGGATCACGCCACCCTCGCTGTGGACGCGCAGCGTATCGCCGCTCTCGTAGCGCAGCACGCGGGTGTTCTCGTACAGGCGCACGCCCGCACGCTCGGCGGCGCGCGCCAGGCCGAGCGTGTACTTGAGCGGGTGCACGTGCCCGCTCGCCGGATCGAGGAGTCCGCCGAGGTAGCGCTCGCTCGACACGTGCTCCCGCAGCGCCTCCCGGTCGAGTGCGCGCGCGGAGTGGTAGCCGTAGGTGTCGTGCAATTCGCGCTCCCACGCGGCGATCTCGCCGAGGTGGCGTCGTCGCACGGCGACGTGCAGGTGATTGGCGCGGTAGTCGCACTCGATCTGGTGGCGCTCGATGAGCCCGCGGGTCAGCGCGAGCGCCTCCACCGACAGGTCGAACAGCCGTCGGGCATCCGCGGCGCCCACCGCGGCGGCGAGCGCGGCCTGGCCGGCGGCGAGGCCGAAGATCAGTTGCCCGCCGCTGCGGCCGGAGGCGCCGTAGCCGGCCCGGCGCGCCTCGAGCAGGGCGACGCGATAGCCACGCTCGGCCAGATGCAGCGCGGCCGAGCAGCCGGCGATGCCGGCGCCCACCACGGCGACGTCGCACTCCTGCTCGCCCACGAGCGCGGCGCGCACGGGCCGGTCGGTGGCGGCAACCGAGTCTTCGTAATAGGAGGCGGCGGCGGGCTGATTCAGATCCACGGTTAAGTCCACTTCGATGCTGACGTGTTTAAAATTTTATGCCACTTGACAGGCTCTGCGCGCTATGGCGTCGACGCGCACGAGCGCTGGCGCGCGCGCTTGGTGCGTCGCAAAAAGGCGGCGCAAGTCCCCGTGAGGCCTGAATATTCGCACTTTTCCCCCCGGTGGCCGCCGCGCCGCTGCCTGCGGCTGGTGTACCATGGGTGTCAGACAAGCCCGGTGGTCTCACCGGGTGTTTAATTTAATGAACATGAAGCGCCTGCCGCTCGTCGGAATTCCAGCCGATCGCCGGCTCACCGGGAAGCACTACTTCCACATGGTGGGCGAGAAGTACATCGAGGCCGTGGTCCTCGGGGCCAAGGCGGCCCCGTTGCTCATCCCGGCGCTCGCCACCCAGCTCGATTTCCAGTCGGTACTCGACGTTTGCGATGGTCTGTTGCTCACCGGCAGTCCTTCCAACGTCGAGCCCCATCACTACGGAGGCCCGGCCAGCGAGCCGGGAACGCTGCATGATCCTCATAGGGACGCTACGACGCTTCCGCTGATTCCGCGGGCCATCGCCGCCGGCCTGCCGGTGCTGGCGATCTGCCGCGGCTTCCAGGAGATGAACGTCGCCTTCGGCGGCACGCTCCACCAGCGCCTGCACGAGGTGCCGGGTTACATGGATCACCGCGACGACGAGTCGCTGCCGCTCGAGCGGCAGTACGGCCCGGCGCACGAGGTGTTGCTCGAGCCCGGGGGATCCTTCGCGAGGCTCGCCGGCGCGAAAACCCTGACGGTGAACTCGCTTCACTGGCAGGGCGTCGCGACCCTCGGCCGCGATCTCGCGGTCGAGGCGCGGGCGCCGGACGGCGTGATCGAGGCGTTCTCGGTGGCCGGCGCGCCGACCTTCGCGGTCGGGGTGCAGTGGCATCCCGAGTGGCAATTTGCGTCGAATCCTTTCTCTTGCGCCTTGTTCGCCGCGTTCGGCGCGGCGTGCGAGCGGCGCGCACGATCCAGGTGACCCATGGCGAGTTCGATTCAGCAATTCTTCAAAGAGCACGGAATCTCGGAAGTCGAGGCCATCATTCCGGACATGGCGGGCGTTGCGCGCGGCAAGCTCATGCCCGCCGAGAAGTTCGCGGAGGAGGAGGGCATGCGGCTGCCGGAGGCCATCTTCCTGCAGACGGTGACCGGGGACTATCCCGACGACCAGAGCGCGATGAACCCTTCGGACATCGATATCGTGCTCAAGGCCGATCCGGGCACCGTGCGCGTGGTGCCGTGGGCCGCCGAGCCCACCGCGCAGGTGATCCACGACTGTTTCTACGGCGACGGCCGCCCGGTCACGATGTCACCGCGGTACGTGCTGCGCCGTGTGCTCGAGCTCTACGAATCGCACGGCTGGGAGCCGGTGGTCGCGCCGGAACTGGAGTTCTTCCTGGTCGAGCAGAACGTCGACTCGGACTATCCTCTGAAGCCGCCGGTGGGACGCTCGGGCCGTCCGGAGATAGGGCGCCAGGCCTACAGCATCGCGGCGGTCAACGAGTTCGATCCGCTGTTCGACGACATGTACTCGTTCTGCGAGGCGCAGGACATCGAGATCGACACCCTGATCCACGAATCGGGGGCCGCGCAGATGGAGATCAACCTGCTGCACGGCTACCCGATGAGCCTCGCCGACCAGGCGTTTCTCTTCAAGCGTACGGCGCGCGAAGCGGCGATGCGCCACAAGATGTACGCGACCTTCATGGCGAAGCCCATGGCCAAGGAGCCGGGCAGCGCCATGCACCTGCACCAGAGCGTGGTCGACCTGAAGACCCGCCGCAACATCTTCTCCAATCCGGACGGCACGCCGTCGTCGCTGTTCTTCGGGCACATCGCCGGCCTGCAGAAGTACCTGCCGGCGGCCATGTCCCTGTTCGCCCCCAACGTCAACAGCTACCGGCGCATCAGCCGCTACTCCTCGGCCCCCATCAACGTGCACTGGGGCTACGACAATCGCACCGCGGGGCTGCGCGTGCCCATGTCCGGCGCGGAGGCGCGGCGCGTGGAGAACCGGGTGGGCGGCGCGGACGCGAACCCCTACCTCGCCATCGCCGCATCGCTCGCCTGCGGATTCCTCGGCATGGTGGAGGCGCTGAAGCCCTCCGAGCCGATCTCCGGCAGCGCCTACGAGCTGGACATCGCCCTGCCGCGCAGCCTCGCCGAGTCGCTGCGGCTGCTGCGCGAGTCGAAGGCGCTGGTCGATCTGTTCGGCGACCGCTTCGTGCTCGCCTACACGGCGGTCAAGGAGGCCGAGTACGAGACCTTCGCCCAGGTGATCAGCTCCTGGGAGCGGGAACACCTGCTGCTCAACGTCTAAAACCCGTGCTTGAGCCCGGAAGCTGCGCTATAACTAGCGCCCGCGGGTTTTCACGAGGGGTCTTTCGATGATCAGGGTTCGGCGGGCGGCCGTCGCCGCGCTTGGCTGCATGGTGCTGCTCGCCGGTTGCGGCGGCGGCAAGTCCCCGGAGGGCACGAACGGCGCGGCGCCTGCGGCCGGCGCCTCCAAGGTGCTGAACCTCTACATCTGGTCGGATTACCTCGCGCCGAACACCCTCGCCGACTTCGAGAAGGCGACCGGCATCAAGGTGAACGTCGCCTACTTCGACACCAACGAGACGCTGGAGACGAAGCTGCTGTCCGGCAACAGCGGCTACGACGTGGTGGTGCCGACCGCCTCCTACTTCGAACGGCAGATCAAGGCCGGCGTCTACCGCGATCTCGACAAGGGCAAGCTCCCCAATCTCAAGAACATGGACCCGGAGCTGATGGCCAAGGTGGCCCAGCACGATCCGGGCAACGCCCACGGCGTCATCTACATGTGGGGCACCGACGGGCTCGGCTACAACGAGAAGATGATCCGCGCGCTCGTGCCCGACGCCCCCCTCGACAGCTGGCGGATGGTGTTCGATCCGGCGATAGCCTCCAAGGTGGCGAAGTGCGGCATCAGCGTACTCGACACCCCCGCGGACATGATCCGCGTGACGCTGAGCTACCTCGGCCGCGATCCGAATTCGCAGAAGGAGGAGGACCGCGCGGCGGCCGAGGCGGCGCTGCTCAAGATCCGCCCCTACATCCGTAACATCAACTCCTCCGAGTACATCGAGGCGCTGGCGAACGGCGATCTTTGCCTGGCGGTCGGCTTCAGCGGCGACGTGCTGCAGGCGCGCGACCGTGCCCGCGACGCCGGCAAGGGCATCGACATCAAGTACTCCGTGCCGAAGGAGGGCTCGATCCTCTGGTTCGACATGCTGGCGATCCCGAAGGACGCGCCGCACCCGGACGCCGCGCTCGCGTTCATCGACTACATGATGACACCGAAGGTGATCGCCGACGTGAGCAACTTCAAGCGCTACGCCAACGGCAACGCGGCTTCGCTCCCGTTCGTGCTCGACTCGGTGAAGAACGATCCGGCCATCTACCCGCCGGCCGAGACGCGACAGCGCCTCGCCGTGCAGCTCGCCGACGGCCCGGAACAGACGCGCGCCATCACGAGAATCTGGCAGAAATTCAAGACGGGCCAGTAAGCGCATGGGCAACCCCGCCGGCCTCGTGAAGGCCGCCCCCTGGAAGGACCCCGGCGTCCGGCCGTACGTCGAAATAGAGCACCTCACGAAGTCCTTCGGGGACTTCAAGGCCGTCGACGACGTGTCGCTCAGGATCTACAAGGGCGAGATCTTCTGTCTGCTCGGCCCGTCGGGCTGCGGCAAGACGACCCTGCTGCGCATGCTCGGCGGGTTCGAGACGCCGACCTCCGGACGGATACTCATCGACGGCGAGGACATGACCGGCGTGCCGCCCTACGAGCGGCCGGTCAACATGATGTTCCAGTCCTACGCGCTGTTCCCGCACATGACGGTGGAACAGAACGTCGCCTTCGGCCTGAAACAGGACCGCGTCCCGAAGGTCGAGATCGCCGAGCGCGTCGCCGCCATGCTCGCGCTCGTCAAGCTCGACGGGCTCGCCAGGCGCAAGCCCCACCAGCTCTCGGGAGGGCAGCGCCAGCGCGTCGCACTCGCCCGGGCGCTGGTCAAGCGCCCCAAGCTCCTGCTGCTCGACGAGCCGCTCGGCGCGCTCGACAAGAAGCTGCGCGAGCACACCCAGTTCGAGCTCATCAGCCTGCAGGACCAGCTGGGCGTCACCTTCGTGGTGGTCACCCACGATCAGGAGGAGGCGATGACGCTCGCCGGGCGCATCGGGGTCATGAACCACGGCGAGATCGTGCAGGCGGGCACGCCGACCGAGATCTACGAATTCCCCACTTCGCGCTACGTGGCCGATTTCATCGGCTCGGTGAACATCTTCGAGGGCAAGCTCGTCGAGGACGAGCCGGAGTACGTGCGCATCCGTTCCGACGAACTGGGCGGAACGATCTACGTGAGCCACGGCATCAGCGCCGCGCCCGAGGCGACGGTCTGGGCCGCGGTGCGCCCGGAGAAGATCTTCATGTCTACGAGCGCGCCGGCCTCGGCGGACAACGCTGCGCACGGGGTGGTGCAGGACATCGCCTATCTCGGCGATCTCTCTATTTACCGGGTCAAGCTCGACTCCGGCAAGGTGGTGCGGGTCACCCGGCCGAACACCACGCGGCACGCCGAGTCCATCACCTGGGACCAGCCGGTGTTCCTGTCGTGGGACGCGACCAGTCCCGTGGTGCTGACTACGTGAGGGCGCCGGCGCGCGAGGGCTCGGCCACCGGACTCGGCAAGCGGCTCGCGCGGGTCGGCGTGTCCGGGCGCGGCCTGGTGGTCGCGCTGCCGTACCTGTGGCTCGTGCTCTTCTTCGTGGCGCCGTTCGTCATCGTCCTCAAGATCTCCTTCTCGGACGTCGATCTCGCCATTCCGCCCTACAAACCCTTGCTGCAGTGGGCGGCGAACCACACGCTCGACGTGCGGCTCAATTTCAACAACTACGCCTTCCTGTTCACCGACGCGCTGTACGTCGACGCGCTGCTCAACTCGCTCAAAGTCGCGCTGGTCTCGACGGGGCTGTGCCTGTTGCTCGGCTACCCGATGGCCTACGGCATCGCGCGCTCGGCGCCGCGTACGCGCAATCTGCTGCTGCTGTTGGTGATGCTGCCGTTCTGGACCTCGCTGCTGCTGCGGGTGTATGCGTGGATCGGCCTCTTGAAGGCCAACGGCGTCATCAACAACGTGCTGATGAGCCTCGGCGTGATCCACGAACCGCTGGCGATGCTGTACACGCCGTTCGCGATGTACGTGGGCATCGTCTATTCCTACCTGCCGTTCATGATCCTGCCGCTGTACGCCAATCTCGAGAAGATGGACTGGCAGCTCCTGGAGGCCGCCGAAGACCTCGGCTGCCGGCCGTGGCAGGCCTTCTACAAGATCACGCTGCCGCTGTCGCGCAACGGCATCCTCGCCGGCTCGATGCTGGTGTTCATCCCGGCGGTGGGCGAGTACGTGATCCCGGCGCTGCTCGGCGGACCGAACGCGCTCATGATCGGGCGCGTGCTGTGGGACGAGTTCTTCGCCAACCGCGCCTGGCCGACGGCGAGCGCGGTGGCCATCCTGCTGCTCGTGCTGCTGGTGCCGTTCATGATGTGGTACCAGAACGTGCAGGCGCGCGAATCGGCGAGCGAGCCGTGAACGCGCGCCGCTCGTTCTTCGTCCTCACCGCGCTCGCGTTCGGTTTCGCGTTCCTGTACCTGCCGATCCTGTCGATGGTGGTGTTCTCGTTCAACGCCTCCAAGCTCGTCACCGTGTGGGACGCCGCCAACTCGCCGACGCTCAAGTGGTACCGGGCGCTGCTCGACAACGAGGAGATCCTCGGCGCCGCCTGGATATCGCTGAAGGTGGGGGTCATCAACGCCTGCGGCGCGGTCATCCTCGGCACGCTCGCGGGCTTCGGTCTCGCCCGCTTTCGGCGCTTTCGCGGCCGTTTCACCCTGAGCGCCATGACCACCGCGCCGCTGGTGATGCCCGAAGTGATCACCGGGCTTTCGCTGCTGCTGTTGTTCGTGGCGCTGGAACAGGCCATCGGCTGGCCGGCCGGCCGCGGCGTCACCACCATGACCATCGCGCACATGACCTTCTCGATGGCCTACGTCACGGTGGTGGTGCAGTCGCGGCTGTCGAGCTTCGACATCTCGCTCGAGGAGGCCGCCATGGATCTCGGTGCGCCACCCGTCAAGGTGTTCTTCGTGATCACGCTGCCGATCATCTTCCCGGCCATCCTCGCCGGCTGGCTGCTCGCGTTCACGCTCTCCTGGGACGACCTGGTGATCTCGAGCTTCACCTCGGGGCCGGCGAGCAGCACCCTGCCGATGGTGGTGTTCTCGAAGGTCCGCCTCGGCGTGAGTCCGGAGATCAACGTGCTCGCCACCCTCACCATCACCGTGGTGACGACGATGATCGTCGGCGCGAGCCTGTGGATGGCGCGCCTCGAGAAGGCGGCGAGCGGCGCGCCGGAGACCTGAGCGGACGCACCGGTGTGGTGCGCGGCGCTCGCGCGCTGCCCGCCGGTGTGCATTAGAAGGCCTCTAATCTCTCCGCAAGAACTCGGTAACACGATCCCCTTAACGTGCTGGCCCCTGCAGGCGGCGTGCGAGTGCGCGCCGAGCCTCTCGCGCATCAACAAGACCAAAGGGGAAGCCATGAATCAGTCCATCGGCCGACGCGCGCTGCGCGCCGCCATCCACGTCGCCTTGATCGGTGCGCCGCTCGGTGCGGCCTGGGCGGCTCCGGAACCCGCTCCCGGCCCGGCTCCGGAACAGTCGCCGCTGCCGACGGTGGTGGTCACTGGCACGCTCGATCAGGACTCGGCCATCACCCAGGCGCCGACGCTCACTCCGCTCGACGCCACCCAGCCGACCTCGCTGATCAGCCAGCAGTTCATCGAGAACAACATCGCCGCCTCCGCCAACTACGACGACATCGTCAAGATCGCGCCGAGCGTGTACGCGGTCTCCCCCAACGGCCCGGGCCTGATGGAGAATCAGATCCTCAGCGTGCGCGGCTTCCAGGACGGCCAGTACAACGTCACCTTCGACGGGATTCCGTGGGGCGACTCGAACGACTTCACGCACCACAGCACCTCTTATTTCATGGAGCACGACCTCGGCGGCATCTCGGTCGACCGCGGTCCCGGCACCGCGGCCACCGTCGGCAACGCCACCTTCGGCGGCACCATTTCGGTGAACTCCAAGGGCGTGCTCGCCGACACCACGCTCACGCCCTACGCGAGCTTCGGCAGCTTCCAGACCCAGCTGCTGGGGGCGGAGTTCGACACCGGCCAGATCGCCAAGTACAACGGCAGCGCCGGCTTCATCGATGCCCAGAGCCTGTCGTCCAACGGCTACCTCGACAACATGGGGATCGACCGCAAGAACCTGTTCGCCAAGTTCGCGACGCCGGTCGGCAGCGACGTGGTGCTCACCTTCGTCGGCATGTACAACCAGATCCGCCAGTACGTCGGACTCGGCACCACCGCCGCCGAGATCGCGCAGTTCGGGCCGACCTACGCACTGTCCCGCGATCCGACCAACCAGAACTACTACGGCTACAACCGCGACCTGATCAACAGCGATTTCGAGTACATCGGCCTCGCCGCCAACCTGGGCGGCGGCTGGAGCGTCGACAACAAGGTGTACACCTACGCCTACTACCACGACGGCCACAACGGCGAGGACCCGAACGGTTTCACGCCGAACGTCACCAGCTACGGCAACAACAACGTGCCTGGCCAGATCCTCGAGAACAACTACCGCTCCTGGGGCGACATCGTCAACTTCAAGGATGCGCTGCCGATCGGCGACCTGAAGGCGGGCCTGTGGGTGGACCGGCAGCACAACCTGCGCTCGCTGCAGGAGGTCGACTTCACCCTCGGCGCGGCCATCGATCCGCTGTACGCCAACACCCCCACCGGCTTCGACCGCGCGCTCACCCAGGTGCTCACCACGGTGCAGCCCTACCTGCAGTTCGACTGGAAGCCGCTGCCCGGGCTGACGCTCTCGCCGGGCGTGCGCTACGACCACTTCGAACGCAGCGTCAACGCGAGCGTGGACGTCAAGTCGGGCTACGCGGAAGGGTATACGACCCAGTTCTCCTCGACGCTACCGTCGTTCCTGGCGCACTACGAGTTCTCTCCCGACTGGACGGCGTACGCCCAGGTGGGCAAGGGCTTCCTCGCGCCCAATGAAAATTTCTTCAGCTACAACAAGAACAGCCAGACGGCGGTCGACCCCAGCTCGACCAATCTCTCGCCGCAGCAGAGCTGGAATTATCAACTCGGCACCACTTACCAGACCAAGGCGCTGTCGTTGTCGGCCGACGTGTACTACATCGACTTCAACAACCTGATCGGTTCGGAGACCACCGGCACCGGCAACGTGGTGTTCTTCAACCAGGGCGGCGTGGTGTACAAGGGCGTGGAGGTGGAGGGCACGGGCTATCTCGGCATGGGCCTCAGCCTCTACGCCAACGCCACCTACAACAGCGCCAAGGACAAGGGCTCGGACGTGCAGAATCCGGGGCAGTGGATCGCGAACGCGCCGAAGAGCACCGGCACCCTCGGCCTGATCTACAACCAGGGTGGCTGGTACGCCTCGCTGCTCGACAAGTACGTCGGCAGCCGCTACGGCGACGTCGGCCAACAGGCGCCGCTGTCCTCGTACAGCACGCTCGACGGCGCCCTCGGCTACACCTTCGGCGCCGACGCCCCGGTGGGCCTCAAGCGCGCGAAGCTCAAGCTCACCTTCGGCAACCTCGCCGACACCCACAAGATCTACGCGGTGGCGGGCACCACCGCGGGTGCGGACCCGAGCGGCAACACCCCGTACCTCTACTGGACGATCCCGGGCCGCAGCGTGTTCGGTTCGATCGAGGTGCCCTTCTAGGGCGGGTCGCAGGGTCATCGGCCGCCGGCGCGTAAGGGATCGCCCGGCGGCCGATTGAGGGCAGGCGCGGCGGCTCCCGTCCTCAAGTGCGCGGACGGCGGGCCGCTATGCCGGGCATGGCGCAATCCCTCACGACACCGGTCGAGGCCCGCGAGTTCGTACACGGCCTCCTGGAGATGTGCCTGCTGCACGACGAGTTGCAGGTGCCCATGCTTCCGGAGGTCGCCACGCGCGTGCTGCGCGCGAAGAGCGACGAGCGCATGGACGCGTCCGGCCTCGCGGCGATCATCAACGCCGATCCGGCGCTCACCCTGCACGTGCTGAAGGTGGCCGGATCCGCCGCCAAGCGACCCGCCACCGCCATCGTCACCCTGCCGCACGCCATCGCCTGGCTCGGGCTCGAAGAGGTGGTCAACATCGCCTTCACCCTGGCGGTCCAGGGAAGACTGCTGGAAGTGCCCGGCCAGCGGCACCGGAGCCGCGGCCTGTGGCGACACTCGCTCGCGAGCGCGTTGTGGGCGCAACGCGTCGCGCGCCTGCTCGACCGGGACGCCGCGCTGTGCCACCTGTGCGGCCTGCTGCACAACGTCGGCAAGGTGGTGACCCTGGGCGCCGTGCACGACCTCGCGCGCCGCGCGGGCCGCCAGCTCGACGGGGCGGACTACGACACCCTGATCGAGACCTTCCACCGCCACATCGGCGCCCGCGTGCTCACGGCCTGGGCGGTGCCGACTTCGCTGCTCAACGTGATCACCCGCTGGGAGGCGTACGCGGCGGCCGGCGATGCGCGCACGGAGAGCAACATCGTCGCGGTGGCGCACCGGCTCGCCGACGACACCTTGCGGGAGTCGACCGGCGTGGCGCGCGAACTCGCGGTCTCCGAGCCCGCCTTCGTCGATCTGGGGCTCACCGGTGAGCGCGCCGCGCTCCTGTTCGCGGCGGCAGCCGAAGTCCACGAGGAGGTGGACCGCTACCTCGCCCCGTGAGCGCCGGCGGGCGGCTATCGCCGGCTCGCGACTCTCGCCGGCACGCGTTCCTTTCCCGAGGCGGCTGGATTATCGTCGCCGCATGAAGCGCGACACCCTGACCAACCACCCGCCGCAGGCGCCGTTGCCTGCCGACAATCGGCCGCTCGTGGGCCCCATCTACCAGTCGGTGAAGTTCAGCTTCGACGACACCGCCGAGACGCTGCGGCTGTTTCGCGGCGAGCGCGAGGGCTACTACTACTCGCGCTCCTCGAACCCGGGTCTGCGCCGGCTCGAGCGGCTGCTCGCCTCGCTGCAGGGCAGGGAAGAGTGCATGTTGGTCGGGTCGGGCGTCGCGAGCGTCTCCGCCTGTCTGCTGGCGCTCTGCCGGCAGGGCGATCACGTGCTCGCGTTCGTCGAGTCCTACGGGCCCACGCGCCATCTCGTGCGCCGCCTGCTGGCGCGATTCGGCGTCACCCACACGCTGCTGTCGATCGAGGACCGGGAAGGCATCGAGCGGGTGCTGGCCGCCACGCCGACGCGGCTGGTGGTGTTCGAGAGCCCCACCAATCCCGCCAACAAGATCGCCGACATCGCACACCTGACCGGTTGCGCGCGGCGGGCGGGGGCGCTCACGGTGCTCGACAACACGTTCGCCGGACTGCACAACCACGGTGACACGCCGATCGACGTGTTCGTGCACAGCCTCACCAAGTACGCCGGCGGACACGGCGACGTGATGGGCGGCGCCATCATCGCCAGCCGCGAACTCGTCGAGGGGATGCGCCGGGACATCGTCACGCTCGGACCGACGCTCGACCCGCACGCCGCGTTCCTGATCGAACGCGGCATGCGAACCTATTTCCTGCGCTACGAACGGCAGTGCGAGAACGCGCTCGCGGTGGCGCGCTTCCTCGAGACGCACCCGCGGGTGGCGCGGGTCCGGCATCCCGGTCTGCCCTCGCACCCGCAGCACGACCTCGCGCGCCGGCAGATGCGCGACTTCGGCGCGGTGGTGACGTTCGACGTCGCGGGCGGGGCGCAGGAGGCGGCGCGTTGCGCCGAGGCGCTGCGCCTCTTCAGCATCGCCGCCAGCGTCGGCTCGACCGAATCGCTGGTGCTGCCGTCCGCGCTGCTCGGCGAGTCCGACCTGTCGGCGGCGCAGCGCGCCGTGTCCGGGGTGGGACACGGCACGCTGCGGCTCTCGATCGGGATCGAGGACCGCGACGACCTGATCGCGGACCTCGGGCAGGCCCTGGACCAGGCCTTCGCCTAGCCGGCGACGCGCGACGCAGTGCCGCGCGAGCGAGCCTTCAGAGGTTGCCGATCAAGCGATCGGCGAACTCGCTGCACTTGACCTCGGTGGCGCCGGGCATGAGACGCGCGAAGTCGTAGGTCACGGTCTTCTGGCCGATGGTCTTGTCCATCGCCGCGATGATCGCGTCCGCGGCCTCGGTCCAGCCCATGTAGCGCAGCATCATTTCACCGGAGAGGATGACCGAACCCGGGTTGACCTTGTCGAGGTCGGCGTACTTCGGCGCGGTGCCGTGGGTGGCCTCGAACACCGCGTGCCCGGTGAGGTAGTTGATGTTGCCGCCGGGGGCGATGCCGATGCCGCCGACCTGCGCCGCGAGCGCGTCGGAGAGGTAGTCACCGTTCAGGTTCATGGTCGCCACCACGTCGAACTCGTCGGGACGGGTGAGCACCTGTTGCAGCGTGATGTCGGCGATGGCGTCCTTGATGATCACCTTGCCCGCCTTGCGAGCGGCGTCCATGCGGGCGTTGGCCACCTGTTCGCCCTCGGCGGCCTTGATGCGTTCCCACTGCTCCCAGGTGAACACACGATCGCCGAACTCGCGCTCGGCGAGCTCGTAGCTCCAGCCGCGGAACGCGCCTTCGGTGAACTTCATGATGTTGCCCTTGTGCACGATCGTGACGCTCTTGCGCCCGTTGTCGATCGCGTACTGCACGGCGGCGCGGAACAGCCGCTCGGTGCCCTCGCGGGAGACGGGCTTCAGGCCGATGCCGGAGCTGTCCGGGAAGCGGATCTTGGCGAATTGCTTGGGGAAGTTCTGTTTGAACAGCTCCATGAACTTCTTGGCATCGGCGCTGCCCGCCTCGAACTCGACGCCGACGTAGATGTCCTCGGTGTTCTCGCGGAAGATCACCATGTCGACCTTCTCCGGCGCCTTCACGGGCGAGGGCACGCCCTTGAACCAGCGCACCGGTCGCAGGCAGACGTACAGGTCGAGGAGCTGGCGCAGCGCCACGTTGAGCGAGCGGATGCCGCCGCCGACGGGCGTGGTGAGCGGACCCTTGATCGAGACCAGGTAGTCGCGGCAGGCGGCCACCGTCTCGTCCGGCAGCCAGGAATTGAAGTTTCGGTTCGCCTTCTCGCCGGCGAACACCTCCATCCAGTGAATCTTGCGCCGGCCCCCGTACGCCTTCTGCACGGCGGCGTCGAACACGCGCACGCTGGCGCGCCAGATGTCGCGGCCCGTGCCGTCGCCCTCGATGAATGGAATGATGGGCCGGTCGGGCACGTGCAGCTTGCCATTCGCGATGGTGATTCGCTCGCCGCCGGCGGGGACTTGAACGGCCACAGGCTTGTCGTCCAGCATTTGCGTTCTCCTGCTTTCGAAGCGGCGCAATGCTAGCATGCGCGGCTGGAGACCTGTATTGCGTACCCTCGCCACGCTGCCCTCCCGAGACGGTTTTCGCATGCCCGCGGAATTCGAGCCGCATGCGGGCTGCTGGATGCTGTGGCCGGAACGCACCGACAACTGGCGTGACGGCGCCAAGCCCGCGCAGGCGGCGTTCGCCGCCGTGGCCGCCGCCATCGCCGCCGCCGAACCGGTCACGGTGGGTGTGTCGGCGGCGCAGTTCCAGAACGCGCGTCTGCGGCTGCCGCCGGCGGTGCGGGTGGTGGAGATGTCGAGCGACGACGCCTGGGTGCGCGACAGCGGCCCGACCTTCCTGGTCGACGGCCGTGGCCGGCGCCGCGGGGTCGACTGGACCTTCAATGCCTGGGGCGGTCTTGCGGGCGGTCTGTATTTTCCCTGGAATCGTGATGACGAGGTGGCCCAGAAGATCCTGGAGATCGAGGGCAGCGACCGCTACCGCACCTCGTTCGTGCTGGAGGGCGGTGCGATCCACGTCGACGGCGAGGGAACCTGTCTCACCACCGAGGAGTGCCTGCTCAACCCGAACCGCAACGGCGACATGTCGCGCGCCGACGTGGAGGAGCACCTGCGCCGCTACCTCGGCGTGACCCGGGTGATCTGGCTCGGTCGCGGCGTGCACCTCGACGAGACCGGTGGCCACGTCGACGAACTCGCCTGCTTCACGAGTCCGGGTCACGTGGTGCTCACCTGGACCGACGACCGCGACGATCCGCAGTACGACATCTCCCGCGACGCCTACGCGCGCCTGCGCCACGCCCGCGACGCACGCGGCCGAAAGCTCGCCGTTCATCGCATTCACCAGCCGGGGCCGCTGTACATGACCGCGGAGGAGGCCGCCGGCGTCGATCCGCGGCCCGGTACGCGGCCGCGGCGCGCCGGGGACCGCCTGCCGGCGTCCTACGTCAATTTCTACGTGGCCAATGGCCGCGTGGTCATGCCCGCGTACGACCCGCGCCGGGACGGCGCGGCGCGGCGCGCCCTCGCGCGCCTGTTCCCCGACCGCGAGGTGGTGGGGGTGCCGACACGCGAGGTGCTGCTCGGCGGCGGCAACATCCACTGCATCACGCAGCAGGTGCCGGCGGCCGCCGGGCCGCGGCGGCCCGCGGCACGGCGCCGGGCACCGGTCCGCCGGACGGCGACGCGGCGTTGAGTGCGGCGGGGAACTTCAGCGCCCGGCGGCGTCTCCAAAGCGTGCTGACGGCCGCTTTAGTACACTCTGCCCACACTCGGACCACCATCCACTAACACCCGGGATCATCGCGTGCACCCCTCGTTCGTCCTGAATCTCCGTCGCGGCTTCGCGACCCTCCTGGCGGCCGCCGCCTTCTTCGCCGCCGGTTGCCACAACTACAACTACAACAGCGGCTACGGCAACGTGTTCGTGACCGTCACCAACGTGCCGGGCGACTTCGCGAGCTACATCGTCGGCGTCGACACGATCACTTTCACCCGCACCGACGGGGTGGTGGTGGGCACCACCAACCTGCCGCAGGAACAGATGGACCTGACCAAGGTGGACAGCATCTCGGAGTTGCTCGCCAACACCCAGATCCCGGCCGGCACCTACACGTCGATGACCATCCAGTTGGATTACTCCATCACTAACTTCCCGAACGTGAACGTGTCGGTGATGGTGAACGGCCGGCCGCAGCAGGCCACCGTGGTGGACTCGACGGGCGCGGCCGTGACCCAACAGTCGGTGACCGTCAACTTCGATCCGGCGAACCCGCTCAACATCGTCGACACCTTCGCCACCACCGCGGCGCAGCGCCTGGCGCTGGACATCGATCTCGCGGCCTCGACGCTGTCCGTCAACACCGCCACCAATCCGGTGACCGTGGTGGCGCAGCCCTACGTCACCGCGGCCATCGCCGCCGACGACACCAAGCTCATCCGCGTGCGCGGGCCGCTGATCAACACCGACGTCAATTACCAGACCTTCACGGTGTACGTGCGGCCGTTCAACGACCCGGTGAACAACATCGGCACGGTGACGATGTTCGACGACGCCAATACGCTGGTCACGCTCGACGGCACCGACTACATCGGTCAGGCGGGCATCAACGCCCTGTCGCAGGCGTCGGCGGGCACCACGGTCGCCGCGAGCTACACCACCTACGAGCCGACGGTGACGCCGAGCGCCACTGCGGCGATTTTCCACACGAAGTACGTGCTCGCGGGCCACACGCTCGAGGACATCTACACGGCCGGCCTCGATGGCGAGGTGGTGGCGCGCAACGGTGACACGCTGACCCTGCGCAACGCGACGTTGACCCTCTACAACGGGCTCACGTACTTGAACCAGTTCCTGAACACGGATTCGACGGTGGTCGTCGGTCCGAAGACCCTGGTCACGGCCGACGACAACACCACCCTTGCCAACCTGTCGGCACAGTCGATCGCCGTGGGCCAGCACATCGTGGCGCGCGGCGTGTGCACAGGCACCTGCCAGACGGCGCCGTACAACATCGACGCCACCGGCGCGAGCACGCAGCAAAGCGTGAGTTCCGGTTCGGTGCGGCTGTTGCCGACCAGCCTGTACGGGACGCTCACCGCCAGCACGAACGGCGAGTTGACCATCAATCTCGCCAGCATCGACGGCAATCCGGCCTCGATCTACAACTTCGCCGGCAATGGCACGACTTCGGCCAGCGACTCGAACCCGGCGAGCTACGTGGTCTCCGCTGCCGGGCTGACGCTGCCCACCACGCTCGCCACCGGCGGACCGGTCTGGATCGACGGCTTGACGGCGCCGTTCGGCGCGGCGCCGCCGGATTTCCTCGCCTACGACGTCAATGCCGAGGCCGCCGTGCCGGCCAGCCTGCGTGTGCGATGGAGCGCCGCCACCAACGCGCCCTTCTCGGCGCTGTCCGCCAACGGCGTCACGGTCGATCTGGCCAATCCGGCGCTCGCCTCGGCGGTGCTGCGCATCGGCGCGGCGAGCATCGACCTGCACAGCCTGCCGGCCTCGCCGCAGATCGTGCCGCAGACCGCCGCGCCGGCGCAGTCGGGGCTGCCGACGGTGTTCGCGCCGCGCTTTTCGGTGGGCAACGGCGTGATTTCGACCATTCAGGGTCAGACGGTGAGCAGCTTCTCGAGCTTCGCCACCTACGCGCAGACGCTCACGACGGACTTCGCCACCGGCGGCGCGGTGTTCTTCGACGCGCAGGGACTGTACGACCCGAGCACCAACACCTTCAGCGCCAGCAGCGTCAACGTCCTGCTGTAGCTGCCGCTGCGGCACCCGCGCCGCGCATACACTACGGCCCATGGGGACGCGCTGGCTGGCGGTGATGTTGGCGGGGCTCGCGGCGGCGAGCGCCGCGCGCGTGGTCGGCGCCGAAACGGCGGCGGCCGGCGCGGGCCCGACACCCTCGCGGCCGCGCATCTGTCTGGTGCTCTCGGGCGGCGGTGCGCGCGGCATGGCGCACATCGGCGTACTCAAGGTGCTCGAGCAGATGCACGTGCCGATCGACTGCATCGCCGGCACCAGCATGGGGGCCGTCGTCGGCGGCCTGTACGCGAGCGGACTGTCGGCGCGCGAGATCGAGGCGACCTTGGGCTCGGTGGACTGGCAGGACGCATTCCGGG
Source organism: Gammaproteobacteria bacterium (assembly GCA_027459765.1). GTDB lineage: Bacteria > Pseudomonadota > Gammaproteobacteria > Steroidobacterales > Steroidobacteraceae > Bog-1198. The sequence continues at coordinate 73,718 of DAIDHD010000006.1, read as the reverse complement.
ACGCGCCCGCGCGACAGGAGCTCGCTTTCAGGCGCAAACAGGACGACCGCAATTTCCTCGTGCGCCTGCCGCTCGGCATCAAGCACGGTCATCTGTTGCTGCCCAAGGGACTGGTGCAGGGCGAGAAGCTGCAGGAGACGCTGCGCCGCCTGACCCTGCCGGTCGCGGGCATCGAGGACTTCGACCACCTCCCGACGCCGTTCCGCGCCGTCGCCACCGACCTGGAGACGGGCGAGCGCGTGATGCTCGATCGCGGCGATCTGTCGGTCGCGCTGCGTGCGAGCGCATCCGCCCCCGGGGTGTTCGCGCCGGTGGAATACCAGGGGAGGCTCCTGGTCGACGGCGGCCTCGCCGAAAATCTGCCGGTGGACGTGGGGCGCGCCATGCACGCGGACGTGCTCATCGTGTCCGACGTGAGCTTTCCGCTGCAGCCGCGCGCACAGCTCGACACGGCGCTCGCGATTTCCAACCAGATGCTCGCCATCCTGGTGCGCAAGGACGCCGACCGGCAGCGCGCGTCCCTCGGCGCGGGCGACGTGCTGATCCAACCGGACCTCGGCGCCACCGCGTCGACGGATTTCGGCGCGGCGGCCGCGAGTATCGCCCGCGGCGAGAGCGCGGCGCGCGCCGCCGCGCCCGCGCTGGCTGCGCTCGGGGAGGATCCCGCGACCTACGCCCGGTACCTGGCCGCGCGGGCGACGCGCGCCGCACCGCCGCCGGTGATCCGGTTCGTGCGCGTGGACGCGCAGTCGAAACCCTACGAGGAGACCATCCTCGCCGAGATGCAGCCGCTGGTCGGGCGGCCGCTCGACGCCAGGGACATCGGCGCGCGCATCTCGGAACTCTACGGCCTCGGCAATTTCGAGACGCTGGACTACGCGGTGGTGGAGCAGGGCGAGGGCGACGGCCGCGAGACCGGCATCGAGGTGCGTGCGCGGCGCAAGTCCTGGGGACCGAACTACGTCTTCTTCGGCCTGAATCTGCAGGACGACTTTCAGGGCGACAGCCTGTACAACGCCGCCGCGCGCTTCATCATGACCGAGCTCAACGGCCTCGGCGCGGAGTGGCTCTCCGACGTGCAGATCGGCGTCGACCCGAAGGTGTTCAGCGAGTTCTATCAGCCGCTCGATCCGCTGCGAAAGTGGTTCGTGGCGCCGAGCGCCCGGGTCGAGGTGCGCGATCTGCCGGTGTTCGCGAACAACGTGCAGATCGCGGATTTTCGCGATCGTGAGGCCGAGGCCGATCTCGACTTCGGCCGCAATCTCGGCAACTGGGGCGAGATCCGCGTCGGCTTGCACCGCATCAATGGGGCCACCCGGCAGAAGTTCGCCGAGTCGACCGCCGCCGACGGGAGCGCGGCGCCCGGCGGCACCGTGGCGGGCGGCACGTTGCCGGGTGGCACGTTGCCGGGTGGCACGCCGCCGCCCATCGCATCGCCCGGCAACCCGCTGGTGGAGCCGCAGTACAACCAGGGGCGGCTCTTCTTCCGCTTCAGTTACGACCAGCTCGACAACATCCATTTCCCGCGCGAGGGGTCGACCTTCACCCTGCAGTGGACCGGGGATCGCACCGATCTCGGCGCGGACGTGTCCGCCGACCGGGTGCAGGCCGACTGGCTGGTGGCCAATTCGCGCGGCCGCAACACGCTGTTGTGGTGGACGTCGGCGGGCACGCTGCTCGATGGCCGGCTCGCGCCCAACGCGCTGCCCGAATTCTATTCCCTGGGCGGGTTCTTCAATCTATCCGGGTATGCGCCGGGCGCGCTGATAGGACCCAACTACGCCATCACCCGCGCGATCTATTTTCGCAAGATCGGCCGGGGCGGCGAGGGGCTGTTCGAATTCCCGGCGTACCTCGGGGCTTCGTTCGAACTCGGAAATACCTGGGAGAGGCGCGGCGACATCCGCTTCTCCACCGCGCGCAAGGACGGATCGGTGTTCGTGGCCTTCGATACCCTTCTAGGGCCGCTGTATCTCGGCAGCGGCTACGACCAGTCGGGCCATGCGGCCTACTACCTCTTCCTCGGACGCACGTTCTAGCGCGCCGCGCGCAACCGGCGCCGGATTGCCTACAGCCCGCGGCTCTCGGCGAGCTTCTCGACCTTCTCGAACACCAGCGCCGGCTGGTCGCCGACCCGCGAGTACTCGTGCTTGCGCATCATGTCGGCGAGCCGGGCGTCGCGCTCGGCCGCGGTGAAGAACCAGTGTTCGCGCTGCCAGTCGGCCCCCAGCACCTTGGCGAACGGGTCGCCGGGCTTCAGCCGTACGCGGATGCCGAAGGGCTTGGGGCTCACCGGTATGGCGTGCGCGAGGTTGTGGGCGTTTGCGATTCCCATGATGACGAAACGATAGCCCAATCGGCGCGCGCTCGCCAGCGCGGCAGGCCCGCCACGCGACCGCCGCCGGACTCGTCTGCCGCGCGGCGCGTGCTAGACTCCGCGCCCTTCCGAAGAGGTATCCGATGGCATCGACCTACACCGCCTCCGACATCGAGGTCCTGAGCGGTCTCGATCCCGTGCGTCGCCGTCCGGGCATGTACACGGACACGACGCGGCCCAATCACCTCGCCCACGAGGTCATCGACAACAGCGTCGACGAGGCGCTTGCGGGGCATGCCGAGCACATCGACGTGACCGTCTTCAAGGACGGCTCGCTGCAGGTCGAAGACGACGGTCGCGGCATGCCGGTGGACGTGCACCCGCGGGAGAAGGTGAGCGGTGTCGAGCTCATCCTCACGCGACTGCACGCGGGCGGCAAATTCAACGACAAGACCTATCAGCACTCCGGCGGTCTGCACGGCGTCGGCGTGTCGGTGGTGAACGCGCTCTCGCGGCACCTCGAGGTCTGGGTGCGGCGCGGCGGCAAGGAATACAACCAGAGTTACGCCGACGGCCGGCCGCGCGGTCCGCTGACGGTGGTCGGCGACGTGGCGAAGTCCAAGACCGGAACGACGGTGCGCTTCTGGCCGGACCCGAAGTACTTCGACACCGACAAGTTCGCGCTGCCGAACCTGAAGCAGGTGCTGCGCGCCAAGGCGGTGCTCTGCCCGAAGCTGAAGGTCACGCTGACCAACGAGGCGACCGGCGAGCGCGACGAGTGGTTCTACACCGGCGGTCTGCACGAATACCTGGCCGAGCAACTCGGAGCGGGGCAGTGGCTGCCCGCGGAGACTTTCTACGGACGTCGCGACCTGCCGGACGGCGCGGTCGACTGGGCGTTCGCGTGGGTCACCGACGGCGAGCGGCGAGTCACCGAGAGCTACGTGAACCTGATCCCGACGGTGGAGGGCGGCACGCACGTCAATGGCCTGCGCGCGGGCGCCGCCGACGCGGTGCGCGAGTTCTGCGAGTTCCGCAACCTGGTGCCGCGGGGCATCAAGCTCTCGCCGGACGACGTCTGGGACGGCGTGAGCTTCGTGCTGTCGCTGAAGATGCGCGAGCCCCAGTTCGCGGGCCAGACCAAGGAGAAACTGTCCTCGCGCGAGTCCGCGGGCCTCGTCCAGGGCGTGATCAAGGACGCCTTCGCGCTCTGGTTGAACCAGCACCCGGACCTCGGCGAGCGCATCGCCTCGCTCGCCATCGCCAACGCGCAGGCCCGCGCTCGCGAGTCGCAGAAGGTGACCCGCAAGCGCGTGGTCGCCGGGCCAGCACTGCCCGGCAAGCTCGCCGACTGCGTGAACCAGGATCCGACGCGCAGCGAACTGTTCCTCGTGGAGGGTGACTCGGCCGGCGGCTCGGCCAAACAGGCGCGCGACCGGCTCACCCAGGCGATCATGCCGTTGCGCGGCAAGATCCTGAACACCTGGGAGGCCGAGACGCGCGAGGTGCTCGCCTCCCAGGAGGTGCACAACATCAGCGTGGCGATCGGCGTCGAACCCGGATCGAGCGACATCGCCGGGCTGCGTTATCACAAGATCTGCATACTCGCCGACGCCGACAGCGACGGCCAGCACATCGCCACGCTCCTGTCGGCGCTGTTCCTGCGGCACTACCGCCCGCTCGTGCAGGCGGGTCACGTGTTCGTGTGCATGCCGCCGCTGTTTCGTATCGACGCCGGCAAGGAAGTGGTGTACGCACTCGACGAGCCCGAGCGGGATCGGGCGCTCGCGCGCATCGCCGCCGAGAGCCCGCGCACCCGGCCCGTGGTCACGCGCTTCAAGGGCCTCGGCGAGATGAGCCCGACGCAGCTGCGCGAGACCACGATGGCGCCGGCGACCCGGCGGCTGGTGCAGCTCGCGATCGACGCGCACGACGGGCCGGACCAGCTCATGGACATGCTCCTCGCCAAGAAGCGCGCCGCCGACCGCCGCGAGTGGCTGGAGAGCAAGGGCAACCTCGCGCGCCTGTGAGCGCGCCCCAATCAACGGATCACGAGCGATGAAGGATCAGGAACTGAATTTCGAAGGCGTCGAGCGGCTCTCGCTCAAGACCTTCGCCGAGCGCGCGTACCTCGACTACTCGATGTACGTCATCCTCGACCGTGCGTTGCCGAGCCTCGCCGACGGCCTGAAGCCCGTGCAGCGGCGCATCGTCTATGCGATGAGCGAGCTCGGGCTCGCGGCCGGCGCCAAGCACAAGAAGTCCGCGCGCACGGTCGGCGACGTGATCGGCAAGTTCCACCCGCACGGCGACGCGGCCTGCTACGAGGCCATGGTGCACATGGCGCAGGACTTCGCCTACCGGTATCCGCTGGTGGACGGCCAGGGCAACTGGGGTTCCACGGACGATCCGAAGTCCTTCGCCGCCATGCGCTACACCGAGTCGCGGCTGACCCGCTACGCCGACCTCCTGCTGCGCGAACTGGAGGCCGACACGGTCGATTGGACCCCGAACTTCGACGGCTCGCTCGAGGAGCCGACGCTGTTGCCGGCGCGGGTGCCGAACCTCCTGCTCAACGGCGGTTCCGGCATCGCCGTGGGCATGGCCACGGACATCCCGCCGCACAACCTGCGCGAGGTGGTCAAGGCCTGCGTGGCGCTGCTCGACGACCCGGAGCTCTCGACGCGCCGCCTGATGACGCACGTGAAGGGACCCGACCTGCCGACCGGCGCGGAGATCGTCTCGCCGCGCGAGGAAATCGTGCAGATGTACGAGACCGGCGCCGGCGCCTTCAAGGCGCGCGCCACCTACTCGATCGAGGACGGCGAGATCGTGATCGAGGCGCTGCCCTACCAGGTGTCCGGCGCGAAGGTGCTCGAGCAGATCGGCGCGCAGATGCAGCAGAAGAAGCTGCCGATGGTCGAGGACATCCGCGACGAGTCGGATCACGAGAACCCGATACGCCTGGTGATCGTGCCGAAGTCGAACCGCGTGGACGTCGAGGCGCTGATGGCCCATCTCTTCGCGACCACCGACCTCGAGCGATCCTACCGCGTCAACCTCAACGTGATCGGCCTCGACGGCCGGCCGCGCGTGCTGGGCCTGAAGGCGCTGCTGCTGGAGTGGCTGGAGTTTCGCAAGACCACCGTCACCCGCCGGCTGCGGCACCGTCTCGGCAAGCTCGACGCCAGGCTGCACATCCTCGATGGACTTCTGATCGCCTACCTCAATCTCGACGAGGTGATCCGCATCGTGCGCACCGAGGAGGAGCCCAAGCGCGCCTTGATCGCGCGCTTCGGCCTCTCCGAGGAGCAGGCCGAGGCGATCCTCGAGACCAAGCTGCGCCACCTCGCGCGCCTCGAGGAGATGAAGATCCGCGAGGAGCAGAAGCGCCTGGCCGCCGAGCGCCAGGATATCGACGCCATCCTGAAGAGCAAGGCGCGCCTGACCAAGCTGGTGCGCGAGGAACTCGTCGAGGACGCCGAGGAGTACGGCGACGAGCGGCGCACCCGGCTGATCGAGCGCGAGGCGGCGCAGGCCATCTCCGAGACCGAACTGCTGACCGCCGAGCCCGTTACCGTGGTGCTGTCGCGCCTCGGCTGGGTGCGCGCCGCGAAGGGTCACGACATAGACGCGCGCGCCCTGAGCTTCAAGTCCGGCGACGAGTTCCAGGCCGCTGCTCGCGGCCGCAACCTGCAGCAGGCGGTGTTCGTCGACTCCACCGGCCGCGCCTACAGCCTGGACGCGCACGAGTTGCCCGCCGCGCGCGGCTACGGCGAGCCCCTCTCGGGCCGCGTCGACCCGCCGGACGGCGCCACCTTCGCGGCGGTGCTGCTCGGCGAGGCCGACGACCGCTGGCTGCTCGCCACCGACTCCGGCTACGGGTTCGTCGCCCGGCTCGGCGATCTGTATGCCCGCAACAAGAAGGGCAAGCAGGTGCTGAAGGTGCCGGAGAAGGCGCAGGTGCTGCCCGCGCAGCCAGTCGGCCACGACGCCGCCCTTGCCGTGCTCGTGAACAACGTCGGCGAGGTGCTTGCGCTGCCGGTGGGCGAGATCGAGACGATGAGCGCCGGCAAGGGCCAGAACCTGTACGGCATTCCGGGCAAGAAGTCCGCCGACCGCGACGAGTACCTGGTGGCGATGGCGGTGGTCGCGCCCGGCGAGGTGCTCACCGTGCACAGCGGCGCGAGCGCACCGATGCGATTGAAATACGATGACCTGGGCCAGTTCCGCGACCGGAAGGGGCAGCGCCGGCAGCGTTTCTCGCGTGCCTACAAGCTGATCGACCGGCTGGAGGTCGGCGCCGCCGGCGAGGGTTAGCGGTCGGGGGCTGGCCGTCGGGGGGCTAGCGGTCTCCCGACATGGTGACGTCCTCCGGGGCGTTGACGAAGTAGCCCTGGATGAACTCCACGCCGAGCTGCCACAGCACCGCCATGGTGTTGGCGTCCTCGACGCGCTCGGCGATGGTCTCCACGCCCTTGCGCTTGGCGGCCTCGACGTAGGATTTGACCCGCTGCTGCAGCGCCTGGTTGGTCGAGAGGCCCTGCATAAGCGTGCCGTCCACCTTGATGAAGTTGGCGTTCACCTCGGCGAGCAGCCGCAACGGATCGCGCCCGGAGCCGAAGTGTTCCAGGGCGAACCGGAAGCCGAGCTTGCCGAGGCTTTCGGCGAGCGCCTTGGTCTGCTGCACGTAGAGGTTGGCGAGCTCCTCGCTCACCTGGATGCAGAGCCGCTTCGGATCGAACTTGAGGGAGCGCAGCTGGGTCTCGAGCCAGCCGACGACGCTCTTGTCGAGCACCGTGTCCTTGGAGACGCGCACGAAGATGCAGCCGGCCTTGCGGTTCGCCGCGAACGACATGGACGCGCCGATCACCCAGCGGTCGATGTTCTTCATCAGGTCGTTGCGCTCGGCGGCGGCGATGAATTCGGTGGGCAGCACCTCGTTGCCGTTCTCGTCGAGCATGCGCACGAGCACGTCGAACATGCCCTTGTCCTCGCCGAGCAGGCTCGCGATCGGCTGTTGCACCAGCCGAAAGCGGTTCTCCATGAGGGCGCTCTTGATGTGCTTGACCCAGATGACGTCGTACGCCTGCACGCGCGCGTCGGCGTCGGTCTTGACCACCGCGTGCATCCGGTTGCCGCCGAGTTCGCGGCCGCGGCGCGTGGCCGCCACCGCGTCGCCGACGGCGGCGCCGACGTCGGGCTTGCCGCCCGGCATGAGCCCGAGACCCACGGTCGCCGAGGCCGCTATCGTCTTGTCGTCGATCGAGAACACGTGCTCGCCCACGCGCTTGACCACGTTCTCGGCCCACGCCTCGACGTCGCGCGACGTGCCGCGCTCGAGCATCACCAGCAGGCCGTTGCCGCCGAACCGGCCGGCGATGTCGTTGGGCGTCAGCTGGGCGCGCACCACGTCGGCGAGCTGTGCGAGGAAGTCCTCGCTCGCGAGCACGCCGATCGAGGCCTGGATCTGCGCGAAGCGGTCCGGCTTGACGAGCGCGAATTGGCGCACTCCGCCCTTGACGGGGTGGGCGCAGCGCTCGCGCACCGCGGCGATGAGGTGGCGTTGTTGCAGCAGTCCGGTGGTAGCGTCGTTGCGCACCGCCACCGCGAGCTCCGACTCGACGTCCTCCTCCTGGCGGTTGCGCGCCGGAATGCTGATGCGCACCGCGGGCTCGTTCTCGAAGTCGGTGCGCGCGAGGGTGAGCTCCAGGGCCAGGGCCGAGCCGTCGGAGAGCAGCGCCTGAACCTTGAGCACGTGATCGGTCCACTTGCCCTGCAGGCAGGCCGTGAGCGCGCCCTTGAGCGCGGCGTGCGTCTCCTGCTCGAACAGGTCCATGATCGGCGTGCCGGTCAGCACGTCGTCGCCCTCGTAGCCGAACAGCTCGAGCCAGGCGCGGTTGGCGTCGACGACGATGCCCTCCTGAACGTGCGTGATCGCGTCCGCCGAACCTTCCAGGAAGTGCTGCAGCTGTTCACGGTACTCGCGCGCGGAGGACAGCGTTGCCGAGAAGGCCCGCTCGAGCCTGAAGGCGCGCAGTTCGCGCGAGGCCACCGCCTGCAGGCGGTCGCGGTTCTCGAGGGTGACGACGTCCTGGGCGCCCTGGCGCATCGCCTCGGCAATGGCGGTCTCGTCCACCGACGAACGCACCACCAGCACGGGCATCTCGGGCGCGCTCTGCTGCCTGATGCGGATGATGGCGGAGAGCTCCAGGCCGAGCTCCTCGATGAACACCACCAGCATGTCCGGGTTGAGCTGGGTGAGGGCGTCCCCCAGATCGCCCGCGTCGGGCAGCCAGGTGCAGTGCACGGGGTGGCCGGCCTTGCGCAGCGTGCTGTTGATCGCCTCGACGTGGTCCTGTGACCGCGTCATCACGATCATGGGTACGGCCCCGGTGTCACTCACGTCGCTGTGTCCTCGTCAGCCTGCCCCTCGAAGGTGCCCGGAGTGTAGCACCGGCAATTCGGCGAATTCCGGGAACGGCGTCCAGGTCGCGGCGCATTCATCCGCCGCCGCAAATTGGCGTCCGGGGGACGGATGCGGCTATGATACGCGCCCGTTTTCTCCCCCTTTCAGGTCACGCGATGGCGAACTACAGCACCAACGAATTCAAGTCCGGACTCAAGATCCTCATCGACGGCGAGCCGTACGTCATCGTCGAGAACGAGATGGTCAAGCCCGGCAAGGGCCAGGCGTTCAATCGCGTGCGCGTGCGCAACCTGAAGACCGGCCGGACCATCGAGCGAACCTGGAAGTCGGGCGACACCGTCGAGGCCGCGGACGTGGTCGAGACCGACATGCAGTTCCTGTACAGCGACGGGGACTTCTTCCACTTCATGGTGCCGGAGAACTTCGAACAGATCGCCGCTGCCAAGGACGTGGTGGGCGACACGGCGCAGTGGCTGAAGGACGGCACCATGTGCATCATCACGCTGTGGAACGGCGTGCCGCTGCAGGTCACGCCGCCGGCGCACATGGAGCTGAAGGTGGTGGAGACCGATCCGGGCGTGCGCGGCGACACCGCCACCGGCGGCTCCAAGCCCGCCAAGCTCGAGACCGGCGCGGTGGTGCGCGTGCCGCTGTTCATCAACGAGGGCGAGGTGGTGCGCATCGACACCCGTACCTCCGAATACCTGTCGCGCGGCAAGGGCTGATCAGGCGCCTTCCGCGTCGAAGGCCATCGCCTCGGCGAGCCGGTCCGCCCCGAGGGCCACCGCCACCAGGCGATCGAACCCCAGCGCCACGCCGGCGCAGTCCGGCATGCCGGCGGCGAGCGCCGCCAGCAGCCGCTCGTCCACCGGCGGCTGCGGCGCGCCGCGCGCAGCCCGCGTCGCGAGGTCGCTCTGGAAGCGTGCGCGCTGCTCGACGGCGTCGGCGAGTTCGTGGAAGCCGTTGGCGAGCTCGATGCCCTCGACGTAGAGCTCGAACCGGGCCGCCACCGGCGGTTCGCCCGGCTTCAGGCGCGCCAGCGCCGCCTGCGAGGCGGGGTAGTCGCAGACGAAGCAGGGACGGCCGCGGCCCAGCCGTGGCCCCGCCACGAGTCCCATGAGCAGATCGAGCTTGCCGTCGCGGTCTAGTTCGGCGTCGCAGGCCACGCCGTGGCGTCGCGCGGCGGCGTCGAGCGCCGCCTCGGTGGCGGCATGGGGATCGACGCCGGCGTGGCGGCGCAGGGCCTCGGCGTAGGTGAGCCGTTCCGAGGCCGGCAGCACGCGCTGCGGCGCGAGGAGCCGTGCCACCAGCGCTTCCACCTCGTCCATCAAGGCGGCGTCGTCCATGCCGAGCCGGTACCACTCGATCATGGTGAATTCGGGGTTGTGCCAGCGGCCGTACTCGCCGTCCCGGAACACCTTGCCGATCTGGTAGATGTCGCCGCTGCCGGCGGCGAGCAGGCGCTTCATGTGGAATTCCGGCGAGGTGACCAGGTGGCGCGGGCCCGCGAGGCCCGCGACCCGGGTCGACAGCGATTCGATCTGCGGGTCGGTCACCGTGGCGGCGCTCAAGCTCGGGGTCTCCACTTCGAGCACGCCGCGCTCGGCGAAGAACGCGCGTGCAGCGGCGAGCATGGACGCGCGCCGGCGCAGCGCGGCGAGGTTCGCGGTCGGGCGCCATTCCCGCGCCGGCAGATCGCTCGGCTCGCCGTTCACGGCCGCCCGCCGGGCGGCGCGGCGAGCGCAATCGACTCGCCCAGCTTGAGCTTGGCACCCGCGGCCAGCCGTGGCCGCAGTGTGGCGCGTCCGGGTTCGAACAGCAGGATCACCGTCGAACCCAAGTTGAAGCGGCCGACCTCGGCGCCCTTGGCGAGCGTCAGCTGCGGCACCGGCAGCACGCTCAACGCGCGCCGCGGCGCCGGCGTCACGTCGCCCGCCCACACCGTCGCCATGCTGCCCACGTTCAGGGCGCCGACCATGACCAGCGCCACCCGGCCGACGGCGGTGTCGAACAGGGTGAGGATGCGCTCGTTGCGGGCGAACAGCCGCGGTACGCGGCGCGCGGTCGCGGCATTGACGCTGAACAGCCGTCCCGGCACGTACACGCACGCCTCCAGGCGGCCGTCGAGCGGCATGTGGATGCGGTGGTAGTCGTAGGGCGCGAGGTAAATGGTCGCGAACACGCCGCCCGTGAACGCCGCCGCCCACGGCTGGCCGGCGAGCAGCTCGTCGAGCCGGTAGCGGCGGCCCTTGGCCTGCAGCAGCGTGTCCCCTTCGATGGCCCCGCACTCGCTGATCGCGCCGTCCACCGGCGAGACGATGCTGTCCGGGGCGGCGTCGATGCGGCGCGCGTCGGAGCGCAGGGCGCGGGTGAAGAATTCGTTGAAGCTCCCGTAGGCGAACGGGTCGGGCTGCGCCGCTTCGCTCATGTCGATGCGGTAGAGGCGCAGGAAGGTGCGCACCAGCGCGTTCTTGAGCCACGGCGCACGGGCGCGCGCGACTGCGTGCAGCAACCGCGACAGCGCGTGCTGCGGCAGAAGATACTGCAGGGCGACGAACGCCGCCTCGCCGGGCGCGGGTGCCGGCGGCTGCGCAGCGCCGCTCATGAGCGCGCCGCGGCGACCAGGTGCTGGAAATCGCCGACCAGGGCGGCCGCGCTGTAGGGGCCGGTGAGGATGGCCGCCACGCGCGCGTTCGGATCGATGACGAAGATCGCGCCGGAGTGATCGACGGTGTAGGACCCGTCGTGCTCCTCGTGGATGGTCACGTTCACGCCGAGCCGTTGCGCCACGGCCTGCACCGCGGCCTGGTCCCGCGCTGTCACGCCCAGGAACTCCGGATCGAAGTAGGGCACGTAGCGCGCGAGCTGCGCCGGGGTGTCGCGGCGCGGGTCCACCGACATGAACACCACCCGCGGACGCACGGCCGCCCCGGCGGCGCGCAGACGCTTCTCCATCGCCGCGAGCGTCGTGAGCGTGGTCGGGCAGAAGTCCGGACAGTTGGTGTAGCCGAAGAACAGCATCGACCAGTGGCCGCGGAAGTCGGCGGTGGTGAACGGCTGGCCGCGGTGGTCGATCAGGTCGAGTGCGGGCAGCTCGCGACTCGGCGTAATATAGACCCCTTCCGAGAGCTCCACCGGCGCGTCCGGGCGGTGCCAGATGAGCGCGGCCGCGACGCCCGCCACCGCGGCGACGCCGATGAACGCCGCTTTCAAGAGGTTCGATCCAGAATTCATGGCGCCATTATCCCACAGGCGGGCGCGCGCCGCGCCGCGCGGCGTCCCGCCGCGAGAGACGGTCGGCGAGGCGATCGAGCGCTGCGCGCGCGCGCTCACGCGCGCGCGCGTGCATTTCGGTCACGGCACGGACAACGCGCGCGACGAGGCCGCGGAACTCGTCTTTTGGGCCGCCGGGCTGCCGCACGAGCTCGGCGCGGATGCCTATCCCCGTCCGCTCGCGGCGCGCGCGGCGGCTCGGGTGCAGCGCGTGCTCGAGCGACGCGTCGCCGAGCGTGTGCCGCTCGCGTACCTGACGCACCGGGCTTTCTTCGCGGGCATGGAACTGTACGTCGACGAGCGCGTGCTGGTGCCGCGTTCGCCCATCGCCGAGCTCGCCCTGCAGCGGTTTGCGCCCTGGGCGCCGCGCCGGGTGGGGCGGATCCTCGACATCGGCACCGGCTCCGGCGCGATCGCGCTGGCGTGCGCGGCCGCCTTCCCGCGCGCGCGGGTGGACGCGGCGGACGTGTCGAGCGCCGCGCTCGCCGTGTGCCGCCGCAACGTGCGCAGGCTCGGCTTCGAGCGGCGAGTCACGCCGGTGCGCGCGAATCACTTCGAGGGACTCGCCGACCGCTACGATATCATCGTGAGCAACCCGCCCTACGTGACCGCCGCCGAGATGCGCCGGCTCCCCCGCGAATACCGGCACGAGCCGGCGCTCGGCCTGGCGGCGGGCCGCGATGGCCTCGACTCGGTGCGCGTGATCCTCGCCGGCGCGCGCCGCCACCTGCGCCCCGGCGGCATCCTGGTGGTCGAGGTGGGCAACGGCGAGCGCGCCGTCGAGCGTGCGTTCCCGCGCTTGCCGTTCGTGTGGCCGCACATCGCGATGGGCGGCGGCGGGGTGTTCGTACTGCGCGCGTCGGATCTCGATGCGGCGAACCTGCGAGAGCGCTAGACCATGTCAGGCAACACCTTCGGCAAGCTCTTCACCGTCACGAGCTTCGGCGAGAGCCACGGTCCGGCGCTCGGCTGCGTGGTCGACGGCTGTCCGCCCGGCCTGGAACTGTGCGAGGCGGACCTGCAGACCGACGTCGAGCGGCGCCGCTCGGGGACCTCGCACTTCACCAGCCAGCGGCGCGAGCCGGACTCGGTGCGCATTCTCTCCGGCGTGTTCGAGGGCCGTACCACGGGCACGCCGATCGGCCTGTTGGTCGAGAACCAGGACCAGCGCTCACGCGACTACGAGAAGATCAAGGATCGGTTCCGTCCCGGCCACGCCGACTACACCTATCAGCAGAAATACGGGCTGCGCGATTATCGCGGCGGCGGCCGCTCCTCGGCGCGCGAGACGGTGATGCGGGTCGCGGCCGGCGCGATCGCGCGCAAGTACCTGCGCGAAAGGCTCGGGGTGCGCATCCGCGGCTACCTCGCCCAGATGGGGCCGATCTCGATCCAGCCGGTGAACCTCGACGCCGTCGACGACAACCCGTTCTTCTGTCCCGATCCGGCGCGCGTGCCCGAGCTGGAGGCATTCATCTGGCAGCTGCGCGAGGCGGGCGATTCGATCGGCGCGCGCGTCACGGTGCTCGCCACCGGAGTGCCGCCGGGACTCGGCGAGCCGGTGTTCGACCGCCTCGACGCGGACCTCGCCGGCGCGCTGATGGGCATCAATGCGGTCAAGGGCGTGGAGATCGGCGCCGGGTTTGGCTGCGTCGGGCAGCGCGGCTCCGAGCACCGCGACGAGCTCACGCCCCGGGGTTTCAAGAGCAACCACGCCGGCGGCGTGTTGGGCGGGATCTCCTCCGGGCAGGACATCGTCGCGAGCATCGCGCTCAAGCCCACTTCGAGCATCACGGTGCCGGGCGAGACCATCGACGTGGCCGGTCGGCCGGCCGAGATCGTCACCACCGGGCGCCACGATCCGTGCGTGGGCCTGCGCGCCACGCCGATCGCCGAGGCGATGGTCGCACTGGTGTTGATGGACCACTATCTGCGCACGCGCGCGCAGTGTGCCGACGTCGTCAGCGCGACGCCGGTGATCACGCGGCGGCAGGAGGAATGATGACGGAACTCGCCTGGCCCCGGGTCGCGGTGGTCGGCGCGTCGAGCCTCGTCGGCGACGCGCTTCTCGAGGAACTGGCGGCGCGACGCATACGCTGCGCCGAGTTGCACGCGCTGGACGAGCCGCGCCGCCTGGGGGAGATCGACGGCGCCGCCGCGGGTGAGCGCGCGCTCGCGGTGAGCGCGGTGGAGTCGTTCGACTTCGCACGCGCGGACCTGGTCTTCTTCTGCGGCCGCGAGGCGCTCGCCGCGCGCTATGCGGACGCGGTGGCGGCACGCGCATGGGCCATCGATGGCTCGGCGGCGCATCGGGAGCGCGCCGACGTGCCGTTGGTGGTCGCCGACGTCAACGCCGGGGTGCTCGAGCACGTGGGCACTCACGGCCTGGTGGCGCTGCCGGGCAGCGCGGCCGCGGCGCTCGCCACCGTGCTCGCGCCGCTCGAGCGGCGCGCAGGCCTGGAGCGCGTGGAGGTGGCCACCTACCACGCCGTGTCCGGGGCGGGGCGGGGCGCCGTCGACGAGCTCGCCGCCGAGACCGTGGCGATGCTGAGCGGCAAGGCGGCGCGCGGCCGTGCCTTCGGGCAGCCGATCGCCTTCAACGTGATTCCGGCGGTGGATGCGCTGCTCGCCGACGGCTCGACGCGCGAGGAGGCGCGCATCTGCGCCGAGACGCGGCGCGTGCTCGAGCGGCCGGATCTGCCGATGAACGTCACCGCGGTGCGTGTGCCGGTGTTCTTCGGCCACGGCTTCGCGGTTCACGTCGCCCTGCGCGGGTCGCTCGCGGTCGATGAGGCGGCCGCGCTGTTGCGCGGCAGCGCGGGCGTGGCACTGGCCGACCCGGAGTCGCGGCAGGAGTACCCGACGCCGGCGAGCACGGCCAATGCACCGGACCGGGTCTACGTCGGCCGGTTGCGTGCCGGTGCGCTGCGTGACCGATCTCTAAATTTTTGGATCGTGGCCGACAACGTTCGTAAATGTGCGGCGCATAACGCAGTTTTGGCGGGCCAGATTTTGGTAAATAAACGGCGCTGAGATATAGTTTGCCCAATTATGTAAAAGGCAAGTGAAAAGTCGATCACAAGCTCTTCTACGACAATGGACTTCATGCGCTTGCCCGCCAGGTTTTCGGGAGAAAAAATGTCCGTGACGCTGCCTCGCTCGCTGAAATGGGCGTGCTCGTTGTGCGCGACCGTGCTCGCGCCGTCGCTGTCCTACTCGCTGGGACTCGGCGACATTCACCTGCATTCGGCGCTGAACGAGCCCCTGGACGCGCAGATCGACCTGATCTCCGCCACCCCGGACGAAATCACCGGGCTGCGGGCCTCGCTCGCCAACCGCGAAGCGTTCACGCGTTACGGCATCGACCGGCCGCCGTTCCTGTCGTCCTTCACCTTCAAGGTGGGCAAGAGCAAGGACGGTCACGACGTGCTGCAGGTGCACTCGAACGACGCGATTCCCGAGCCGTTCGTCACCTTCCTGGTGGACGTCAACTGGTCGCACGGGCACTTGATGCGCGAGTACACGGTGCTGCTCGATCCGCCGGTGTATACGCCGGGCGAATCGGCGAGTTCGGCGGCGCCGGTGATGGCCGCGTCGGCTGCGCCGGCGCGTGCCGCCGCGCCGGCCGCTGCTACCGCGGCGCCGGCTGCGCCCAAGTCCTCGGCGGCGGCGGTTGCGCCGGCGCCGACTGAGCCCAAGTCGGCCGCGGCCCGCGGCGGCGTGTATCGGGTCTCACCCGGCGACACGCTGTCGAAGATTGCCCGCGCCATGAGCGCCGGGGCGGCGCCGGCGGCCGTGGATCAGACCATGATCGCGCTGTATCGCACCAATCCGGATGCGTTCGGCGGCAACATCAACGTGCTCAAGCGTGGCGCGGTGCTGCGCGTGCCCGACGCCGACGCGATCGCGGCGCTGAACCAGAAGCAGGCGACCGCGGAGGTCGAGCGGCAGATGCAGGCCTGGCGCGGCGGCGAGGCCGCGGCCTCCGGGCACCTGCGCTTGGTGACGCCGGGTGCCGGCGGCGGTGCAACCGCCCCCGCTGGGAGCGCCGGCGAGGGCGGTGGCGCGGGTCTGCGCGACCGGATCAAGCAGCTGGAGGGCGAGCTCGCCGAATCGAAGCGCCTCCTCGAACTGCGCAACAACGAACTCGCTGAACTGCAGCGCAAGCTCGGCAAGCCCGTGACCGCGCCGCCGGCGTCCAAGGCGGCCGTCGCCGCGCCGCCCGCCGCCGCTCCGCCCGCCGCTGCATCCCCGGCTGCGGCCACCAAGACGCCGGCCGCCACCGAGGCCGCGAGTTCGCCCGCCGCCGCCACGCCGGCGGCGACGCCGAAGCCTGCGCCGGCCAAGCCGGTGCAGAAGCCGAAGGCGAAGCCGGCGGCGCCGGCCCCGGCGAGCGGGTCGCTGATCGATTGGTTGAGCGACAACTGGTGGGCCCCGGGCGGCGTAGTGGTGCTCGGTGTCGGCGCGCTCGCGTTCGCCGCCATGCGCCGGCGCAAGGCGGGCGAGGACCAGGACTTCGGCGCACGGCTCGAGGACACCGACGTGGCCGGCTTCCCGGAGGCGCCTGTCAAGGCGTCGGGCGGGCGCAAGAGCGCCGCGGATTCGTTCGTGGTGGAGGAGTCCGGCGAGCACCCGATGCCGGGCTTCGCCGCCGCCGCGCAGCGGCTGACCGAGGACACCGCCGAGGTGCGCTCGCCGGACGACACGATGTCTTCTGAGAGCGCGGTCAACCTCGATCAGGGCGACCCGCTCGCGGAAGCCGACTTCCACATGGCCTACGGTCTGTACGACCAGGCCGCCGATCTGGTGCGGATCGCGCTCGAGCGTGAGCCCGACCGGCGCGATTTGCGCCTGAAGCTCCTCGAGATCTACTTCGTCTGGGGCAACAAGGACGCGTTCCTGCAGACGGCGAAGAGTCTCGCCGAGACGCGCGACCGAGCGCCGGCGGGCGAGTGGGACAAGATCGTGATCATGGGCAAGCAGATCTGCCCGGAGGAGCCGCTGTTCGCGGCGGCGAGCGGCGGCGGCCGCGGTGCCGGCGCGCTGGTCGACTTGAACCTCGAAGGCGGCGAGAATCACGTCGACATCGATCTTTACGGCGAGCCGAGCGGGGAGCGTAGTCCGCTCGAGCACACGCTCGCCTCGGAGCCGGAGGACACCGCGGCCACCGGCGAGTCGCCGCTGCTGCGCACCGGCACGGGCCTCGATTTCATGCTCGACGCGCCGGAGCGTGGTGCCGACGAGTCGCCCACGCGCGAGATGCCTGCGCGCGACGAGCCCACCGTCGAGTCCGAGATGATGCAGTTCGCCGACGCGCCGACCCAGGAGTCGCCGGTGCTCAAGCCCGGCGCGCCCCGCGATCTGCTCGCCAGCCGACTGGAAGCCGGCAAGGCGGAACAGACCGCGGAGCTGTCGATCGACGACCTGGGGCTCGACCTGGACCAGCTCGAGCGCACCGGCTCGGTGGGCGCGAGCAACTCGCACCTCGCCGCCACGGGATCGCACCTGGTCGACAGCGGTTCGCATCTCGAGGAGACCGATCACCCCGCCGACGCACCGACCATGGTCGCCGGCCTCGACGAGCGCTCGCAGCGGCTCATGGCCCAGGCGGCGCTGGCCGCCGGCGGGCTCGGCGCGAGTGCCGCCAGCCACAGCGGCGACGAACGCGACCTGACCGAGCTCGAGCGCGAGCTCGAGGCGTCGTTCATCGCCGAACTCGACCCGCACCACGACGACGTCAAGACCGCGGTGCTGGGACCGGAGTCCGCGCCCACGGTGCTCATGCCGCGCGACGGCGCCGGGCACGCGGCGGCCGAGCGGCACGATATGGCCGAGCCGCACGATTTGGCCGCGCGGCACGATGCGGTGGAGCTTTCCGACGTCCATGAACCCGAGCTCGGCGTGGCCTCCACGGCCAACGTGAAGGCGCTGAGCGGCGACAGCATCGATCTGGACCTCGACCGGCTCGCCAGCGCCTTCGGCGGCGGCGATACGGTGCAGCAGGCGCGCTCGGACGAGGACATGTTCTCGAGCGAGGTGTTCGAGGCCAGCCAGCGCAACCGTCGCGTCGATCTCGACCTCGGCGATGCCGTCGAGGCGGGCAACGGCGCCGATCACCAGACCATGCGCATCGAAGCCTCGGCCGAGACCAGCCGCCTGAAGGCGCTGGAGGGCGAGGTTGCCGAGCTCGAGCCGGTCACCATGAGCGAAGTGGGCACCAAGCTCGACCTCGCCCGCGCCTACATGGACATGGGCGATCCGGAAGGCGCCCGCAGCATCCTCGAGGAAGTCGTGCAGGAAGGCTCGGCGAGCCAGAAACAGGAAGCCGCGCGTCTGATCGAGTCGCTGCCCGGCTAGGCGCCGGTGCCGCGCGTCGCCGCCATCGTCGAGTACGACGGTACGTCGTATTCCGGTTGGCAAGCGCAGGCACACGCGCCCTCGGTGCAGCACTGCGTCGAGGAGGCGCTGTCCTTCGTCGCCGGCGAAGCGGTGGCCGTGACCTGCGCCGGGCGCACCGATCGCGGTGTGCACGCGCTCGGCCAGGTGGTGCACTTCGACACCGGCGCGGCGCGCAGCCCGCGCGCCTGGGTGCTCGGCGCCAACTCGCGCCTGCCCGACTCGGTGTCGATCGCCTGGGCGGGCGAACCGGCGCCGGGGTTTCACGCCCGCTACTCGGCACTGCGCCGTGCCTACCGCTACTGCATCCTCAACGCGAGCACCCGCTCGGCGCTGCGTCACGGGCGCTGCGCCTGGATCCACCGTCCGCTCGACGCCGCGGCCATGCACGCCGCCGCGCAGGCGCTGCTCGGCGAGCACGATTTCGCGGCGTTCCGCGCCGTCGAGTGCCAGTCGAAGACCACCCGGCGCCGCGTCGAGCGCATCGCGGTATGGCGCGAGGGCGATCTCGTCTGGCTCGACGTCGAGGCGAACGCCTTCCTGCACCACATGGTGCGCAACATCGTCGGCACGCTCCTCGAGGCGCAGGCCGCGGCGGATCCCGTCGCCGCGGTGACTCGCGTGCTCGCGGGACGCGATCGCCGACACGCCGGTGCGACGGCGCCGGCGGCCGGGCTCTGTCTGCTGCGCGTGGACTACCCGCCGCAATTCGCGATTCCAGCGCCCCGCGGCGGCTTTTGGTAACATCGTGCGGATGTCCTGGTTCGAACGCATCGTGCCCTCGCGCATCAAGACCGAGCGGCGCACCCGCTCGGTTCCCGAAGGCCTGTGGACCAAGTGTCCGGCCTGCGATGCCGTCCTGTATCGCGCCGAGATCGAGCGCAATCTCAACGTCTGCCCGAAGTGCAGCCACCACATGCGCATCCACGGGCGCGAGCGGCTGCTCAAGTTCTTCGACCCGGGGACGACCCGCGAGCTCGCCGCCAAGGTCCAGGCGGAGGATCCGCTCAAGTTCAAGGACTCCAAGCGCTACAAGGACCGCATCGTCCAGTCGCAGAAGCAGACGGGCGAGCGGGATGCGCTGGTGGTCATGACGGGCAAGCTCGACGGACTGGACGTGACGGCGTGCGCGTTCGAGTTCCGCTTCCTCGGCGGCTCCATGGGCTCGGTGGTGGGCGAGAAGTTCGCGCGTGCGGTGGAGCACTGCATGGAGCACCGTACGCCGCTGGTGTGCTTCGCCGCGAGCGGCGGCGCGCGCATGCAGGAGGCGTTGTACTCGCTGCTGCAGATGGCGAAGACCAGTGCGATGCTCAAGCGCCTGTCGGAGGCGCGCCTGCCCTACATCTCGGTGCTGACCGACCCCACCACCGGCGGCGTGTCGGCGAGCCTGGCGATGCTCGGCGACGTCAACATCGCCGAACCAAAGGCGCTGATCGGATTCGCCGGTCCGCGCGTCATCCAGCAGACCGTGCGCGAGACCCTGCCGGAGGGGTTCCAGCGCAGCGAATTCCTGGTCGAGCACGGCGCCATCGACATGATCGTGGACCGCCGCGAGATGCGCGACCGCATCGGCGCGATGCTGCGCTTGCTCATGGGCAAGGAGCCCGCCTCGGCCTGACGCCGGCGCACCGTCGCATGCGCACGCTCGAGGAGTGGTTGGAGCACCAATCACGGGTGCATCCCGACCCCATCGATCTGGGTCTCGACCGCCTGCGTGCCGTGCTCGCGCGGCTCGGCTGGCGGCAGCCCTCGACCCCGGTGATCACCGTCGCGGGCACTAACGGCAAGGGCTCGGTGACCGCCTACGCCGCGTCGATGCTGGCGGCGGCCGGTCTCGCCGTGGGCACGTTCACCTCGCCGCACCTGCGCGATTACCGCGAGCGCATCCGCCTGCGCGACCGCTTCGTGAGCGCGGCACAGCTGTGCGCGGCGTTCGAGCGCATCGAGGCGGCGCGCGGCTCCATTCCGCTCACCTTCTTCGAATACAACGCCATCGCCGCCTTTCTGGTGCTCGAGGAGGCTCGGCTCGACGCCTGGGTGCTCGAAATCGGCCTCGGCGGCCGCCTCGACGCCGTCAACGCGGTGGATCCCACGGTGGCGGTGGTGGTGAGCATCGGCCTCGACCACCAGGAGTACCTGGGCCCCACGCTCGAGCACATCGCGCGTGAGAAGGCCGGCATCTTTCGCGCCGGACGCGCAGCAGTGCTCGGCGATCCCGCGATCCCCGGAGCCGCCGCGCAGGTGGCGAGCGCGGTCGGGGCCCGGCTCAAGCGCGCCGGCGCCGATTTCGTGGCGACCCGAAGCGGCGATACCTGGCGCTACGACGGCCCGCGCTGGCACCTCGAGGCGCTGCCGCGGCCGGCGCTCTACGGCGCGACCCAGATCGCCAACGCGGCCGCCGCCATCGCCGCGCTCGAGGAGTTGCCGGCGCTGCCGCGGCCGCTGCCTGCGTCCGCCATCGCGCGCGGCCTCATCGAGGTGCGGCTGCCCGGCCGCTTCCAGGTGATTCCGCCCGCCGATGAGACCGCGCCCACCTGGATCCTCGACGTCGCGCACAACCCGGCGG
The DNA here is from genome assembly GCA_027459765.1 of Gammaproteobacteria bacterium. Classification (GTDB taxonomy): domain Bacteria; phylum Pseudomonadota; class Gammaproteobacteria; order Steroidobacterales; family Steroidobacteraceae; genus Bog-1198. The sequence continues at coordinate 52,736 of DAIDHD010000006.1, read as the reverse complement.
CCGCGCAGGTGCTGGCCGAGAACCTGGGCGCCTTGCCCGCGCGCGGACGCACGCTCGCGGTGTGCGGCATCCTCGCCGACAAGGATGCCGCGGGCATCGCCAGCGCCCTGGCCGATCGTATCGACGCCTGGTGGCTGGCGGACACCGACGGCGCCCGCGGCACGAGCGCGGCGCAGCTCGCGGCCCGCATGGGAATCCGCGGCGTGCCGACGCACGCCGCGGCCGGCATCGCGGCGGCGTGCGCGGCGGCCCTGGCGGCCGCCACGCCCGCCGACCGGATCGTGGTGTTCGGCTCCTTCCACAGCGTCGGGCCTGCGCTCGACTGGCTCGAGGAGCGTGGTCTGCTGCCGCCGGGATCGCTGCCCGCATATACTTGAGCGCCGACCCCCGCTGCTCACCCCGCTCGAGAACCCGCATTCATGGATCGCCGCCTCAAGGAGCGCCTGATCGGCGCCACGATTCTCGTGGTGCTGGTGGTCGTGGTCGCGCCGGCGCTGCTGTCCGGGCCGCCCCGCTCGCCACCGGCACCGGCGGCGAGCGCCTCCGTGGTGGCGGTCGAGCCCATGCGCACCGTGACCGTCGATGTCGCCACCGGCGCGACCGCGAGCGCCCCGGCGGAGGCCGACGCGGCGTCGGCGGTCGCAGCGTCGACGGTCGCAGCGTCGGCGGTCGCAGCGTCGGCTGTTGCAGCGTCGACGGTCGCAGCGCCCGCGATGGCGCCGACGACGACGGCAGCGTCAGCCGCCACCGCCGCCGCGCCGGCCGATCCCGTGCCGGTGCCCGCGATGCCCACCGTAGCCCCGCACGCGGCGCCCGTGGCGGTTGAAAGCCGGCCCGCACCCCCTCATGTAGAGGCCCGAGGGGTGCCCACGGCGGCCGCCCACGGCCACTGGATCGTCCAGCTCGGCAGCTTTGCGAGCCGTGCCAACGCCGAGCGCCTGGCGCGCCAGGTGCGCAGCCAGGGCGTGGCGGTGTCGGTGTCCGCGGTCGGCAGCGGCAGCGCGGCGCGCTATCGGGTGCGCGCGGCGCCGCTTCCGGATCGGTCTGCCGCCGAACGGCTGGCGGCGAGGCTCAAGGCCAAGGGCCACGCCGCGACCGTCGTACCGCCCTGACTCTTCGTCAATGTGTCTAGGGATTCACGGCCGGCCGTGCCTCGGGTCCTGTAGAATTCGCGCCACAGTTCAGGCGCGACGGCGCGCCCATCCGCAGGGGGTTGATTGACCGGGGTCGACGTCGGAATAGTGCTCGTGGTGGCGGGTTCCACCCTGGTCGGGATCTTGCGGGGCTTCGTACGCGAGGCCGTTTCGGTGGCTTTCTGGGTCGGCGGCGTGTGGGCGGCGTGGCAGTTCGGTCCGCTGGTACAGCCGCACCTCGGCGGCGTGCTCGCCGAGCCGCCGGTGGCTCCCTGGGTGGCGCGTCTCGCGGTGCTGGTGGCGGTGCTGCTGACGGGCTGGCTGGTCGGCCTGCTGCTCGGGCACTTCATGAACAGCGCCGGCCTCGGCGCGCTCGACCGCGGCATGGGCCTCCTGTTCGGCCTGGTGCGGGGCGCGGTGCTGGTGGGGCTGCTGGTGATCGGCGGTGAGCTGCTCCACCTCAACCACGAGGCGTGGTGGGGACGGGCCAAGCTCATGCCCTATGGCGAGGCCATGGGCGACTGGCTGCGGGCCATGGTGGGCGAACACGGCGAGCCTTGGTCGAAGCTCGAGCGGTTGAGCGGATTGAAGGGTCGGTTGCGCTAGCGGCGCGCCCCGTCGGGGGTGGCCCGGCATCGGAGGTCCTCATGTGCGGAATCGTCGGCATGGTCGGAGTCGAAGCGGTCAACCAGCGCATCTACGACGCGCTCACGGTGCTGCAACACCGCGGCCAGGACGCCGCCGGCATCATGACGGCCGAGGATGGCGCACTGTACATGCGCAAGGACGCGGGGCTGGTGCGCGACGTGTTCCAGCAAAAGCACATGGTCAAGCTCAAGGGCAACGTCGGGATCGGCCACGTCCGCTATCCCACCGCCGGCGCCGACGGGGCCAACGAGGCGCAGCCGTTCTACGTCAATGCGCCCTACGGCATCTGTCTCGGCCACAACGGCAATCTCACCAACGCCCGCGAGCTCACCGAAGTGCTGGTGCGTGAGGAACGGCGCCACCTCAACACCAGCAGCGACTCGGAGGTGCTGCTCAACGTGCTCGCCTCCGAATTGCAGCGTGTGGGCACGCCGCGTGTCACGCCTGCGGACGTGTTCGCGGCGGTCAATGCGGTGTACCGCCGCTGCCGCGGCGGCTACGCGGTGGTGGCGATGGTCATCGGCCACGGCGTGCTCGGCTTTCGCGACCCGAACGGCATTCGGCCGCTGGTGATCGGCAAGCGCGACACCAAGAAGGGCAGCGAGTGGATGCTCGCCTCCGAGAGCGTGGCGCTCGACATGCTGGGTTTCAAGATGGTGCGCGACGTGGCGCCCGGCGAGGCGGTGTTCATCGACGAGCAGGGCCGCTTCTACGCGCAGCAGTGCGTGGCCATGGTGCGGCACACGCCCTGCATCTTCGAGTACGTCTACTTCGCGCGGCCGGACTCGATCATCGACAACATCTCGGTGTACAAGGCGCGGCTTCGCATGGGCGAGCACCTCGCCGAGAAGATCAAGCGCGAGCGGCCGGACCAGGACATAGACGTGGTGATCCCGATCCCGGACACGAGCCGCACCTGCGCGGTGCAGGTGGCGCAGCTTCTCGGCGTGAAGTACCGCGAAGGGTTCATCAAGAACCGCTACATTGGCCGCACCTTCATCATGCCCGGCCAGGAACAGCGCTCCAAGTCGGTGCGCAGCAAGTTGAACGCGATCGACCTCGAGTTCCGCGGCAAGAACGTGCTGCTGGTGGACGACTCGATCGTGCGCGGCACGACCTCCGCGCAGATCATCGACATGGCGCGCGAGGCCGGCGCCAAGCGGGTCTACTTCGCCTCGGCCGCGCCGCCGGTGCGCTATCCGAACGTCTACGGCATCGACATGCCGAACGCCTCCGAACTGGTCGCCGCCGACCGTTCGATCGAGGAGGTGCAGGCCATGATCGGCGCCGACTGGCTCATCTACCAGGACCTCGAGGATCTGGTGCACGCCGTGCGCCACGACAACGCCAAGATCGAGGACTTCGACACCTCCTGCTTCTCCGGCGAGTACGTCACCGGCGACGTGACCGCGGAATACCTGGCGCGCCTGCAGGCGGAGCGTTCCGACGAGGCGAAACAGCGCCGCCGCGACGGTGGCGGAAGGTCGCTGAAGTCGGTACGCGTCTTGTAGCCCCACGGGGTCGCACCGGGTGCGCATTCTCGCCATCGGCGACCGTGCCGACTGCCGCCTGCTGATCCGCAAGCATGCCGAGATCGAGTGGCCGGAGGCGTTGGTGGTCGAGCACGATCTCGGCGCCGATCCGGTGCTCGATTCCGAGTACAGCGCGGCCGGCTTCGACGCGGTCGTGCTGATAGGCGAGGCGCGCTCGCCCGCGCTCGAGTCGCTCGCCGTCAATTTCGCCTCGCGGCCGGACTTCGCGCCGGTGCTGCTGGTGATGCTGGACGATGCCCCGGCGCCGGAGCACCCGGCCGTGCCGGGCCTGGCGCGGCTCTACGGCCGCCGCCTGGACCGCGAGCGTTTCGTGCGCATGCTGGAGGACGCCGCCCGCGAGCAGCGTGCGCGGCTCGCCATGAACCGCAGCCGCCCAGACTACGAGCGCCGCTACCGCTTCGGCACGGTGATGATTCGCGGCCACCGCTGCATCCGCCAGATCGGCAGCGGCGGCATGTGCAAGATCTTCCTCGCCGAGAGCGAGCGCGCCGGCACGCTGGTGGTGCTCAAGGTGTTCAGCCAGGTCCCGGACGTGTCGGAGCGGCTGGTCAACTTCGACCGCTTCCTGCAGGAGTACGAGATCGTCGCGCAGCTGCACCACCGCAACATCGTGCAGATCTACGATCTCGGCGTCGCCGACGACCACGCCTACATCGCCATGGAGCACTTTCCGGCCGGCGACCTGCGCCAGCGCATGAAGGCGCCGGTGTCGGTGGCCGCCGCCGTCGACTACCTGCGCCAGATCGCCGGCGCGCTCGACGCCATCCACTCGGTGGGCGTGCTGCACCGGGACTTGAAGCCGGCCAACGTCATGCTGCGCACGGATGGCTCGCTGTGCCTGATCGATTTCGGGCTCGCCAAGGCGAGCGAGCTCGACGCCGAGCTCACCGGCACGCGCGAGATCTTCGGCACGCCCTATTACATGAGCCCCGAGCAGGGGCACGCCGAGGACATCGACGCGCGCAGCGACCTGTACAGCCTCGGGGTGGTGTTCTACGAGATGCTCGCCGGGCGTAAGCCGTTCACGGGGTCGACGGCGATGGAAGTGATCTATAAACACAAGCGCGCCGAGCCGCCGCCGCTGCCGGCGCGCGCCGCGCCGTTCGCGCCGGTGGTGGCGCGGCTCCTCGCCAAGGCGCCACAGGATCGCTACCAGTCGGCGCGTGAACTGCTCGCAGCCCTGGGGTCGCTGCCGGTGCCGGCGTGAACGCGAACCCGCGGCCGGCGCACCCGTTGCTGTGCCTCCCCACTCCGCAGCGCTGGATCGAGGCGGCCTGCCGCCGGCGCGACGTGCTGCTCGTCGACCACGCCAACTGTGAGAAGAAGGCGGCGTCCACCGCGCTCGCGCTGATGTTCGCCTACGCGGAGGATCTCGACCTCACCCAGCGGCTGTCGCGGCTGGCCCGCGAGGAGCTGCGCCACTACGAACAGGTGGCGAAGCTCATGCGCACGCTGCGGGTCGAACCGCAGCGGCTCGCTCCCGGACGCTACGCCGAGGGCCTGCGCCGGCTGGTGGCACGCGCCGAACCGCAGCGCGAGGTGGACCTGATGATTTGCGGCGCGTTCATCGAGGCGCGCTCCTGCGAGCGCTTTGCGGCGCTGGCCCCGCACATCGGCGAGCCGCTCGCGGGATTCTTCGCGGGGCTGCACGCCGCCGAGGAGCGGCACTACGAGCTGTACCTCGACCTGGCGCAGCGGGCGGCGCGGCGCGCGGGAGTCGACCTGCGGCCGCGGATCGAGGCATTCGCCCGGCGCGAGGCGGAGCTGATTGGGGAGGACGACCCGGTGTTCCGCTTCCACTCGGGGCCGCCGGCGCCTAGCGCGGCAGAAACTTGAGCTCCGGGCCGCTCGCGTCCCAGCGCAGCACGCTGCCCTGCGTGAACCAGTCGCCGAGCACGATGCGCGTGCACGGCCGGCCGTCCACCTCGAAGGTGTGGATCGCGGGTCGGTGCGTGTGGCCGTGCAGGAGCACCGAACAGCCGGCGCCGCGCAGTGCGAGCGCAACGCTCGCCGGACTCACGTCGCTGATGACCTCGCCGAGCGTCGCGGTGTGTGCGCGGCTGCCGTGGCGTGCGGCCCCCGCCAGCGTCTCGCGCGCCGCGCGCGGCAGGGCGAGGAAGCGGCGCTGCCATTCCCGGTCGCGCACGGTGGCGCGAAGCCGCTGATAGGCGGCGTCGTCGCTGCAGAGCGCGTCGCCGTGCATCACGAGCACCCGTTCGCCGTACAGGGTCAGCAGGGTCGGATCGGGCAGCAGTCGCGCGCCGGTGCGGGCGCAGAAGTCATCGCCCAGCAGGAAATCGCGATTGCCGTGCATGACGAAGCAGGGCACTCCCGCCGCGGTGAGCGCCGCGAGTCCCGCGACGATGGCGTCCTGGGAGCCCGCCGGGCAGTCGTCACCGACCCACGACTCGAAAAGGTCGCCGAGAACGTACAAGGCATCGGCGTCGCGGGCCTCGCCGGCGAGGAACTTCAGGAACTGTTCGTCGACCCGCGGGCGGATCGCGTCGAGGTGCAGGTCGGAGACGAACAGCGCGGCCACGCGGCCGTCAGGGGCTGGTGACGCGCTCGATGCGCTCGATGATCACCGAATCGAGCGGAGCGTCCTCCTTGAAGGGGCCCTTCGCGCCGGTGGCGACGTTGCCGATGCGGTCGACCACCTCCATGCCCTGCACCACGCGGCCGAATACGGCGTAGCCCCAGCGGGCGGGGTTCGGGTCGAGCGCCGAATTGTCGGCGAGGTTCACGTAGAACTGCACGTCCCCGTCGTGCGGGGTGCCGGGCCGGGCGAGGCCGACCGTGCCGCGCGCATTGACGAGTCCGTTGCCGGACTCGTTGACGATGCGGGTCACCGGGCCCTTCAACTTGTAGTTGGTGTCGAATCCGCCGCCTTGGATGACGAAGCCGGGAATCACGCGGTGGAAGATCGTGCCGGAATAGAAGCCCTGATCGACGTACTTCAAGAAGTGCGCCACGGTCAGCGGCGCGCGCTCGGCGTCCAGTTGGATCACGAACGATCCCATGCTGGTGGTCACCTGTACGCGTGCCGGAGCGGCCGGCTTCGCGGCCGTCGTGTCGGGCTTGGCCGGCGCGGCATCGGCGGCCGAGGCCAGGCGGGGCAGGAGGGACGTGGCGGCGGCGGCCACGGCGAGCAATGCGATTGCGAGCGATCGGGCTTTCATGGAACGGGATTCTACTCGAATGAGTACAATGGCGGGATATGTCCGCCGTCGTCACGCGCTTCGCGCCGAGCCCCACCGGATCGCTGCATCTCGGCAATGCGCGTACCGCTTTCTTCAGCTGGTTGTGGGCTCGCCGCAGCGGCGGCCGCTTCATCCTGCGCATCGAGGACACCGACGCCGAGCGCAGCCGCGACGAGCACCGCGCGGCGCTGCTCGACGACCTGCGCTGGCTGGGCCTCGACTGGGACGAGGGGCCGGACGTGGGCGGACCCGCCGCTCCCTACGCGCAGTCCGAGCGCGGCGCGGTCTACGCCGAGCTCTACGCCCGGCTGGAGCGCGCCGGGGCCGCCTATCCTTGCTACTGCACGGCCGAGGAACTCGAGCTGTCGCGACGACTTTCGCGCATGGCGGGACAGCCGCCGCGCTACGCCGGCACCTGCCGTGCGCTCGGGTCCGCCGAACGCGCGCAGCGCGAGCGCGCCGGCCGACGCCCGACGCTGCGTTTCGCCGTGCCGGCGGACGCGCAGGTGGAGTTCGTGGATCTGGTGCACGGCCCGCAGCGATTCGTAGCCGCCGACATCGGCGACTTCATCGTGCGCCGGGAGGACGGCACGGCGGCGTTCTTCTTCTGTAATGCCGTCGACGATTCGCTGATGGGCGTGACGCACGTGCTGCGCGGCGACGACCACCTCACGAACACGCCGCGGCAGCTCCTGCTGCTCGCCGCGCTCGGCCTGCGGGCGCCCGCCTACGGGCACGTGGGGCTGCTGGTCGGCGCCGATGGCGCGCCGCTCTCCAAGCGCCACGGCAGCGCCAGCGTGCGCGAGTTCCGCGAGCACGGCTATCTAGGCGCGGCGCTGCTCAACCACCTGTTCCGGCTCGGCCACGCCGCCGACGCCGAGATCGGCTGGCTGGAGCGCGACCAGATGCCAGCGCACTTCCGCCCGGAGCACTTGGGCCGCGCCTCGGCGCGCTTCGAGGAGAGCCAGCTCGTGCACTGGCAAAAGGAGGCGCTCGCGCGGCTGCCCGCGGAGGCTTTCGGTCGCTGGCTCGGCGGCGACGCCTCGCCGGAGTTCATCGAACTGGTGCGCCACAACGTCGTGCTGCCCGCCGATGCCGCGCCGTGGCGCGCGGTGCTGGCCGCCGAGCCGCCGGCGTTGGACGTGGAGGCCGCGCAGGTCGTGGCGGACGCCGGCGCGCCGTTCTTCGCCGCGGCCGCGGCCGCCTACGAGGAGGCCGGCGCCGACCTGAAGGCGCTCGCACGCGCGCTCGCTCAGCGCAGCGGGCGCAAGGGCGCCGCTCTGTACATGCCGCTGCGCGCTGCGCTCACCGGACGCACCCACGGTCCGGAGCTCGGTCCGCTCCTGAAACTGCTGACGTCCGAGTCGGTGCGGCGCCGGCTCGCCCGTTACGCCTGAACCTGCGAAGACTCCGCCATGCTGTGCATCCACAATTCGCTCACCGGCCGCAAGGAGCCCTTCAAGCCTATGCGCGACAACCAGGTCCGCATGTACGTCTGCGGCATGACGGTGTACGACCATATACACCTGGGCCACGCGCGCATGCTGACGGTGTTCGACCTGGTGCAGCGCTACCTTCGTGCGCGCGGCTTCGACGTGACCTACGTGCGCAACGTCACCGACATCGACGACAAGATCATCCAGCGCGCCGCGCAGAATGGCGAGGACTGGGCGGCGCTCGCGCGCCGCTTCACCGATTCGATGCACGAGGACTGCGCCCGACTGGGCCTCGCGCCGCCGGACCACGAGCCGCGCGCGACCGCCTACATACCGGCCATCGTGGCGATGACGCGCACGCTCATCGACAAGGGCTACGCCTACGTCGCCGAGGACGGGGACGTGCTGTATGCCGTGCGCAAGTTCGCCGACTACGGAAGGCTCTCGGGGAAGCGCCTGGAGGACCTGCGCGCCGGCGCGCGGGTCGAGGTGGACGAGGGCAAGCGCGATCCACTCGATTTCGTGCTGTGGAAGCACGCCAAGCCCGGTGAGCCCTCCTGGCCCTCGCCGTGGGGGCCGGGCCGGCCGGGCTGGCACATCGAGTGCTCGGCCATGTCGGTGAGCCTGCTCGGCGACCACTTCGATCTGCACGGCGGCGGCATGGACCTCAAGTTCCCGCACCACGAAAACGAGATCGCGCAGAGCTGCGCCGCCTGCGGCACGCCGTTCGTGAACGTGTGGATGCACAATGGTTTCGTGCGCGTCGATGACGAGAAGATGTCGAAGTCGCTCGGCAACTTCTTCACGGTGCGCGACGTGCTCTCGACCCTGCGCGACCCCGAGGTGCTGCGTTTTTTCCTGCTCTCGAGCCACTACCGCGGGCCGATCAACTATTCCGCCGCCCAGCTCGCTCAGGCCGACGAGACGCTCCTCGGGCTGTACCGTGCGCTTGCGGACACTCCGGGCGGCGGTACGGCCGATCCTGTGGCGATGGAGCCGCTCACCGCCGCCATGGACGACGACTTCAACACGCCCGAGGCGTTCGCGGTACTGCAGGCCGAGGCCAGGGCCTTGAACGCCGCAAAGGCGACGGGCGATGGCGCGTCGGCGGCGGCGCGGGCGGCCACCTTGCGCGCCATGGGCCGGGTGCTCGGTCTGCTGCAGGCGGACCCGGCCGAGTACCTGAAGCGCGGCGTGGGCGCCGGCCTCGCCGATGCCGACATCGAGCGGCTGGCCGCGGAGCGGCGCGCCGCGCGCACCGCGCGCCGCTTCAAGGACGCCGACCGGATCCGTGACGAACTCGCGGCGGCCGGCGTGATTCTCGAGGACAAGCCCGACGGCAGCACGGCCTGGCGTCGCGCCTGACGCTCGGGGAATCCCTCACGGCCCGCCGTCGGCGGGCTCTGTGCGCCGCGTCACACCGAGCGGCGAAATCCGCTCATTTCGCTTCAAGACCCGGCCGCACGCGACGATAACCGGATGGGCCCGCCCATCGGGCGATCGGGAGCGTCGGAGTGGCCAAGACAATTCTCGCGGTGGACGACTCGGTTTCCATGCGCCAAATGGTCCGCTACACCCTGCAGGGGGCGGGATACACGGTCGTGCAAGCCTGTGACGGGGTCGAGGCCCTGGAACTCGCCAAGGAGTCGCGCGCCGATCTGGTGCTCACCGACGTGCACATGCCGCGCATGGACGGCATCAACCTGGTGCGCGAGCTGCGGGCGCTGCCGGACTACAAGTTCGTGCCCATGCTCATCCTCACCACCGAATCGAGCCAGGAGAAGAAGGTCGACGGCAAGCGCGCCGGCGCCACGGGATGGATCGTCAAGCCGTTCAATCCCGAGCAGCTGCTGTCGACCATCGCCAAGGTGATCTGAAGGGTCCGCACGGCCGCGGCACCGATGCTTGCGAGGATTATGAAATGAATCTTGATCCGGAAATGATGGAGATCGCCAAGGTCTTCTTCGAGGAGTGCAAGGAGGGTCTCGACGTGATGGAGTCGGGGCTACTCAACCTCGACGCGAGCGCCGACCGCGAGACCATCAACACGATCTTCCGCGCGGCCCACTCGATCAAGGGCGGCGCCGCCACCTTCGGCTTCGCGGAGGTGGCCAATTTTACCCACGGCGTCGAGACCCTGCTCGACGAGATGCGCAACGGCAAGCGCGCCATCACGCCCGAGGGCACGCAGGTCCTGCTGCAGGGTTGTGACTGCCTGCGCGAGATGATGGCGGCGACCGAGGAGGGCCGTGCCCTCGACCAGGCGCGCATCGAAGCCCTCAATCGCGAGATCGGCGAGATCCTCGCCGCCCCGGGCGTGCACGCCGCGGCGGCCGCGGCGTCCGAACCGCCGTCGACCGCGGGCCCGGCGGCGGATGAGCGCGCGGCGGCGGGTGCCCAAGCGGCTGCGCCTGCCAGCGCGGGCGTGGGCGCGGGCTGGCGCATCCGCTTCGAACCCGTTCCCGCACTTCTCAAGCTGCGCAACGAACCGACGCGAATGTTCGCCGAGCTCGCGCGTCTCGGCGAGCTCACCGTGCGTGCCGACCTCGGCGCCGTGCCGGCGCTGGCGGACATCGACCCCGAGTCCTGTTATCTCGCCTGGGACCTGGAACTGCGCGGCGAAGTGTCGAAGTCCGCGCTCGACGAGATCTTCGACTGGGTCGACCCGGCGTGCCGTCTGACTTTCATGCCGTTCGGACCGCAGGACGCAGCGCCGGCCGTAGCCGCGCCGCCGCCTGCCGCCATTGCGGCGCCGGCTGCCGCACCTGTGGCCGCGGCGACGCCTGCGCCCAGGCCCGTCCCGGCGGCGCCAGCGCCGGTCGCTGCGCCAGCGCAGATCGCCGCGCGAGCGCCGGTCGTTACGCCAGCGCCGGTCGCGGTTTCCGCGCCTGCCGCGGCCGCGGCGCCGGCGGCGGCCAAGGCGTCCGCCGAGGCGGGTTCGATACGGGTCGCCACCGAGAAGGTCGACCACATGATCAATCTGGTCGGCGAGCTCGTGATCACGCAGTCGATGCTGAACCGTTTCGCCGACGGCGTGGAGCCGGAGGATCTCGAGCGCCTGCGCCAGGGGCTCGCGCAGCTCGCGCGCAACACCCGCGACCTGCAGGAGAGCGTCATGCAGGTGCGCATGATGCCGATCAGCTTCGCCTTCAACCGCTTCCCGCGCCTGGTTCACGACCTGTCGCGCAAACTCGGCAAGAAGGTCGACCTTCGGCTCACCGGCGAGGGCACCGAACTCGACAAGACCGTGCTCGAGAAGATCAGCGATCCGCTGGTGCACCTCGTACGAAACTCGCTCGACCACGGCATCGAGACGCCGGAGCGGCGGCTCGCGGTCGGCAAACCCGAGAGCGGATTGCTGGAACTCGCCGCCTTCCACGAGGGCGGCAACATCATCATCGAGGTGCGCGACGACGGCGGCGGGCTCAACAAGGCCAAGATTCTCGCCAAGGCGCGCGACCGCGGTCTCGTCGATCCGAACCAGGAGCTCGGCGAGGACCAGATCCACAATCTGATCTTCATGCCGGGGTTCTCCACCGCCGACCAGATCAGCGACGTCTCCGGCCGTGGTGTCGGCATGGACGTCGTCCGCCGCAACATCAACGACCTCGGCGGTCAGGTGCAGATCACCTCGCGCGAGGGCCACGGGAGCGTCATCCGCATCCGTCTGCCACTCACGCTCGCCATCCTCGACGGACAGCTCGTGCGCGTCGGCAGCGAGACCTACGTGATCTCTCTCCTCGCCATCGTCGAGACCATCCAGGTCCGCAAGGACCAGCTGTCGACCATCGCGGGCCGCACCGAGCTCTTCCGGCTGCGCGAGGAATACATCCCGGTCATCAAGCTGCACGAGATGTTCGACGTCTCCGGCGGGCGCCAGGCCACCGAGGACGGGCTGCTGGTGGTGGTCGAGGCCGACGGCAAACGCGTCGGCCTGCTGGTCAACGACCTGCTCGCGCAGCAGCAGGTGGTGGTGAAGAGTCTGGAGAAGAACTTCCGCCAGGTGCGCGGCCTCGCCGGGGCCACCATCCTCGGCGACGGCACGGTGGCTTTGATCATCGACGTGCCCGGACTCATCGACCGTAATTCGGCCGACGAGCTTCGGGCGGGGGCCGCGCGCGCGGCCCGCAGCGAGCGGCGCGCGGTACGCGCGGCCTGACGGTCGGCGCGGCGACGGGGACAGGGGTCAGCACGAGGAGATGAGCACATGAGCGACGAGAATTCGGCCTTGACCGCGATGGCGCAGAAGGGCGGCAAGGCGCAGGCGGGCGACGCCAAGCAATACCTGACCTTCATGCTCGCGGGCGAGGAGTACGGCGTCGACATCCTGCGGGTGCAGGAGATCAAGGGCTGGGATACCGCCACGCGCATCCCGCGCACGCCGAGCTACGTGCTCGGGGTGATCAATCTGCGCGGCGCGGTGGTGCCGGTTCTCGGCCTGCGGCAGCGCTTTGGCCTCGATACGGTGGACTTCGGCCCGACCACCGTGGTGATCGTGCTGCGCGCCAACGGCAGCCGCGGGGAACGCACCGTCGGGATCGTGGTGGATGCGGTCTCCGAGGTCTACAACATCGACGAGGCCAATCTTCTGGCGCCTCCGGATGAGTGCCACACCCTGGGGTCGCGCTTCGTCAAGGCGCTCGCCACCGTAGAGAAGAAGATGGTCATTCTGCTCGACGTGGACCTTCTGGTGGCCGACGACGCCGTCGCCGCCGACGCGGTGCTCGAGGTGGCAGCGGCATGATCGAGCTGCCCGAACGTCTGACCATCGCCGAAGTGGCCGCCTTTCGGCAAAGACTCGCGGCCGACGCGGGCGGCGGCCCGCTGCGCATCGACGCTGCGCGCGTGCTGGAGATCGACACCGCCGGGCTGCAGGTGCTGGTCGCCGCGGCGCGCAGCCGCGGGCCGCTCGATTGGCAGGGGGCGTCGGACGCCCTGCGGGAAGCCGCGCGCCTGATCGGCGTCGAGACCGCGCTCGGCCTTGCGGGCGCGGCGCGCGCGCAGGCGTGAATTCATGGCCCGGGTCGAGCGCGAAGCGACCGCCGCCGTCGACGCCGACTGGCAGCGGCACTGGCTCGAGTGGGCGGCGACGCAGATCGAGGCCTCGCTCGCGCTCGATCGCGACGCCACGGGCGAGGTGCTGGCGGCGCTCGGCGATCTGATCGAGGGTTCGGCGGCGTCGGACGCCGCCGAGACCGCGACCCGCCGAGGTGCCTTCGCGCGGGTGGTGACGGCGGTCCAGGTGCACGACCGGCTGGTGCAGCAGTTGACGCACGTTGCGGAGGCGCTGCGCGCGCTCGCGCAGCCCGCGGCAGTGCCGGCGACGGCGCAGCGATTGAGCGAGCTGCGGCGGCGCCAGCTGGCCGCGTTCACGATGAACGAGGAGCGCACGTTGTTCGCCGCGATGGTCCCGGAACCCTGTCGCGAGGGTGCGGCGGCGACGCCGCGGGAAGATGTCGCCGCGGCGACGGGGGTGGCACATGGCGCCGAGAGTGCGGCGGTGGCAGGGGCGATCGAGCTGTTCTGAGGAGTGACGACAATGTCGGGGATGTCGGCGGAATTGCGCGAGTTCGTGCTCACGGACGCTGAGTTCGAGCGGCTGCGCACGCTGGTGCACCACTCCACCGGCATCGCGTTGTCGGACGCCAAGCGCGAGCTCGTGTACGGACGTCTCGCCAAGCGGCTGCGCGCACTCGGATTGGAGACCTTCGCGGACTACTGCGACCTCGTTGAGGAGGGGCACCCGGAGGAGATCGAGGCGCTCACCAACGCCATCACCACCAACTTGACCTCGTTCTTCCGCGAGGACCATCACTTCCGCCAGCTCGCGGAGCAGGTCCTGCCGGAGGTGCGGCAGAAGCGCGCCGCCGGCCGGCGCCTGCGCATCTGGTCGGCGGGGTGTTCCACCGGCGAGGAGCCTTATTCCATCGCGATGACGCTGCGCGAGGCATTCACGGGGCTCGAGAGCTGGAACGCGCGCATCCTCGCCACCGACATCGACTCGGCGGTGCTCGCCAAGGGAGCGCGCGGCGAGTACTCGGCGGACGCGATCGGCAAGATGGCGGCGGCGCGACGGGAGCGCTGGTTCGAGCGCACCGAGGGCGGCGCGTTCCGCGCAAGTTCCGACCTCAAGAGCCTGATCAGCTTCAAACAGCTGAACCTCCTGCACGACTGGCCCATGCGCGGTCCATTCGACGTGATCTTCTGCCGCAACGTGGTGATCTACTTCGACAAGCCGACCCAGCGCAAGTTGTTCGACCGCATGGCCGATCTGCAGGAGCCGGGAGCCTGGCTGTTCATCGGGCACTCCGAGAACCTCTTCAACGTCTCCCAGCGCTATCGGCTGGTGGGGCGCACGGCCTACCGGAGGGTTTAGGTGCTCTCCGATGTGGCCCGACGCTCGCCCGCGCCCGCGGACATGCCGCCCCTGCCGCAGTTCGCGCACATCAAACGCGCCTGGGACGACGCCCAGCAGAGCGTGGTGGCGCGACTGCTGCCCGGGGAGTACTACGTGACCCGGCACCCCGAACTCCTCTACACGGTGCTCGGTTCCTGTGTCTCGGCGTGCGTGCGCGACACGCGGCTCGGCATCGGCGGTATGAACCACTTCATGCTGCCGCTCGACGGTTCGGGCGGAGCCAGTTCCTGGGCGTCGGTGGATCTGTCCGCCGCGACCCGCTACGGCAACGTCGCCATGGAATACCTCATCAACGATCTGATGAAGCTCGGCTGCCAGCGCGCCAATCTCGAATTCAAGGTGGTGGGCGGCGGCAAGGTACTCAACATGGAGATGGACGTCGGCGGGCGCAATGCCGCGTTCGTGCGCGAGTACCTGCGCACCGAGGGCTTTCCGATCGCGGCGGCCGACCTCGGCGACCGGTTCGCGCGCAAGCTCTTCTACGATCCGCGCTCCGGCAAGGTGCGCGTCAAGCGACTGAATCCGACCGCGAATCTGGCGGTGTTCGAGCGCGAGCGGCAGGTCTCGCTGCCGGCGCCGCAGGCCGCCGGTTCGGTGGAACTGTTCTAGGGAGCGGGCCGCATGGAAGAAAAGGTCAAGGTGCTGGTGGTGGACGACTCGGCGACGATCCGCCGGCTGCTCACGCAGATTCTTTCCTCGGATCCGCAGATCGAGGTGGTCGGTAGCGCGCCGGACCCGTACGTGGCACGCGACAAGATCAAGGCGCTCGACCCGGACGTGTTGACGCTCGACGTCGAGATGCCGCGCATGGATGGGCTTGCGTTCCTGCGCAACCTCATGCGCCTGAGGCCCATGCCGGTGGTGATGTGCTCGACCCTGACGCAGGCCGGCGCCACCACCACGCTCGAGGCGCTCGAACTCGGCGCGGTGGACTTCATCGCCAAACCATCGGTGGAGAATCTTGGGGAGTTGCGCGCCGCCACCGAGGAGATCACCGCCAAGGTCAAGGCGGCGGCGCTCGCGCACGTTCGCACGGCGCCGGAGCGCACAGCGTCCGAGCGGCGTCCTGCGCCCGAGCAAACGGCGCTGGTGGTTCCCGAGAAGTACGACGCCAGCATCATCCTGCCGCGGCGCGCCCTCAGCGCCCAGCGGCGTTCGATGCAGCGTCTGATCGCGATCGGCGCCTCCACCGGCGGCACCGAGGCGATCAAGGAGGTGCTGATGGACATGCCGCCGGACTCGCCGGCGGTGGTGATCACCCAGCACATACCGCAGGCCTTCAGCGGGCCGTTCGCGCGCCGCATGAACGCCCACTGCGACCTCACGGTGCATGAGGCGCAGGACGGGCAGCCGATCGAGCCTGGGCACGTGTACATCGCGCCCGGCGACCAGCACCTGCTGGTGGTGCCGGACGGCGCGGGCTTTCGCTGCGAGCTCAATGACGGGCCGCCGGTGAACCGCCACCGGCCGTCGGTGGACGTGCTGTTCCGTTCGGTGGCGCAGAACGTGGGCGCGAGCGCCATCGGCGTGATGCTCACTGGCATGGGCCGCGACGGCGCCGCCGGCATGCAGGAAATGCGCGAGGCGGGCGCGCTGAACTTCGTGCAGGACGAGGCCACCAGCGTGGTCTGGGGCATGCCGCGGGCGGCCTGGGAGCTCGGCGCCGCGCACGAGATGCTGCCGCTCGAGGCAATCGCTGCGCGCGTCATCGAGGCGGCGCGCACGCCGCGCGTCGGCTCGCGCATCCCCTCGGAAGCCGCCGGATGAGCGCGGCGGGCGCGATCGCGGACGGCGGTCCGGCCGCGGTGGTCGACGAGGTCGGCGCCATGGTCAGTCTGCCGGCCGCGGCCGCGCGGGTGTGCGCGCTCGCCGACGATCCGGCGGCGACCATCGCCATGTTCGAGTCGGTGGTGCTCACCGACGTGGCGCTGACCGCGCGCCTGCTGAAGCTCGCCAACAGTCCGGCCATCGGTCTTTCGCACAAGGTGGGCACGGTGTCGCGCGCGGTCACCGTGCTCGGCATGCGGGCGGTGCGCGACCTTGCGCTCGGCGTCGCCGCCGTGCACAGCTTCGATCGCATTCCTTCCAGCCTGATGACCATGCAGGACTTCTGGACCCACAGCATGCTGTCGGGCCTGGCCGCGCGCGAACTCGCGCTGCGCGCCGGTCGCCGCGTGCAGGCCGAATCGGCCTTCGTCGAGGGGCTCATGCACGCCGTCGGGCAACTCCTGCTGTTCCGCGCCCGGCCGGAGCAGGCGCGCACGGCGCTGCTCGCCTGGGCCGACGACCCCGACGATGCGCCGTTGCTCGAGCACGAGCGGCGGGTGTTGGGATTCACGCACTGCGAGGTCGGCGCGGTGCTCGCGCAGCGCTGGAACCTGCCGTCGAGCCTGGCGGCCTGCATCGAGTTCTACGGCGAGCCTGCAAGAGCCGGTGCGTACCAGGCGGCGGCGGCACAGGTCGCCGTGGCCGACCGGCTGGCCACCCTGGCGCAGATCGAGAGCACGGACCTCGGCGACGTGACGCCGATACCGGACGCCGAGTGGCGCATGGTCGGCGTGGACCCGGCCTGCGCAGCCGAGGTGGTGGTCGCCGCCCGAGACGGCCTGGCCGAGGTTAGGGGACTCCTGCAATGACGGCCGCCCGGGCGGCTCATCCGTCAAGAAACCGCTAAATGCGCCGATGACATCTGCAGACCGGCAACGGTGCCACTACCGCGGAGACACCCTGTAATGAAGATCATGATCGTCGACGACTCGAGCGCCATGCGGATGATCGTCAAGAAGACCTTGCGACTCGCCGGCTTCGAGGGTCATGACGTGGTCGAGGCCGAGGACGGTGCCAAGGCGCTCGCCGCCATCAAGGCGGCGGCGCCCGACCTCGTGCTCTCGGACTGGAACATGCCCAACATGACGGGGCTCGAACTCCTCGAGTCCCTCGGCAAGGAAGGCATCAAGCTGAAGTTCGGGTTCGTCACCACCGAGGCCACGCCCGACATGCGCGAGCGCGCCACCAGCGCCGGCGCGCGCTTCCTCATCTCGAAACCCTTCACGCCCGAGTCCTTCAAGGAGATCCTCGGGCCGCACATCGGCTGACGGGACGCGCGGCCGTGAGCACGCTGTATCCACTGCCCGACGTCATGCGCGTCAAGACGATGTTCGGGATCCTGTTCGACGGTTTGGAGGTCAAGCCCGGGCCAAAACTCGATGCCGCGGCGACCGCCTACGCGGCCGTGTTCATCGCCGACGACGGCAAGCCGGTGGCGCTGTGCGCGTGCGACCTGCCGTTCGCAGCCAACGGCGGCGCGGCGCTGTCCATGCTTCCGCCGGGCATCGCCAAGGACTCGATCAAGACCAAGGAACTCACCGACGTGATGCTCGCCAATCTCGCCGAGATCATGAACATCGGTACCCGGCTGCTGATCACCGACACCTCGCCGCATCTGAAGCTCGACAAGGTGTACCCGGTTGCGGCGCTGCCGCCGGCGGCGAAGGACATCCTCGGTGGCGCGAAGGGTCGCGTGGACTTCGCACTCACCATGGCCAAGTACGGCAACGGGCAAATCGCGCTACTCTCCCTTTGACGTAGCGCGCGCGGCGAACCGCGACGGTGACAGGTCCGCGGCGCTCGCGCCGAGATCGGCCACGTCCGCCGGCAATGACTCGCCGCGCGCGAGGGCCGCGGCGCTGCGTGCGAGCGCCGGCGCGGTCTGGATGCCGTAACCCCCCTGGCCCGCGAGCCAGAAGAAGCCGCTGGCGCGGTCGTCGAATCCCACCACCGGCGTGCGGTCCGGCGCGAAGGTGCGCAGGCCCGCCCAGCGATGCCGAAGGCGCTCTATGCCGAGCGTGGTGGCGGTCTCGATGCGCTCGACGGCGGCGGCCAGATCCTCGTCCTCCGGCTGTGCGTCGCCGGCCGCGACCGGCGTTTCGTCCGCCGGCGAGATCAGCAACCGCCCGGCGTCGGGCTTGAAGTAGAAGCGCTCGTCGACGTCGATCACCATCGGCCAGCGATCGGGCGGCGAGTGCGCTGGCACGTCGATCAGCGCGGCCGAGCGGCGCAGTGGCTGCAGACCGAGCGGCGCAAGGCCGGCGAGCCGCGCGACCGGATCGGCCCAGGCGCCGGCGGCGTTCACCACCACGGCTGCGGTGCAGGTCTCGGCGCCGGCCCGTACCTGCCACACGCCGCCGCGCATCTCGAGCGCGTGCACCGGTGCGTTGGTGAGCAGGCGGCCGCCGCCGCGTCGCAGTTGACGCAAGTATCCCTGGTGAAGCGCCGCCACGTCGACGTCGGCCGAGTCGGCTTCCAGCAGCGCGCCGTGCACGTAATCCTCCCGCAGCACCGGACAGAGGGTGCGCGCGGCGGCCGCATCCAGCAGACGGGTGTCGGCCGCCACGTCCGGCAGCGCCGCGAAGGCGGCCAGGGCCGCCGCCTGGGCGGCGTTCGCAATGAACAGCGAGCCGCGCGGACGCAGCAACGGGCCGTCGGTGAAGCCTGAGTGGGGTGCCGAGAAAAAGCCGCGGCTCGCGCGGGTGAGCGCGCGGATGGTCACGTTGCCGTAGTTGGCCGAGTACAACGCCGCCGAGCGGCCCGTGGAGTGGTAGCCGGGGCGGGCTTCCGCCTCGACGACGATGACGCTGCGATCGCGAGCGAGTTCGGCTGCCACGGATGCGCCCGCGATCCCGGCACCGATGACCAACACGTCGGCATTTTGCATCCGCGCAGTGTAAGCCACCTGGACCCCGCCCCGGTTTGCTACCCTCGAACGCCATGAAGACGGTGCTGATCGTGTACCACTCCATGACGGGCGCGACGCTTGCGGTGGCGCAGGCGGCGCTGTCCGGCGCGCGCGGCGAGTCCGAGGTGCGCGCGGTGCTGCTGCATGCCTCGATCGCCGGCCCCGAGCACGTGCTGGCGGCGAGCGGCTACTTGTTCGCGACGCCGGAAAACCTCGGCTCGATGGCGGGCCTCATGAAGGACTTTTTCGACCGCACCTATTACGCGGCGCTCGACCGGGTCAACGGGCGTCCGTACGCGACCCTGGTGTGCGCGGGCAGCGACGGCCGCGGCGCCGTGCAGCAGGTGGAGCGGATCGCGACCGGCTGGCGGCTGAAGCCGATAGCGCCGGCGCTGATCGTGCCCACGCACGCCCAGACGCCCACGGCGATTCAGGCGCCGAAGCAGGTCGCGGCGGCGGCGCTCGCCGAGTGCACGGCGCTCGGCGCCACGCTCGCGAGCGGGCTCGCTTTCGGGATCTATTGACGGCCGCCCGGCGGTGGGGACAGGGCGCCGGGCACGTGGCAATCGGCGGTCCCAACCGGTAGAGTGCGGCGACTTCGCGAGGAGGCCGCCCGTGTTCGCGCATCGATTCCTGAAACCGTTCGCCCTGGCCGCGCTGCTGGCCGTACCGCTTGCTGCCCCGGTCCTCGCCGCCGATGGGCCGGATTCGGCCGGCCCCGACTCGTCGGCGACGGACGCCGGCGAACCGGTGGGCTACGGTCCGCGTACCGCGTTGCGCGACATCGGCCAGTACGTCACCAGCCCGCTGCGCTGGGATCTTCAGGACTGGGTGTTGTTCGGCGGCTCGCTGGCGCTGGTCGAGGCCGCGCATCCGTTCGACGGCCGCGTCCGGCGGCACTTCACGGAAGGCCGTTGCTGCACCCTGGACGGCAAGGACAAGTACAGCAGCAAAGACGCCGAACCGGCGCTCGCCATCGTCGGTGGCACCTTCCTGTACGCGTTGGTGATCGACGATCCGGGCGGCTACACCGAGACCTGGGCGATGCTGGAGGCGGGCGGACTCGCCGCCGGCACGGGTTTCGTGACCAAGTTCGCCGCCGGCCGCGAGCGGCCCAACCAGACCACCAACTCGAACGCCTGGCAGAAGGGCGGCGCGTCGTTCCCGTCGGTGCACGCCTCGGCGGCGACCGCCATCGGCACGGTGTTCGCCGAGTCCGGCAATGACGAATATCGCTGGATCCGCCGCATCGTGGGTTACGGCATGGCGGCGGGAACGGATTATCTGCGGCTGCGGCACAACGCGCACTGGCTCTCGGACGTGGTTGCCGGCAGCGCTCTGGGCGCCGCCACCGGGGTGTTCGTGGTCAATCGCGAGAACGGCGTCTCGCCATCGAGCGGGCTGTCGGTCGAGCCCACGGCGGGCGGCGGCGTGCAGGTCGCCTACACGGTGCCTTTGCACTGACGTACGGCGCGATGGTGAGCCCGCGCAAGAATCGACCCTTCGCCGCACGGCTCGGCTTCGCGCTCGCGGGCCTGGTTACGGCCTGGCGCAACGAGCGCAGTTTTCGCACCCAGGCGGTGTGCGCCGCGCTCGCATTGGCGGGGCTCGCGATACTGCGCCCGGCGCCGGTGTGGTGGGCGCTCGTGCTGATCGCGTGCGGCGCGGTGGTCGCCGCCGAGCTCTTCAATACGGCCGTGGAGGCGCTGGCGGATCGCCTGCACCCGGACGAACACCCGGCGATTCGCGTGGTCAAGGACTGCGCCGCGGCCGCGGTACTGGTCGCGGCCGCGACCGCGCTGGGCGTTGCCTTGGCGATGGTGCTGGCGCTTTGGCGGCACGGGGGATCGGCCGGGATGCCGCAAGGCCGCATGTGGCGGTTGCATGCGCCGGCCGAACTGGTAGGATTGCGGCCCGATCGTGATGGCGGCGGGCCGGCACGGGGCATGGCGCAGTCTGGTAGCGCATCTGCTTTGGGAGCAGAGGGTCGGGGGTTCGAATCCCTCTGCCCCGACCAAAGCGCCCGTAGCTCAACCGGATAGAGCACCGGCCTTCTAAGCCGGCGGTTGCAGGTTCGATTCCTGCCGGGCGCGCCACCTAGACGTTCGGTTGCGGACGATGGTGGACGTAGCTCAGCTGGTAGAGCCCCGGATTGTGATTCCGGCCGTCGCGGGTTCGAATCCCGTCGTCCACCCCACCTCGAAGGCGAGGTGGCGGGAAGTGTGGTTGAGCCCTCGACGCCGAGGGTGCCCCATAGAGTAGGGGCGAGTTTTTAGGTTTGGGCCGTTAGCTCAGCTGGTAGAGCAGTTGACTCTTAATCAATTGGTCGTAGGTTCGATCCCTACACGGCCCACCAATCTTCCCGTCGCGCCGCGCGTGTTACCGAAAGCGCGGTAGCCCCGCGCTTCAACCGTCCAGGCAACGCCGCACCGCCTCGACGATGGCCTGGGGCCGGGTCGGTTTCTGCAGGAAATTCTGTCCCGGCTCGAGCGAGAACTCGCGACCCGCGATGTCGGCGCTGTAGCCGCTGGTGAAGATCACCTTGAGGTCCGGGCGACGCTCGCGCAGACGATCGGCGAGATCTCGGCCGCTCATGCCCTCGGGCATGACGATGTCGGTGAACAGCAGGTCGATGCGCCCGACGTGCCGTTGCCAGACCTCGAGCGCCTCGCGTCCGTTGGCGGCCTCCAGCACCCGGTAGCCCTGGCGCTCGAGCACCATGCGGGTGAGCAATCGCACGCTCTGCTCGTCCTCCACCACGAGCACGGTCTCGGTGCCGCGGCGCGCCTCGCCAGCCTTGGAGGCGGGCTCCGCATTCGCCGCGTCGTCCGCTGGCTCGGCCGTGCGCAGCAGGACCTCGAAGGTCGTGCCGCGCCCCACCTCGCTCTGCACGCGGATGGCGCCGCCGTGCTGCTTGACGATACCGAACACCGTGGCGAGACCGAGTCCGGTGCCCTTGCCCGGCTCTTTGGTGCTGAAGAACGGCTCGAAGATGCGCGACTGAATGTCCGGTGGTATTCCGACGCCCGTGTCCGTCACCCGCAGCGATACGTACTCCCCGGGCACGGTGTCGGGAATCAGCCGCGACTCGGTGCGTCCCAGCTGCCGCGAGCTCGTCTGGATGTGGAGTTCGCCGCCCGACGGCATGGCGTCGCGGGAATTGATGACGAGGTTCATCAGCAGTTGGCCGAGCATGCCGGCGTCCGCGAAGGTGATGAGCGGCGCCGGGTCGAGATCGATCTTGAGGCGCACGCCCTCGCCGAGCAGTCGCTGCAGCATGCTCGAGAGGTTGTCCACCACCTCGTTGAGGTCGATGTTGCGCGGCTGCATGACCTGGCGCCGTCCGAAGGCGAGAAGCTGGCGCGTCAGGCTCGCGGCGCGGGAGGCAGCCGTCTTGATCTCCTCGAGCAGGGCGCCCGCCTCCTGCGGCACCGCTTCGATGGCGCCGGCGATCTCGGCCTGCATCATGATGGCGGCGAGGATGTTGTTGAAGTCGTGCGCGACGCCGCCGGCGAGCAGGCCGATGGCCTCCATTTTCTGCGACTGGCGCAGCTCCTGTTCGAGTTGGCGCTGCGCGGTGATGTCCTCGGCCGTGCCGACCACCCGTTGCACGACGCCGGCGGCGTCGCGTACCGGAAAGGCGCGGTCGCGGATCCAGCGCTCGGTGCCGTCGGGCCGGCGGATGCGGTACACCTCGTCGTAATCGCCGCGCGTCTGCTTCACGGCAAGCGCGCTGCGGATGCGCGGTTGGTCGTCCGGATGCACGGCCTGCAGCCAGGCCTTCGGGTTGGCACGCAGCGTTTCGAGTGGGATGCCCCAGACCGTCGCAAATGCGGGGCTGACATACAGGAGCTCGCCGCCAGCCGGATTGAAGACCCAAAAAACCTCGTGGATGTTCTCCACTACCTCGCGAAAACGCTCCTCGCTCGTGCGCAGGTCGAGTTCCATGCGTCTACGCTGCCGTTCCTTGGCGTCGACGGTGAGCGCGAAGGAGATGTCGGTGGCGAGTTCGTCGAGCAGGCGAACCTCCTCGTCGTCGAAGAAGTCGGTCTCGGTGGCGTAGAGATTGAACACGCCCACCACGGTGTCGCCCTCGCGCAGCGGAAAGGACGCCATGGAGCGGTAGCCGAGCTCGAGCGCGTGCTCGCGCCAGCCCGCGCTCAAGGGATCCGTGGCGATGTCGTAACAGATGCCGTGCCGGCCCTCCGCGAGCGCCAGGTTCGTGAAGGCGCAGCGTTGCCCGGGCGGCGCATTGGCGATCGCATCCAGCGCCTGACGGGTCATCGGTCCGTTGGTGGCGAAGGCGGCAATCCTGATCGGCTGGCCGGGCGACGACTCGCGCATCCCGATCCAGGCG
Source organism: Gammaproteobacteria bacterium (assembly GCA_027459765.1). Taxonomy (GTDB): domain Bacteria; phylum Pseudomonadota; class Gammaproteobacteria; order Steroidobacterales; family Steroidobacteraceae; genus Bog-1198. The sequence goes on along the minus strand of DAIDHD010000006.1, from coordinate 29,256 downwards.
AGGCCGAAGCCGCCCTTGTCGACGGAGATCCGGCAGCTCGCCTCGAGCATGGCCTGCCGGTCCTTTTCGCGCACGATGTTCTGATTGATCTCGCTCAGCACCGTGTAGACGCGGTTCAGGTGATTGATGCGGATTTCGGCCTGCTTGCGCGCCGTGATGTCCATCATCGCGCCGATCACGCGCACCGGTGCGCCCGCTCCGTTGCGCACGATGATGGCGCGGTCGAGGACGTCCAGAACCTCGCCCTTGCGGGTGACGATGCGATACTCGTCGCTCCAATATTCCGCATCGCCCGCCATGGCCGCGCGCATGCTGTCTCCGACCCGCTCGCGGTCGTCGGGGTGCACCCGTTCGATCCAGGTCTGCTCGGCGGCGGAGATCACGCTCGGCGGATGGCCGAGCATTTCGCAGAACGTGGCGTTGCCCCAGGCGAGGTCGAAGCGGACGTCCCAGTCCCACAGGGCATCGTTGGTGGCGCGCGCGACCAACTGCAGGCGCTCGTTGCTGAGGCGGGTCTGTTCCTCGGCCTGCTTTCGCTCGGTGATCTCCAGTTGCGAGATCACGGCGCCCTGTCCGGAACGCAAGGGTGCGGCGCTGAGGATGAACCAGCGCGTGGTGCCCTGCGATTGCATGGCGTATTCGAAGGTAAAACGCTTGCGTCGTCGGTCGAGCACCTCGTGCAGGCCATCGCGCGCGATACTCGCCTGGTGCTCCAGTCCCGGACGCACGTCCAGTGCGCGCTGCAGGTAATTGGCGCCAACCTCGGCGCGCGGCAGCAATTCGCGCCGCGCATCCGGATTGTCTTGCGCGAACCGGCGCCAGGCCTCGTTGACGGCGACGATGCGTCCATCCGCGCTCAGGACCGCGATGTGCGACTGCATCGAGTCGAGCACGTCGTGCGTGAGCTCCTCGCTCGCCCGCAGCGCAGCCTCGGCCGCGCGAGTGTCCTCGAGGATGCCGAGCAGCGCCTGGTTGACGCGGGCGGCCTCCAGAGTCTTGCGCCGTAATTCGAGCTGGGTCATGACGTGCCTGCCCAGCACCGCGAGCGCCTGGCTCTGCTGCTCGCTCAGTCGTCGCGGCCGTACGTCGAGCACGCACAGATTGCCGAGCGCGTGCCCCTCGGGCGAGATCAGTTGGGCGCCGGCGTAGAAGCGGATCTTTTGCGGACCCGACACCACGGGATAGGACACGTAGCGCCCGTCACACGCGGTATCCGGCACCACGAACAGATCCTGTGCGGCGATGGCGTGGTCGCAGAAGGTCTGCCGGCGCGGCGTTTCGGTGGCGGTGATGCCGAACTTCGCCTTGAACCAGAGTCGATCGCGGTCGACCAGCGAGATGAGCGCGATGGGCGTGTCGCAGATGTGGGCGATCAGCGCCACCAGATCGTCGAAGTCCTTTTCCGGCGGCGTGTCGAGTACGCCGTACTGACGCAGCGTGGCGAGGCGCTCGGATTCCAGAAGGGAGTCGTTTTCGCTCATGGAGTCTGCGGCACGGATCCGCCCTCGGCGCTCGGGTAGCGCGGTGGCTTGCCGGCGGCCTCGAGGAGTTCATTGACTTCGCGCTTGAGCGCGCGCACCCGGTCCTCGCGGTCCAGGGTGACGGCCTGCCAGCGTTGCAGTTCGCGAAGCTTGCTCTGCAGGGTCTGCTCGACGCGCTGGCGCTCGGCCCGCCACGCCTTCTCCCGCAGAGCGCGTTCCACCGCGCTGGGCAGCCGGGCGATGCGGTCCTTGAGAAGGTAATCGGTGGCGCCGACACGCATGGCCTCCACCGCGACCTCCTCGCCGACGGTTCCGGAAATGAGGATCAGCGGGATCTGCAGGCCGCTCTCGCGCAGCAGCCTGAGTGCCTCGAGGCCGCTGAACTGCGGCATGGAGTAATCCGAGAGAATGATGTCGGGCTGGCGTGCCAGGGCCTCGAGGAAGGTCGCACGCTCATCGACGCGCGTGGACTCGACCTCGTAGCCCGCGCGCGCGAGCTGGCGGAGGATGAGCTCCGCATCGGCGGCGTTGTCCTCGACGATCAGCACGCGCAAGGTTGGCATGACGTCGCTCGCTTCAGGTGGGCGGCCGGTTGTAGAGCAGCCAGTACATGCCGAGCTCGCCGACCGCGCGGCCGAACTGTTCGAAATCCACCGGTTTGACGATGTAGCTGTTCACCCCGAGGCCGTAGGTCTCGACCACGTCGCGCTGCTCGGTGGAGGAGGTGAGCACGACCACCGGAATGTGCCGGGTGCGCGCGTCGCCCTTGACCCGCTGCAGCACCTCGAAGCCGTCGACGCGCGGAAGCTTCAGATCGAGTAGCACCACCCGCGGCGCGTCCTCGATGCGCCGGTCCGCATGCGCGCCGGTGCAGAAGAGGAAGTCGAGCGCCTCGACGCCGTCGCGCGCCACCTGGACGTGGTTGGCGATGTGCGCCTTGCGCAGCGCTCGGATCGTCATGTCGAGGTCGTCGGCGTTGTCCTCGACCACCAGAATCTCGATTGCCTCGCTCACGCTCGTGTGCCCCGACCCAAGGTGAAGAAAAAGGTCGCGCCGCGACCCGGCGCTGCATCGACCCAGATGCGCCCGCCGTGGCGCGTGATGATCCGCTGCACGATCGCGAGCCCCACCCCGGTGCCCTCGAACTCCTCGTCGCGGTGCAGCCGCTGGAAGACCCCGAACAGCTTGTGAGCATAATGCATGTCGAAACCCACGCCGTTGTCGCGCACGAGGTACACGGTTTCGCCGTCGTCGCCGCCCTGCGACCGGACGTCGATCACCGCCGGATCGCGATGGCGGGTGTACTTGAAGGCGTTCGACAGCAGGTTCTGCCACACCTGTTTGATCAGGGCCGGGTCGCCGTCGGCGGGCGGGAGGGGATCGACGTGCACCTCGATACAGTGCCCCTCGTCCTGGTACTTGAGCACGTCGATGACTTGTTGCACGAGCGCGGTCATGTCCACTTGCTCGTGGCGCATGACCTGCTTGGTGACCCGCGAGAAGGCGAGCAGGTCGTCGATCAACTCACCCATGCGCTGCCCGCCCTGGCGTATGCGGTCGAGGTAGGCGCGCGCCTCCGGCGGCAGCTCGGTGGCGAAGTCCTCGACGAGGATGCCGGCGAAACCGTTGATCGCGCGCAGCGGCGCGCGCAGGTCGTGCGACACCGAATAGCTGAAGGCCTCCAGCTCGCGGTTGGCGGCCTCCAACTGCGCCGTGCGCTCGCCGACGCGCCGCTCGAGTTCGGCGTTCATTTGCCGAATCTCCTCCACGGCCGCGCGGTGCTCGGCGGCGAGCAGCATGTTCTCGAGCGCGAAGGTGGTGTCCGCCGACACCTGTTCGAGAAGTGCCATCTCCTTGTCCTGGAAGAATTCGGGTTCCGGGGCGTAGACGGTCAGCACGCCGCGCACCTCATCGCGCACGCGGATCGGGAAGGCGGCCGAGGAGCGAAAGCCGCGACGGTCGATTTGCGGACGCCAGGGCCCCAGCGCCGGATCGCCGACGATGTCGTTGCAGATGTACGGCCGGCCGAGGCGGAAGGCGATGCCGGTCGGGCCGCGCCCCTCGGGTCGGTCATCGCCGTAGATCTGGATGCTGTCGAGGTAGCCGTCGCGGTCGCCACGGGAGGCGACCGGCAGGATGCGCTGGCTGGCCGGATCGTGCCAGCCGATCCAGGCCATGCGAAATCCGGCCTGCTCGACGAAGATGCGGCAGATTCGGTGCAGGAGTTCCTCGCGCGTCGGCGTGCGCACGATGGTCTGGTTGATGAGCGTCAGCGCCGTGTGCACCCGGTTCAGGCGGCGCAGCTGTTCCTCCACCGGGGCGCCGAGCGGCGGCGGCGTGTTCATGCGGCCGGCGCCTCCAGCGCGTCGCGCAGCTTGGCGGCGAGGTCGGCGCGCCGGTACGGCTTGCGCAGCAGCCGTACCCCGGCCTGCAGTCGGCCCTCGTCGATCAAGGCATCGTGGGAGTAGCCCGAGGTGAACAACACGCGCAAGGACGGGCGCAGGGCGCGCGCCTCGTGCGCGAGCTCGGCGCCGTTCAGGCCGCCGGGCATGATCACGTCGGTGAACAACAGGTCGAACGGCTCTTCGCCGCGCAGCACGTGCAACGCCTCGTGCGCATTGCCCGCGGCGCGCACCCGGTAGCCCAGGAATTCGAGTTCGTAGCGGGCGTACTCGCGCAGCGCCAGATCGTCCTCCACCAGCAGCACGCGCTCGCATCCTCCGCGCGGTGTGGCCGGCGCCTGCGCGGCGCGCGGCGCATCGGCCGGCGCGGCGCTGCGGGGCAGGAACAGCGAGAATGCGGTGCCGCGGCCGGCCTCCGAGCGTACCTCCACGTGGCCGCCGGATTGGCGCACGAAGCCGTACACGGTGGCGAGACCGAGACCGGTACCGCTCCCGCGCGCCTTGGTGGTGAAGAAGGGCTGAAAGATGCGCGGCCGATGCTCGGCCGTGATTCCCGCGCCCGTGTCGGCAATGCGTAGTTCGACGTATTCGCCGGCCCGTGCCGGCGGACCGCGGGCGGCGTCGGCGTCGTCGAGGCGCACGTTACGGGTCGTGATCGTCAGGCGTCCACCCGCCGGCATGGCCTCGCGAGCATTCACGATCATGTCGAGGATCGCGGCCTCGAGCTGTGCGGGATCGACGTGTGCGTGCCAGGTGTCGTCGGCCGTATCCAGCCGCAATTCGATGTCCGATCCCAGTGTGCGACCGAGCACGTCGGTCATCCCCGTCAGCAGCCGGTCCACGTCCACGGCACGCGGCTCGAGCGCCTGCCGGCCGGCGAAGGCGAGCAGTCGATGGGTGAGCTCCGAGCCGCGCTGCGCGGCCTCGACGATGGCGTTGGCGAGGCCGCGGTGCGTGCCGTCGGTATCCAGCGCCTCGGCGAGCAGGTCGGCGTTGCCGAGGATGACCGTGAGCAGGTTGTTGAAGTCGTGCGCGACGCCGCCGGTGAGCTGAGCGACGGCTTCGAGGTGCTGTACCTGGCGTTGGCGTGCTTCCATCGCGAGGCGTTCGGTCAGATCTCGTTCCACCGCCACGAAGTGGGTGACGCGCCCATCGGCACCCAGTACCGGCGAGATGGTCAACTCCACCGGATAGCGCCGGCCGGATTTCGAGTAATTGACGAGCCTGGTGGAGATGGATCGGCCGGCGGCGAGGTGATCGCGGATGCGCGCGAGTTCACTGCGGTCGGTTTCCGGTCCCTGCAGGACCCGTGGGGAGCGGCCGATGATTTCCTCGCGCCGATAGCCCGTGGCGCGTTCGAAGGCCTCATTGACGTAGACGATGCGCGGTCCGGGCGGATCGATCGGATCGGCCTCGGTGATGATCAGCATGTCGTTCAGGCGCTCCACGGCGGCGCCGAGCATGCGCAGCCGTTCCTGGTCGACGCTCACGCCAACTCTCCGCTCAACGGCCTCACCACGCGTGCACGCACGCGCCAGCGGCCTTGATTGATCCGCGTCGTCGCGACAATCGACATAATCGCTCTTAAAGATATAACCGCCATGCTAGCCCCGTTGTGCGTGGCATTCAACGGCGTCCGTCCGGGCTGTGATGTCGGTCCTGCACGCGCGTTTAGTCTGATTAAGGCCGTGCCAGGTTCAATGCCCGACCCTGGCATGCGAATACGCCGAACTGTGCCCGAGTTCGCAATCTTTACGATCGCCATAATCGCTATTAACGATACAATCGCTTCGCAACATCGGCACGGACGGAGACCGACCATGGCCGCGAAGATCCTGCTCATCGAGCCTGACGCCTCGCAAGCCGCCGCCCTCGAACGGCTGCTTGAATTCATCGACTTGCCGACGGTGCGGATCGGCGCACCGAGCGAGTGGCCGGCACTCGACGGTTCGGTCAGTCCTTGGACGGCGGTGCTGTTGCGGGTCGAAACGCTCCAGGACTGCCGTGCCGAACTGTTTGCCACCCTGGCGCAGGCGTCGTGGCCGGTGCCCGTGATCTGCATCGGCGCGCCCTCGGGGCTCGTGCGGCAGACCGACCTTGACCTGATCGCACTGACTGCGCCGGTGAAGCACCGCGCGCTCGCCGATGCGGTGGCGCAGGCGGAGCGCCGCGGCCACACCCAACGCGCCGGCGAGGTTCACTTCCGTCCCTGCGGGGATTCCGCCGCCATGCGCGAGTTGCGCGCGCTGATCGAGCGCGTCGCACCCACCGAGGCCACCGTGCTGGTGCTCGGCGAGTCCGGCACCGGCAAGGAATTGGTGGCGCGCCACCTGCACGAGCTGTCGGCGCGCGCCGCGGGTCCGTTCGTGCCGGTCAACTGCGGCGCCATTCCCCCCGAGCTCCTGGAGAGCGAACTCTTCGGTCACGAAAAGGGCGCCTTCACCGGTGCGCTCACCGCGCGCGTGGGGCGCTTCGAGTACGCCGCCGGCGGCACGCTGTTCCTGGACGAGATCGGCGATATGCCGGCGCCCATGCAGGTCAAGCTGTTGCGCGTGCTGCAGGAACGCTGTTTCGAGCGCGTCGGCGGCAATCGCAGCATCCGCTGTGACGTGCGCATCGTCGCCGCCACGCATCGGGACCTCGATGCCGCCATCGGCGCCGGCACGTTTCGCGAGGACCTCTACTACCGCCTGAACGTCTTCCCGCTGCGGGTGCCGGCGCTGCGCGAGCGCATCGAGGACTTGCCGGCACTGATCGAGCAGCTCGGCGCGCGGCGCCGTGCCGAGGGTGGACGTGCGCCGCAGCTCGCGCGCGCCACCGTCGCGACGCTCGCCCGGCACGACTGGCGCGGCAACGTGCGCGAGTTGCAGAACCTCCTCGAGCGGCTCGCCATCCTCCATCCGCAGGGCTGCATCGAGCCGTCACAGCTGCCCGACCGTTACCGCCCGGCGGAGCCGTCGGCGCCGCGAGCCGGGGCGATCGAACTGCGACGCAAGTCGCTCAAGTCCGCGCCGCGGTCGACGATACAGCGGGTGATCGACGAGGCAAGTCCCGTCGCGTGCCGCATGGGCCCGATACCCGGGGCCGAGAATCGACTGGCGCGCGCCTGAGGGCCTTTAGCCCGCGAGAGCGCGCAGGAAAAACCGCTTCAGAGGAAACCGCAATGTCCAAGTCCGCCAGCAAATCGTCCTCGTCCGCCCGGTCCGCGAGCGCCAAGTCCTCCCGCAAGTCCCCGGCCAGGGACGTGGCGGCACTGTTTCGCGCCATGGAACACTCGCAGGCGATGATCGAGCTGGAGCTCTCCGGCACGATCGTCGATGCGAACCCGATCTTTCTCAAGGTCCTCGGCTACACGCTCGAGGAGATTCGCGGCCAGCACCACCGCATGCTGGTCGCGCCGGAACGCCGCGACACGCCCGAGTACCGCGCCTTCTGGGACAAACTCGGCCGCGGCGAGACCGACTGCGCGCACCACAAGTACGTCTCCAAGGACGGGCGGGAAATCTGGATGCGTGCCACCTACACTCCGGTGCTCGACGCCAAGGGCGTGCCGCATAAGGTGCTCAACTGCGCCATCGATATCACCGAATCCAAGCTTCGCACCATCGACGCGGAAGGTCAGCTCGCCGGCGTCAACCGCTCGCGCGCCGCGATCCACTTCGACATGAACGGCAACGTGCTGCGCGCCAACGAGAACTTCCTCAAGCTCATGGGTTACACGGCGGAGGAGATCGTCGGCAAGCACCACAGCGTGTTCGTCGACGCCGCCGAACGCAATTCGCCCGAGTACCGCGATTTCTGGGACAAGCTGCGTCGCGGCGAGCACCAGTCCGGCCAGTATCGGCGCATCGCGCGCGACGGCCGCGAGGTGTGGCTGCAGGCGAACTACAACCCGATCCTCGACTCCACCGGCAAGCCCTTCAAGGTCACCAAGTTCGCCACGGATATCACTGATCAGAAATTGCGTGCGGCCGACTTCGAGGGCCAGCTCGCGGCGGTGAGCAAGGCGCAGGCGGTGATCGAGTTCAAACTCGACGGCACCGTCATCACCGCCAACGAAAATTTCCTCAAGACACTGGGCTACACCCTCGAGGAGATCCGCGGCAAGCACCACAGCATGTTCGTGGAGCCGGCGTATCGCGACAGCGCCGACTATCGGGCGTTCTGGGAGAAGCTCGCCCGCGGCGAGTACGACGCGCGGCAGTACAAGCGCATCGGCAAGGGTGGCAAGGAAGTCTGGATCCAGGCGAGCTACAATCCAATCATGGACATGAACGGCAAGCCGTTCAAGGTCGTCAAGTACGCCACCGAAATCACCGAGCAGAAGCTGCGCGCGGCCGACTTCGAGGGCCAGCTCGCCGCGGTGAGCAAGGCGCAGGCGGTGATCGAATTCAAGCTCGACGGCACCGTCATCACCGCCAACGAGAACTTCCTCAAGACGCTGGGCTACACCCTCGAGGAGATCCGCGGCCAGCACCACCGCATGTTCGTTGATCCGGCGCATCGCGACACCGGCGAGTACCGCGCCTTCTGGGAGAAGCTCAACCGCGGCGAATACGACGCCGGCCAGTACAAGCGCATCGGCAAGGGTGGCAGGGAAGTCTGGATCCAGGCGAGCTACAACCCGATCCTGGACATGAACGGCCGGCCCTTCAAGGTGGTCAAGTACGCCACCGACGTCACGCAGCAGCGCCTGGAGGCCGAGATGAACGCCGCCTTCAAGGGCGCACTCGAGAACCTCACCTCCAACGTGATGGTGGCCGACAACGACCTCAACATCATCTACACCAACCGCTCGATGCACGACATGATGACCAACGCGCAGTCCGACCTGCGCAAGGATCTGCCGAACTTCGACGCCTCGCGGCTCATCGGTGCGAGCATCGACGTGTTCCACAAGAACCCGTCGCACCAGCGCAGCATGCTCGCGTCGCTCAGCAAGACCCACACCGGCCAGTTCGTGGTGGGCGGACGGACGCTGCGCATCATCGCCAACCCCATGCTGGATCCGAGCGGCAAGCGTCTCGGCACGGTGGTGGAGTGGAACGACCGGACGGTCGAACTCGCCGTGGAACGCGAGGTGGAGCGGATCGTCACTGCGGTCGCCGACGGCAATTTCGAGGAGCGCATCCCGCTCGAGGGCAAGACCGGCTTCTTCCAGATGCTCGCCGCGGGCATCAACAAGATGGCCGACAACATGACGCAGATCGTCGGCTGGGTGCAGGCCGCGGCCCAGGAGGTCTCGCGCGGCGCCGAGGAGATCTCGCAGGGCAACACCGACTTGAGCCAGCGCACCGAGGAGCAGGCGTCGAGCCTCGAGGAGACCGCCTCGTCGATGGAGGAGATGACCTCCACCGTCAAGCAGAACGCGGACAACTCGAGCAAGGCGAGCCAGCTCGCGACCGCGGCCCGCGATCAGGCCGACCAGGGCGGCGTGGTGGTGTCGCAGGCGATGCGCGCGATGACCGAAATCAACGAGTCGTCGCGCAAGATCGTCGACATCATCAGCGTCATCGACGAGATCGCCTTCCAGACCAACCTCCTCGCGCTCAACGCGGCCGTCGAGGCGGCGCGCGCCGGCGAGCAGGGCCGGGGCTTCGCGGTGGTGGCGAGCGAGGTACGCAACCTCGCCGGCCGCAGCGCAACGGCCGCCAAGGAGATCAAGCGGTTGATCCAGGACAGCGTCAAGAAGGTCGATGAGGGTTCACAGCTCGTGACTCAGTCGGGCGAGACGCTCGAGCAGATCGTCGCCGCCGTCAAGAAGGTGAGCGACATCATCGGCGAGATCGCCGCGGCCAGCCAGGAACAGTCTTCGGGGATCGAGCAGGTCAACAAGGCGGTGATGCAGCTTGACGAGATGACGCAGCAGAATGCGGGGCTCGTCGAAGAGGCGTCGGCCGCCAGCCAGTCGGTGGCCGGGCAGGCGACCGCGCTCAGCACCATGATGGCGCGCTACCGCATCTCCAAGGCGGCCGCCGAGGCCGCGGTGGCCGCGATGCAGGCCAGCCAGGAAGCCAAGCCGCCGGCGAAGGCTCCGCCGGCCGCGGCGAGCGCTCCGGCCCGCTCGGACCGTCGCGCGCCGAGTCGGCCGTGGAACAAGGCCGGCGGCAAGGAGCCGCGTGCCGCCGCACCGGCCAAGGTGGCGAACGGCGCCGACGCGGACTGGGCGGAGTTCTAACCGAGCCGTCGTTCGCCAAAGGATGGTCGTCACGGGCAGGCGTTTGCGGTTCGCAGACGCCTGCCCGATCATTTGCGGGTCGTCATCGATCGTTCGGAGACCCGCATGCCTGGCCGCTACCCGTTCCTCCTTCTCTGCGCCGTGGCGCTGACTGCGCAAGCCGCCCTGGCCGGGCAGAGCGCCGCGACCGGCGCTCCGGTCGCGAACCCGGCCCCCGCGGCTGCCGCACCGCCGTGCGTCGACTTCAAGTGGGACGTCGCGCGGGAGCGGCGGCTGTTCGCCGGCAGCCCGACGCCGCTCGCGGCTGGGCGCGATTCGGCGGCCGCGCCACCGCTCGCCTTCGATCGGCTGTATGAACTCAAGCTTCTGCCGCAGAACCGCGTGGCCTTCGCTGCGCCGCCGGGCAAGAGCACCTACGGGGAAAACGTCTACGCCGGCCTCGCGACCGTGACCATCCCGGCGCCGGGCACCTATCGCATCGCGGTGGACTTGCCGCTGTGGATCGACCTCGCCATCGACAATCAGCTCATCCGCGCCGCCGACTACGAGGGCCAGAACGCCTGCGATCCGCCGCACAAGATCCTGGTGTACGAGTTGACCCAGCCGGGCCGGTTCGTGCTGCAACTGAGCGGCGAAATCGCGCAGCGGGTGCGCGTTACGCTGACCCGGGTGCGCAGCGGCGCCGCACCCTAGCCCGAACTCAAGCCGAGCACGCGCCGTGCCGCGCGCAGGTGCGGCACGTCGTACATCTTGCCGTCGATGGCCACGGCGCCGGCGCCGCCCGCGAACGCGTCCACGATGCGTTGCGCGAGTTCGCGCTCGGCGACGGTGGGTGTGAAGGCTTCGTTGATGACCGGCACCTGGTCGGGGTGGATGGCCATGCGGCCGGTGAAGCCGTCGTAGCGCGCGGCGAGGCTCGAGGCACGCAAGCCGTCGAGGTCCTGGTAGCGCACGTACACGGTATCCAGCGCCTCGGCGCCCATGGCGTGCGCGGTGAGCAGGCACTGCGAGCGGGCCTGCACGTAGGTGGGCCGCCAGTCGCCTTCCGGCGTGCGCGGGTCGCCGGCGCCGAGCGCCGTGCTCAAGTCCTCCGCGCCCCAGCTGACGTGGCTCACGCGCGGATGGCGCGCGCGCGCGATCTCGCCCAGGCGCAACAGGCCGAGTGGCGTCTCGGTGACCAGCGCGAAGATGCGCACCGAGCCGGGCGCGACGCCGCTCGCGGCCTCCAGCGCATCGAGATAATGCGCGACGGTGGCGATGTCCTCGGGCCCGGTGACCTTCGGCAGCAGGATCCCCGCGGGTGCGAGCGGCACCACCGCGGCGAGGTCGGCGAGAAGCTCGCCCGAGGCGAGCGCATTGACCCGTACCCAGAGGTGCGCGTAGGCGGCATGCGAGCGGCGCCACTCGGCGAGCAGCGCGCGCGCGGCCGGCTTGCGCGCGGGCAGCACCGCATCCTCCAAGTCCAGCACCACGGCGTCGGCACAGGCCGCGAGCACCTTGGCGAGCTTGCGCTCGTGGTCGGCGGGCGCGAACAGCAGCGAGCGCATCATGAGGCGCTCCGCGGTGCGGCCGACGTGGCGGCGGTGCCGGTCGGCGCCGCGGTGGACGCAGCGGCCGGCGTGGCGGGCCGCTTCAATTGCAGGCCGCTGCGCTTGCACTCGGCCACCAGTTCGCCGTGCTGGTTGTAGGCGCGGTGGTGGAAGGTGACGATGCCCGCGGTGGGCCGCGAGCGGCTCTCGCGCAGCGCGAGCACTTCGGTCTCCACCCGCAGGGTGTCGCCGTGAAAGAGCGGCTTCGGAAAGCGCACCTCGTCCCAGCCCAGGTTGGCGACCGCGGTGCCGAGCGTGGTCTCGGCCACCGAGATGCCGACCATCAGGCCGAGGGTGAGGCAGCTGTTGACCACGCGCCGGCCGAATTCGGTGTGCTCCCGGCACCACTCTTCGTCGAGATGCAGGTAGGCGGGGTTGTGGGTCAGGCAGGAGAACCAGACGTTGTCGGCTTCGGTGATGGTGCGCCGGATCGGGTGATCGAAGCGCTGGCCGACGTGAAGTTCATCGAAGTAAAGGCCCGGCATCGTGCTCACTTCCTCAAAGGGTCGATTGCGGCACTCGCACGCCGCGGGGATGATACGGCATCTTTCCGGCCACCCGTGAGTGCGTCCATGTCCGAATCGATCCTCGCTCCGCACGCAGACGTGTCGCGCGCAGACGCGCCGCGCGTGGACGGCCAGCGGCTCTGGTCGCGCCTCATGGCGATGGCCGCCGTCGGCGCCACCGCAAACGGCGGCTGCAATCGGCAGGCGCTCAGCGACGAAGACCGCGCCGGACGCGAGCTCTTCCTCGGCTGGGCGCGCGCCGCCGGCTGCACGGTGCGCGTGGATGCGGTCGGCAACCTGTTCGTGCGCCGTGCCGGACGCGACGACGGCCTGCCGGTGGTGATGACCGGCAGCCACCTCGATACCCAGCCGACCGGCGGCAAGTTCGACGGCGTCTACGGGGTGCTCGCCGGGCTCGAGGTCATCGAGACGCTGAACGAGCGCGGCGTGGTCACGCGCCATCCGCTCGAGGTCTGCGTCTGGTCGAACGAGGAGGGTTGCCGCTTCCCGATGGCGATGATGGGCTCGGCGGTGTGGTCCGGACGCCTGCCGCTCGCGAGCGCGCATGCGCTCGCGGATCGGGGCGGGCGCAGCGTGCGCGCGGAACTGGTCCGTCTCGGCGTCGACGTCGAGGCGCCGCTCGTGCGCCAGCCGGTGGCCGCGGCGCTGGAAGTGCACATCGAGCAGGGGCCCGTGCTCGAGCAGCGCGCCCTGCCCATCGGCATCGTCACCGGCGTGCAGCACATGAGCCGGCACGAGGTGCTGGTATTCGGCCAGGAGGCGCACGCGGGCCCCACGCCCATGGACATGCGCAGGGATCCGGTGCGGGTGCTGGCCGCGGCGCTACCGGCGCTGTACGCGGCGACGGCGAAGCACGGACCGCAGGCACGCCTGACCGTCGGCATCATCGAAACCACGCCCGGGTCGCCGAACACGGTGCCGGGCCGGGTGCGCTTCACCGTGGATCTGCGTCACCCGGAGGAGGCGGCGTATCGCGCGCTCATCGCCGATGCGTATGCCGTGGTCGAGTCCGCGCTCGCGTCGAGCGGCCTCGACGGATCGATGCGCTGCGTGTGGGAAGCGCCGGGGGTGCGGTTCGACGCGCGTTGCGTCGAGGCGGTGCGCTCCGCGGTGCGCGTGCTGGGGCTCCCCGCGCTCGAGATGGTGAGCGGCGCGGGGCACGACTCCTGCAACGTCGCGGCGGTGGTGCCGACGGCGATGATCTTCGTGCCCTGTGCGGGCGGCTTGAGCCACAACGAGGCCGAGGACGCGCGCCCCGAGCACCTCGCCGCCGGCGCGGACGTGCTCCTCCACGCGCTGCTCGCGCTCGCGGGCTGACGCCCCGTCGTTGCGTGCCGGATCAGGCGCCCGCGGATGGGCGCAGGCGCGCGCGCGCGGCGGCGATGCTCGCGTGCAGTTCGGCGGCGGCGGCGCGGATGGCGGCGCCGGAGGCGTCGCCCGCGTAGATGATGCCGCGCGCGGAATTGATCAGTACGCCGCCCGCCTGCACGTCCAGCCCGGCCGCGAGCGTCGCCTCGAGGTCACCCCCCTGGGCACCGATGCCGGGGACGAGGAAGGGGAGGCGCGGGTGCGCGCGACGCAGCTGTGCCATTTCCTCGGGGTAGGTGGCGCCCACCACCAACATGAGATTGCCGTGCACGTTCCACTCGCCGGCGGCCCGGCGTGCGACCACGCGGTACAGCGGCTCGCCGTCGACGAGCAGGTCCTGGAAGTCGCGCGCGCCCGGGTTCGAGGTCCGGCACAGGAGCACGGCGCCGCGGTCGGGGCGGGCGAGGAACGGCCGCACCGAATCCCCACCCATGTACGGGCTCACCGTCACGGCGTCGGCGCGGTAGCGATCGAAGGCTTCGCGGGCGTAGGCCTCGGCGGTGTTGCCGATGTCGTTGCGCTTGGCGTCGAGGATCACGAGCGCGTGCGGCGCGCGCGCGCGCACGTAGGCGATGCTCGCCTCGAGCTCGGCCTCGGCGCCGAGCGCGCTGTAGAAGGCGATCTGCGGCTTGTAGGCGGCGGCGAGGTCGGCCGTGGCGTCGATGACGCGGCGGTTGAAGGCGAGCACGGGCTCGCGCTCGCCGGCTACGTCGCGCGGGAGTCTGGCCGGGTCCGGGTCCAGGCCCACGCACAACAGCCCGCGGCTCGCAGCGATGGCGGCCGCCAGTCGGTCAGCGAACACGGGCACCGCGGCGGCTCGGGCCGGGGCGCGGGAATCGGCGTCGGGGGAGGCGTGGCTCACGGCGCGCATGATAGCGGCGCGGAGTATCCTAGTCTCCTTTTCGAACGAGAATGGACGTGTCGAGCAAAGTCCGGCGTGGTGCGCGGTCGCGCAATGGTCCGCGCCTGGTGCTGCAGCCGCCGAGTCGGCGCAGCGCGCGGCACACGAGTGCCGGCGTGCTGGCGCGCTTCTTCGCCATCGCCGACGCCTGGGAGTTGTCGCCGCTGCAGCAGTGCCGGTTGCTGAAGATTCCTTCTCCGCAGGTGCTGGCGCGCTACCGCCTGGGGCAGGCGCCGCGGCTGTCTGCAACGCAGCACGAGCGTGCCGCGCTGCTCGCGACCATCCAACAGGCGCTGCACGCGCCCGAGCAGCCGGACCGGGCCTGGGCCTGGATCCACGCGCCGCGCGCACGGCCCCCCTTCGACGGCGACAGTCCGCTCTATTACATGCTGGAGCGGGGTCTTTCAGGGATGCGCGAGGTGGCGCGGCTGCTGGTGCGGGAGCGCACCGCGCCTTGAAAGAAGGCGCACGAACCCCGAAGCCGGCCCTCGGACGCGCTATACTGGGCGGCCGTTCCGGGCGGAGCCTGGGCGGCCCTTTTGGCGCGAATGTGGCGGAACTGGTAGACGCGCCAGACTTAGGATCTGGTGGGGCAACCCGTGCGAGTTCGAGTCTCGCCGTTCGCACCAGCGCGTCGCGGCGCGGGCTTTGAACAATCAACGACGAGAGGATCGACATGCAGGTTTCCGTGGAGAGCACCGGCAAGCTTTCGCGCCGGATGCAAGTGCAAGTGCCGGCCGAACGGGTCACCGAGGAGATCGCGGCACGCCTGAAGCAGTTGAGCCGCACCGCGCGGCTGAAGGGCTTTCGCCCGGGCAAGGCGCCGCTCAAGGTGATCCGGCAGCAGTTCGGCGCGCAGGTGCACCGTGAGGTGATCGGCGAACTGATGCAGTCGAGCTTCTCGGAGGCCGTGACCCGCGAGCAGCTCGCGCCGGCCGGCAATCCGAGCATCGAGCCGAAGTCGATCGGCGAGGGCGAGGACCTCACCTACGTGGCGACCTTCGAGGTGTTCCCGGAGGTCACGCTGGCGCCGGTCGCCGATCTGGAACTCGAACGCACCACCGCCGAGGTCGGCGACGCGGACGTGGACGCCATGCTCGAGCGGCTGCGCAAACAGCAAGTCCGCTACGAGCCGGTGACGCGCGCCTCGCAGCGCGGTGATCGCGTGACGGTGGATTTCGAGGGCTCGATCGACGGCGTGGCGTTCGCCGGCGGCAAGGGCGAGGGCGTGCCGATCGTGGTGGGCGAGGGCCGCATGCTGGCGCAGCTCGAGGCGGGCCTCGAAGGCGTGACGGCGGGCGAGCCGAAGAACGTCGCCGTGGACTTCCCCGCCGACTACCGCGCCACGGAACTCGCCGGCAAGGCGGCGAGCTTCGCGATCACCGTGAAGGAGGTGGCCGAGCCGCGGCTGCCGGAACTCGACGAAGAGTTCTGCAAGCTGTTCGGCGTCGCCGAGGGCGGCATTGCGAAGCTGCGTGAGGACGTGCTCGCCAACATGCGCCGCGAGCTCGACCAGGCGCTGCGCAGCCGGCACAAGAGCCAGGTGCTCGAGCGCCTCTACCAGGCCAACCCGCTCGAGCTGCCGAATGCGCTGATCGAGGCCCAGGTGCGCGACATGCAGGTCGAGGCGCTGCGTCGCATGGGCTCGAAGGACGTCACCCAGGCGCCGCCGCGCGAACCGCTGCTCGAGCCGGCGCGCCGCAGGGTGGCGCTCGGCCTGCTGCTCAACGAGCTCATCCGTCGCGAGAACCTGACCGCCGACCCGGCGCGCGTCGAGGCGCGGCTGGAGGAGGCGGTGGGCGGCTACGGTGGCGATCCGGAGACGCTGAAGCGCGCCTATCGCGCCAACGCGGACGCGATGCGCCAGATCGAGAGCCTGGCGCTCGAGGACCAGGCCGTGGATTGGGTGCTCGCCCACGCCAAGGTGCGTGAGGTACCCTCCTCGTTCAAGGACGTGATGAACTTCGCTCCGTGAGGAGCACTCCAATGCTCGCGAGGGTTACTGAAAGGTGAATGCGATGACGACTCGTGCCCTGAATCTGGTTCCGATGGTGGTCGAACAGACCGCGCGCGGCGAGCGCGCCTACGACATCTACTCGCGCCTGCTCAAGGAGCGGGTCGTGTTCGTCGTGGGTCCGGTCGAGGACTACATGGCGAACCTGATCGTGGCGCAGCTCCTGTTCCTGGAATCGGAGAACCCGGACAAGGACATCGCGCTGTACATCAACTCCCCGGGCGGCTCGGTGAGCGCGGGGCTCGCGATCTACGACACCATGCAGTTCATCAAGCCGGACGTGAGCACCATCTGCGTCGGCCTCGCGGCCTCGATGGGCGCGGTGCTGCTCGCCGGCGGCGCCGCCGGCAAGCGCTATTCGCTGCCGAACTCCAAGATCATGATCCACCAGCCCTCTGCGGGCTTCCAGGGTCAGGCCTCGGACATCGACATCCATGCGCGCGAGGTGCTCGAGACCAAGCACCGCTTGAACACCATTCTCGCCAAGCACACCGGCCAGACGGTGGAGCGGATCAAGCAGGACAGCGACCGCGACAACTTCATGAATCCGGACACCGCGCGCGGCTACGGCCTGATCGACGGCATCCTCGAGAAGCGCGGCGAGATGCCCGCCAAGAGCGACGCGGCGGCGAAGGGCGACGCGGCACCTAAGGGCGGCGCGAAGACCTGAGCGGCACGACCGTTGGCCGGACGCGCCTCCTCGATGGCGCGGTGCACGCGCCGGGCGGTGCGGGGAAAGCCGCAATTGGTGCGGTCCTTCGCGTGACGCGTCTCCCGCCGCGCCGCCGCCGCAGGCGATCTGATGAACTTCACACCCCTGCCGGGGGCCGCTTTGCGCGCGGTCGCCCCGGTGCTATATAGTGATTCGCAAGCCGCTGCGAGCCTCGATCCTTCGGGCCCGCGGCGGGTAACTTGAGGACAGCATGAGCGAAGATTCGCGCGGCAAACATGACGATGGGAAACTTTTGTATTGCTCCTTCTGCGGAAAGAGCCAACACGAAGTTCGCAAGCTGATCGCCGGCCCCTCGGTATTCGTCTGTGACGAATGCGTGGAGCTGTGCAACGACATCATTCGCGAGGAGCTCGAGGAGCGCGCCGAGCGCACCCGTGACAAGCTCCCCAAGCCCCAGGAAATCAAGAAGGTCCTCGACGAGTACGTGATCGGCCAGGAGCGCGCCAAGCGCGTGCTGTCGGTGGCCGTCTACAACCACTACAAGCGCCTGCAGACGCGCGGCGCGGACGCGGTGCGTTCGCGCGACGAGGTCGAGCTCGCCAAGAGCAACATCCTCTTGATCGGCCCCACGGGTTCCGGCAAGACGCTGCTCGCCGAGACCCTGGCGCGGCTCCTGAACGTGCCGTTCACCATCGCCGATGCGACCACCCTCACCGAGGCGGGCTACGTCGGCGAGGACGTCGAGAACATCATCCAGAAGCTCCTGCAGAAGTGCGACTACGACGTCGAGAAGGCGCAGACGGGCATCGTCTACATCGACGAGATCGACAAGATCTCCCGGAAGAGCGACAACCCGTCCATCACCCGTGACGTGTCGGGCGAGGGCGTGCAACAGGCGCTCCTGAAGCTCATCGAGGGCACCATCGCCTCGGTGCCGCCGCAGGGCGGCCGCAAGCACCCGCAGCAGGAGTTCCTGCAGGTCGACACCACCAACATCCTGTTCATCTGCGGCGGTGCGTTCGCGGGCCTGGAAAAGATCATCATGAACCGCACGCACAAGAGCGGCATCGGCTTCGTCGCCGACGTGCGTGAACAGAACGCCCGGCCGCACGGCAACGACGTGTTCCACGACACGGAGCCCGAGGACCTGATCAAGTACGGCCTGATTCCGGAGTTCGTCGGCCGCCTGCCGGTGGTCGCGACGCTCGAGGAGTTGGACGAGGACGCGCTGATCTCGATTCTCCTGCAGCCGAAGAACGCGCTCTCCAAGCAGTACCGCAAGCTCTTCGACATGGAAGGGGTGGAACTCGACCTGCGCGAGGATGCGCTGCGATCGGTGGCCCGCAAGGCGATGCAGCGCAAAACCGGCGCGCGCGGCCTGCGCACCATCCTGGAGAACGTGCTGCTCGACACCATGTACGACCTGCCATCCTTGCGCAACGTGCAGAAGGTGGTGGTCGACGAGGGGGTCATCGAGGGCACGTCCAAGCCCTACATCGTGTATCGCACCGAGGACACCCGCGTGGTGTCGCCGGTCGAGGAGCCGCGCCGCCCGACGGGGTCCGACCACCTGTAGTCTTGAAACTCGCGGTCGGCGGCCGCATCTCCTTGGGTGCCGCGCGGAACGTCCGCGCGGCGCAACTACCTTTAAGGCGAGCGAATCTTACGTGACCGACCCTACCCCGATCGACGTTCCTGCCCCCATCCAGGCCTTCCACGGCGTTCCGGTGCTGCCGCTGCGCGACGTGGTGGTGTACCCGCACATGGTGATCCCGCTGTTCGTCGGCCGGGAGAAGTCCATCGTCGCGCTGGATTTGGCCATGAAGTCCGACAAGCGCATCCTGCTCGTCGCCCAGAAGCAGGCGGACGTCGACGACCCGAAGCCTGAGGATCTCTACCGGGTCGGCACCGTCGCCACCATCCTGCAGCTCCTGAAGCTGCCCGACGGCACGGTGAAGGTGCTGGTGGAGGGCGTGGAGCGCGCCACCATCGACAAGTTGAGCGAAGGGGAATTCTTCGCCGCCGAGGTGACCGCACTGCCGGACGTCGAGCGCTACGAGGAGCGCGAGATGGACGTGCTCACGCGCTCGATCATCACGCAGTTCGAGCAGTACGTGAAGCTCAACAAGAAGGTGCCGCCCGAGATCCTCACCTCGCTCGCCGGCATCGAACAGGCCGGCCGGCTCGCCGACACGGTCGCGGCGCACATGTCCTTGAAGCTCTCCGAGAAGCAGAAAGTGCTCGAGATCCCGGACGTGCGCAAGCGCCTGGAGCACATGCTCGCGGTCATCGAGGGCGAGATGGACGTGCTGCAGATCGAGAAGCGCATCCGCGGCCGCGTCAAGCAGCAGATGGAGAAGAGCCAGCGCGAGTACTACCTCAACGAACAGATGAAGGCCATCCAGAAGGAGCTGGGTGAGCTCGACGAGGCGCCGAACGAGATCGGCGAGCTCGAGAAGCGCATCAAGGCCGCCGGCATGCCCAAGGAGGCGCGCGACAAGGCGCAGTCGGAGCTCGCGAAGTTGAAGCTCATGTCGCCCATGTCGGCCGAGGCCACCGTGGTGCGCAACTACATCGACTGGCTGGTGAAGTCGCCCTGGAAGAAGCGCAGCAAGGTGCACCTGGACATCGGCGCCGCGGAGAAGGTGCTGGAGGCGGACCACTACGGCCTGGAGAAGGTCAAGGAGCGCATCGTCGAGTACCTGGCCGTGCAACAGCGGGTGAAGAACCTGCGCGGACCGATCCTCTGCCTGGTGGGTCCGCCGGGCGTCGGCAAGACCTCGCTCGGGCAGAGCGTGGCGCGCGCCACCAACCGCAAGTTCGTGCGCATGTCGTTGGGCGGAGTGCGGGACGAGGCCGAGATCCGCGGCCACCGCCGCACCTACATCGGTTCGATGCCGGGCAAGATCATCCAGAACCTGGCCAAGTGCGGGGTGCGCAATCCCCTGTTCCTCCTCGACGAGATCGACAAGATGTCGACGGACTTTCGCGGCGACCCGTCCTCGGCGCTGCTCGAGGTGCTGGATCCGGAACAGAACGGCACCTTCAACGATCACTACCTGGAGGTGGACTTCGACCTCTCGGAGGTGATGTTCGTCTGCACCGCCAACAGCCTGAACATCCCCGCGCCGTTGCTCGACCGCATGGAGGTGATCCGCCTCCCGGGCTACACCGAGGACGAGAAGGCGAGCATCGCGCGCCGCTATCTGCTGCCGAAGCAGATGAAACAGAACGGCCTGAAGGACGACGAGCTCACCGTCTCGGACGACGCCGTGCTCGACATGATCCGCCACTACACCCGCGAGGCGGGGGTGCGCAACCTCGAGCGCGAGATCTCCAAGATCGGGCGCAAGGCGGTCAAGCAGCTCCTCTTGAAGCCCTCCGAGAAGCGCGTCGCGGTAACCCCGAAGAACCTGGACGAGTACCTGGGCGTGCGCCGCTTCCGCTACGGCAAGGCCGAGGAGAGCGACCGCGTCGGCCAGGTGACCGGCCTTGCCTGGACCGAGGTGGGCGGCGAGCTGCTGTCGATCGAATCGGCGGTGGTGCCCGGCAAGGGCAAGCTCACGCACACCGGCCAGCTCGGCGCGGTGATGCAAGAGTCCATCCAGGCGGCCATGACCGTGGTGCGCAGCCGCTCCGCGATGCTGGGCCTGGACAACGAGTTCTACCAGAAGGCGGACGTGCACATTCACGTGCCGGAGGGCGCGACCCCGAAGGACGGCCCGAGCGCGGGCATCGGCATGTGCACGGCGCTGATCTCGGCGCTCACCAAGATCCCGGTGCGCTCCGACGTCGCGATGACCGGCGAGATCACGCTGCGCGGCGAGGTGCTGCCCATCGGCGGCTTGAAGGAGAAGCTCTTGGCGGCGCACCGCGGCGGCATCGCCACGGTGCTGATCCCGGACGAGAACGTCAAGGATCTCGCCGAGATCCCGGAGAACATCAAGGAAAAGCTCGACATCCGTTCGGTGAAGTGGATCGACGAGGTGCTGCAGGTGGCGCTGACGCACATGCCCGAGGCGCTGCCGAACAGCGACGTGAAGCCGGCGGCTCCGATCGCGGCGGCCGAGAAGCCGCGCCGCAAGAGCACGCGCACCAAGAACCAGGTGCGGGCGCACTGAAAGGCTTGCCCAAGGGCGCGAGGGTCGCGTACACTCTCGCGCCTCTTCCAGGAGGGTTCGCCTTCACGAGGGTGCTTAGCTCAGCTGGTAGAGCATCGCTTTTACACGGCGAGGGTCGGGGGTTCGATCCCCTCAGCACCCACCAGCACGCGGAGTGGTAGTTCAGCTGGTTAGAATACCGGCCTGTCACGCCGGGGGTCGCGGGTTCGAGTCCCGTCCACTCCGCCATTTCCTTTAAAAGTGAGCGTCCCGCGCGGCCTTGGACAGAAGGCCGCGCCGCGCGATGAGCGCGTGCGGACGGTGCGGGTCGGTCGCGAAAGAGGGCTTCAAAGGTGCTGCAGACCATTCACGACAAGCTCACCGGCTGGGTGGCCTATGTCGTTTTGGGCGCAATCGCGCTCGTGTTCGTGCTCTGGGGAATCAACTGGACGCTGGGTGCTCCGACCTACGCGGCCAAGGTCAACGGCCTGGAGATCGGCGCCAACGACGTGCGCCAGGCCTACCAGAGCGAACTCGCCCAGGCCGAGCGCCAGGCGAACGGCGCCCTCGACGAGGCGCGCCGCAACGAGATCAAGAAGCGCGTGCTCGACGAATACGTAGACAACGCCGCGCTCGTGACCCGCACCGACGATCTGGGTTATCGCGTCAGCGACGCGGCGCTGCTCGCGGAGATGGCGCGCATCCCGGCGTTCCAGGTGGACGGCAAGTTCGACCTCGCGCACGCGGTGGCGGTGCTGCGCGCGCAGGGCCGTTCGGTGGCGGAGATCGAGACGCTGTTCCGGCGTGACTTGAAGGCGCGCCAGCTGGCGAGCGATCTGTCGGCCTCCAGCTTCGCGACGCCCTCGGAAGTGGCGCGCGTGCGGGCCCTCACCCGCGAACAGCGCGAGGTGGGCTACTTCACGCTCTCCGCGGCCGCCTACGCCAAGAGCGTGACGCCGGACGAGGCCGCGGTGAAGGCCTATTACGAGGCGCACAAGTCCGACTACATGACCCCGGAGACGGTCGACCTGCAGTACGTCGAGCTCTCGCTCGCCGACCTCGCCGCCAAGGTCCAAGTCACCGACGATCAGCTCAAGGCCTATTTCGAGGAACAGAAGCAGAAGACGCCGGAGCGCTTCACGCAAGCGGAGCAGCGGCGGGTGCGGCACATCCTCATCGCCGTCAACGACCCGAAGGACGACGCCGCCGCCAAGGCCAAGGCAGAGGTGGCGCTGAAGCGCGCGCAAGCGGGCGAGGACTTCGCCAAGCTCGCCAAGGAGCTCTCTCAGGATCCGGGTTCCGCCCCGCAGGGCGGCGATCTCGGCTGGTCGGAGCGTAAGGCCTTCGTGGCGCCGTTCGCCGACGCCGCGTTCTCCATGAAGGAGGGCGAGATCCGCGGCCCCGTGAAGACCCAGTTCGGCTATCACGTCCTGAAGCTCGAGGGTATCCAGCCGGCGAGCACCAAGACGTTCGAACAGGCCAAGGCCGATCTGGAATCGGAATACCGTCGCAGCGAGGCGGAGCGGCTCTTCAATGCCGCCCAGGATCAGCTCGCCGACGCGGCGCTGCAGAACGGCACCGACCTCGCGGCGGTGGCCAAGAAGGCGGGCCTGACGGTGCAGAGCGTGACCGGCTTCAGCCGCGCGAGCGGCGGCGGCGCCCTCGGCGCCAATCCCAAGGTCATCGAGGCCGCCTTCAGCCAGGACGTGCTCGACGGTCACTTGAGCCCCATCGTCGAGATGGACCAGGGCCGCGGCGTGGTGCTGCGCGCGACCAACCACCAGGTGCCGCAGCAGAAGCCGCTCGCCGAGGTGCACGACGCGGTGCTCGCGGCCTGGCAGAAGGCACGCGGCGTGGAACTTGCCACGGCGGCCGCCCAGGCGGCCATCGACAAGCTCAAGGCGGGCGAGTCGCTGGAGGCCGTGGCCAAGGGCCTCGGCGTCACCGCGAACGCGCCCAAGTACATCGGGCGCAGCGATGCGAGCGTGCCGCAGGAGATTCGCGAGCGCGCCTTCGCGGGGCCGAAGCCCGACAAGGCGCCGGTGTTCGCCGAGGTGGCCTTGAAGGACGGCGACGCGGCGGTGCTCGACGTGAGCGGCGCGCGTGTCGATCCGTCCAGTGACGCGGCCACGGAGGCGATCGCCCTGAAGCGCCAGTTCGCGGCACGCGAGGCGGCGCTCGAGGCGCAGACCTACGCGGCGGCGGCCCGTGACGACGCCAAGGTCGTGCTCAATCCCCAGGCGATCGAGTAGCGCGGCCGGGGATTGCCGTGCACGCGCTCCTCGCGCACGTCATCGACCGGTATCTCGCCGGGCTCGACCAGGGCGGTTACTGGCTGATCGCGGGGCTGATGGCGCTCGAGAGCACGCTGGTGCCGGTGCCGAGCGAACTCGTCATCCCACCGGCGGCCTACGTGGCCCACACCCAGGGTCACCTGTCGATCACCGGGGTGGTGCTCGCCGGCACCGCCGGATCCTGGCTCGGCGCCACGCTCATGTACCTCGCCGCGCGCGCGCTCGGCCGGCCGCTCGTACTGCGGTTCGGACCCTACTTCGCCTTGAGCGCGCGCCAGATCACGCTCGCCGAAGGCTTCAGCGCGCACTACGGCTGGGCGGGCGTGTTCTTCGCGCGGCTATTGCCCATCATCCGCCACCTCATCGGCATACCGGCGGGGATCCTGCGGCTCGACTACCGCGGCTACGCCGCCGCCACGCTCATGGGGTCGTTGGTGTGGTGTTCGGTGCTCGCCTGGCTCGGCAAGACCGCCGGCGACCACCCGGCGCTGATCGCCGGGTCGCTACGCCGCTTCGCGCTGCTGGTCGTGCTCGCCGGCGCGGTGCTCGCGGCGCTGTACTACGCCTTCGTGCACCGGCCGGCGATGCGTCGTCGGTGAGTTGCGAGCATATCTGGCGCACAGGGTATAATAGCTCTCTTGTGGGCTCTTAAATTCGTTAGAAGCTCATATTGGAGCTATAATGAAACGGTATCCTCTGCCTTTGCCGGCCTCCCGAGCGCTCCTGAAACTGGGCCAGGATCTGGCGCTGCTGCGACGTCGCCGCAAGTACTCCCAGGCGTCGCTGGCAGAGAGGAGCGGCATCGGGCTCAACACGCTCAAGCGACTGGAAAAGGGTGAACCAAGCGGATCTCTCGCGCATCTGGCGCGAATTCTCTGTGTCCTCGGTGAAGTGCAGCGCCTGGAACAGCTTTTGGATACCGGCGCCGACGAACTGGGGCTCTTGTTGATGAACGAAGAGTTGCCCAAGCGTATCCGCAAGAAGCGTCAGCCGAAGGCCGCGATGTGAAGGCGCAGGCGTACCGGCGAACCGTACGAGTTGACCTGGGTGCCCAGGCGGTTCCAGTGGGTCGCCTTTCATTCGTACGCGACGGTCATCGTGAGTACTCGAGCTTCGGGTATTCGACGCAGTGGCTGCGCTCGCCCGAAAGATTCGAAGTCTCTCCCGATCTGCCGCTGCAGGCCGAGTTCAGCACACGGCGTGCGCTCAGTGCCTTGGACTCGCCGTTTCCCGGCGCCATCGCCGATACGGCGCCCGATGCCTGGGGGAGGCGCGTCATCAGTCGGGCACACGCCAAACGGCGCGCAAATGACCCCGATCTTCGCTCGCTGACCGCCATGGACTACTTGGCGGCGGTCGATGACTTCAGTCGAATCGGCGCGTTACGCCTCGCCGACGAAAATGGCCGCTTCCTGGGATCCGGCGACCCATTCAGAACACCGCAACTTGTCGATCTCGGCCGCGTATCGGCGGCCGCGCGCAGGGTGGAAGAAGGCTCGGAAGACGACGCTGATCTCGACTACCTGCAGGGGAAAGCCACGTCCCTCGGCGGCTTGCGCCCGAAATGCACGGTCATCGACGAGGATGGCTCGCTTGCGATCGGCAAGTTCCCGAGCCTGAGCGACGAGCGCTCGATCGTGCGCAGCGAGGTCCTTGCCCTGCGTCTGGTCGCACATGCGGGTTGTCAGGCCGCCGCGGCGCGGGTGATTCGGGTCGAAAACACGGATATTGCCGTCGTGCGCCGCTTTGATCGTACGGCCGACGGAGCTCGCATCCCCTACCTCTCGGGAGGCTCGCTGTTGCAGGCTCGTCGAGAGGAGGATCGCGCGTATACGGAACTCGCCGATGCGATTCGACGCGTGAGCGCGGTGCCGTCGGCTGACCTCCGCGAGCTCTGGCGGCGCTTGCTCATCAATCTGCTCGTCACGAACGTCGATGACCACCTTTGGAACGTCGGGTTTCTCTACGCCGGGGAAGGGCGGTGGCGCCTTGCGCCGGCCTTCGACGTGAACCCCTTCCCTGACAAGGAAAAAGAGTCGAAGACCTGGTTGAGCGAAGCCTCGGGTCCAATCACGTCCCTGGAGCAACTATGCTCCGAGGCCGAGTACTTCGACATGCAAAGGTCCGAAGCCGAGCGGGTTGCCGGTACCGTTGCGACGAAACTCGCGCAATGGCGTACCCTCGCGGCCGCTCCAGACATCGGCCTGAGCGCGCGCGACGTCGCTGATCTCGAGCCCGCGTTCGAGCACGAGTCGGCGCGTCAGGCGCGCGCACTGGCGAGCGCCGAAGCGCGCCAACCCTGACTGACCGCGAGCGCAGTCCCTAATGCGCCGGCGCCGCCGCGGCCGGCGCCGGGATCGGGAACTTGCCGAAGATCGCGTCCACGCCGACGTTGATGTGCTCGTCGGCACGCGGGCCCTTCAAGTCCGACACGCTCTCGGTCACATAGGCGTGCCAGATCGGCTTGTGGGTCTTGGCCTCGAAAAGATCCACGGTGATGCGGGTCTCGTCGTAGACGTAGGTGCCGTCGTAGCCCCACGGCCCGCCCCAGTAGCCGTAGCCGCCGTACCAGCCCCAGCCGAAGCCCCACATGGCGCCCAAGCCGCCGTAGTACTGGTCCATGACCTGGCGAGAGCCCATGGCGTAGCCCACCACGCAGTCGGCGTCCTTCAGGTCCACCTTGGCGAGCCCGCGGGCGGCGAGGTGATTCTCCACCGCGACGCGCAGCCGCTCGGCGTTGATCGGGTTGCCGAACGCGCCTTGGCCGCCGCTCGGCACGTGCGTGGGCGCGAAGGCGTAGTTGTGGCACATGCTGGCGGAGAGGTTGGGGTTCACGTCGACGGTGACGGGAAGATTGGCGCAGGCGGCGAGCGCGCTCGTCAGCCCGGCGGTGGCGATCAATCGAACAAGCCCTCGATTTGACATATTCCTTGCCTCGTTTCGAACGTTCAGGCGGCCCTGCGGGACCGCCCCTACACGCAACAACGCACGCTCCCCAACGCCGGAGGACAGACGCGCTGAGCCGTCGCCGTGGCACGCCCGCCAGTTGGACGGCAGACCCTGCCTGCCGGTTCCGGCTGCCCGCGCTGCGCAAGGCGCTCAGGCGCCCTCAGGCTCCTCCGGGAAGGCCATGCCCACCGAATTGTAGCCCCCGTCGACGTAGGTGATCTCCCCCGTAATGCCCGCAGCGAGGTCGGAGCAGAGGAATGCACAGGTGTTGCCCACGTCCTCGATGGTGACGTTGCGGCGGATCGGGGAGACCGCGGCGACGTGCTGCAGCATGCGGCGCAGTCCCGAGATGCCCGCCGCCGACAGGGTCTTGATGGGCCCGGCGGAGACGCCGTTGACCCGGATGCCCTCGGGCCCCAAATCGGCGGCGAGGAAGCGCACGTTGGCCTCCAGGCTCGCCTTGGCGAGGCCCATGACGTTGTAGCTCGGCAGCGAGCGCATCGCGCCGAGATAGCTCAAGGTGACGATGGCGCCGGCGCGGCCCTGCATGAAGGGGCGGGCGGCGCGCGCGAGCGCGGTCAGGCTGTAGCTCGAGATGTCGTGCGCGACGCGAAAGCCCTCACGGGTGGTGACGTCGACGAAGCGCCCGGCGAGCGCCTCGCGCGGCGCGAACGCCACCGCGTGCACCAGGATGTCGAACGCCGGCCAATGCCCTTTGAGGGTCGCGAAGCCGCGCTCGATGTCCTCGTCCGAGCCCACGTCCATCGGAAAGGTGATCTCCGATCCGAACTCTCTGGCGAGCGGCACCACCCGGTCGGCCATGCGCTCGATGTAGGAGAAGGCGAGTTCCGCGCCTTCACGGTGCATGGCCTCGGCGATGCCGTAGGCGATGGAGCGGTCGGTGGCCAATCCGACGATCAAGGCCCGCTTGCCCTTCAAGAATCCCATGCTGGTCCTCAAGGTGTTGTCGTTGAATGCGCGGCGCCGCGGTCGGCGCCGCCGGTCAGCCCTGCTCGCGGTTCGCTTCCACGTACATCACGAGCCGCTGGCCGATGCGGATCTGGTGGCGGCGGTTGAGGCCGTTCCAGGTCTTCAGTTGCGCCTCCGTGACCTGGAACTTGTGCGAGATGCTGTACACCGTGTCGCCGGCGCGCACGGTGTAGAGCACGCGCCGCCCGCCGCCGACGCGCTCGTCGCGGTAGCTGCGCACGCCCGCGCGGCGGATCACCAGGCGCTGGCCCTGCGACAGGGTGTCGGTGGCGTCCAGGTTGTTGAGCTTGGCGAGCGCGCTCACCGTGGTGCCGTGGCGGCGGGCAATGCTATAGAGCGTCTCGCCGGCGCGCACGCGATAGACGATGGGGCGCTGCGCGCGCGTGCCCGCGTCGGCCTGCGGCTTGTCCACCCGGGCCGCGGCGGTGAGCACCTTGGCGGGCAGTTCCCCTTGAGTCTGCGGCAATTTGAGCACCGTGCCCGCCGCGAGGCGCGAGCCGTGCAGATCGTTCAAGCGCGCGATCACCGGCGCCGGCACCCCGGTACGCCGTGCGACGCTCGCGAGCGTCTCGCGCCGGCGGACCTCCACCGTGACGTACGGCACCCGTTCATCCGGCGTGAGATTCTTCAGTCCCGCCTCGATCGCGTCCGCCGCGTCGATCGGTACCAGGAGCCGGTTCGGGCCGGTCGGGTCGGTGGCCCAGCGGTTGAAGCCCGGATTGAGGGCCACCAGTTCATCGTAGGGGGTGTTGGCGAGCTGCGCCGCCACCTTCAGGTCGATCTGCGAGCCCACGTCGACCACGGCGAAGTAGGGCTGGTTGGGGATCGGCGCGAAGTTGAGGCCATAGCGCTCGGGCTCGGCCATCAGGCGCTTCATGGCGAGCAGCTTCGGCACGTAGGCACGGGTCTCGGCGGGCAGCGTCAGGTGCCAGAAATCCACCGGCCGGCCGTGAGCGCGGTTGAAGTCGGCCTGGCGCTGCACGTTGGCCTCGCCGACGTTGTAGGCGGCGATGGCGAGCAGCCAGTCGCCGTCGAACTGGTCGTGCAGCGCCTGCAGGTAGTCGAGCGCCGCGCGGGTGGATTCGATCACGTCACGGCGGCCGTCGTACCACCAGTCCTGCTTGAGGCCGAAGCGCACCCCGGTCCCCGGGATGAACTGCCACAGGCCGGCCGCACGGCTCACGGAGTAGGCGAACGGCTCGTAGGCGCTCTCCACCACGGGGAGGAGCGCGAACTCGGTCGGCATGCCGCGTGCCTCGACCTCGCACACCACGTGATAGAGGTAGCGCTGGGCGCGCTGGAAGACCCGGTCGAGGTATTCCGGGTTGTGCTGGAACCAGGCGAGTTGTTGATCGATCGCCGGCTCCTGCACTTCCGGCAGCGCGAAGCCCGCCCGCAGCCGGTCGAACAGGAACACAGTCGGCATATCGACACATAATCCACAAACTCAGTCGACCCACAATCGACACACAATCGACACACAATCGACACAAAATCGATACACAATCGATAGACAGCTGACACGCAATCGACAGGGAAGCGAAACACAATTGACACACAATCGACAAACAATCAACCAACAATCGACACACAATCAACACACAATCGACACACATTCAACCCACAATCGACACACAATCGACACACAATCGACACACAATGTCGGCTGGCGTCTTCGCGACGGTTCTGGCGGTTCTGATAGTTGGAATACAGATGTTCCCAATCTAATACCAGAACTCATCGCCGGGCTGAAGCGTGAAGCGTTGCCGTTCTTGTCGCGGATTCAGACG
>DAIDHD010000076.1 GCA_027459765.1 Gammaproteobacteria bacterium | reverse complement strand
GCCGGCAAGCCGTTCACCTTCTCCCTCGCCGATGCGCTCAAGAAGGGACCGGTGGTGCTTTATTTCTACCCGGCCGCCTTCACGCCCGGCTGCACCATCGAGGCGCATGAGTTCGCCGAGGCCACGGCCAAGTTCCAGGCGCTGGGCGCCACGGTCATCGGCGTCTCCCACGACCCGATCGAGAAGCTCAACAAGTTCTCGGTCACCGAGTGCCGCAACAAGTTCGCGGTGGCCTCGGACGCCGATCAGAAGATCATGAAGTCCTATGACGCCGTGCTCGCCATCAAGCCGGAGTACGCCAACCGCACCTCCTACGTGATCGCGCCCACCGGCAAGATCATCTTCGAGTACACGGCGCTCGATCCCGACGGTCACGTCGAGAAGACGATGGCCGCCGTCGAGAAGTGGCAGGGCGAGCACAAGAGTTGATCGCGCCGGCATCGCCGCCGCCGCTGCCCAGGTCGCAGCGGCGTCGGCGATGCCGGATCTTGAGTGCTAAAACCATTTTAAATCGCCAAAATTGGCGATTAAACTATAATTCGGGTAACTATCCGCCAGATACGGCGAATTATTAATCGAAGTAAAATCGCCATTCGCGGCGAAATAAATTAAAATTCTGATTTATTTCGACGCATATGGCGAATTAATGCATCTGACCTCCGAATTGACTACCGAGGCGCTGCTCTGCGAGTTCGGTCAGCGGCTCGCGCAGCGGCGTATCGATCTTCGCCTTTCGCAGGCGGAATTGGCCGAGCGGGCGGGCGTTCCTAAACGCACCATCGAACGCCTCGAGCGCGGGACGTCCGTGGCCTTCGCCGCGGTGCTGCGGGTGCTGGGTGCGCTCGATGCGCTCGGCGCGCTGGATGCGGCGTTGCCGGCGCGCGCACCGAGTCCGCTCGCGTTGCTCGAAGCGCGCGGGCGTGAACGCAAGCGGGCGCCGCGGGCGCGCGGGCGCACCGCGCCGGCGGTGTGGACCTGGGGTGAATGACTCGTGGCCACGGTCGCCGAGGTGCGGCTCTGGGGGCGGCGCATCGGTGCGGTCGCTCTCGGTGACGGCGAGGACGTCGCAGCCTTCGAGTATGCCCCCGAGTTTCGGACGAGCGGCATCGAACTCGCGCCGCTGGTCATGCCGCTCGCACCGACCGTCTACACCTTTCCGGCGCTGTCACGCGCGAGCTTTCACGGGCTTCCAGGCCTGCTCGCCGACTCGCTGCCCGATAAGTTCGGGCATGCGCTGATCGACGCCTGGCTCGCCGCCCAGGGCCGCCGCCCCGATTCCTTCAACGCCGTGGAGCGGCTCTGTTACGTCGGCGTACGCGGCATGGGGGCGCTCGAGTTCCATCCCGTGATCGGCACGCGCGTGCAACGCTCCGCGCCGGTCGAGATCGAAGCGCTCGTGCAGCTCGCCGCGCGCGTGCTCACCCGTCGCGAAGATCTCTCCGGGACCTTCGCCGACGATGCCCGGCGCGGCACGCTCGAGGACATCCTGCGGGTGGGTACCTCGGCCGGCGGCGCCCGTGCCAAGGCGGTGATCGCGTGGAATCCGGTCACCAACGAGGTGCGCTCGGGCCAGGTTCCGGCACCCGCAGGCTTCGGCTACTGGCTGCTCAAATTCGACGGTGTCAGCGGCAACCGCGACAAGGAGCTCGAGGATCCCGCCGGCTACGGCGCACTGGAATTTGCCTACGCGCGCATGGCGGTGGATGCCGGCGTGGTCATGAGCGAGTGCCGGCTCCTCATCGAGGGCCCGCGCCGCCATTTCATGGCGCGTCGCTTCGATCGACTCGAGGACGGCGGCAAGCTCCACATGCAATCGCTCGGCGCACTCGCGCACTACGATTTCAACCAGGCCGGCGCCCATTCCTACGAGCAGGCCTTCGCGGTGATCAAGCGGCTGGGCCTGCCGCCGAGTGCCGTCGAACAGCTGTACCGACGCATGGTGTTCAACGTCATCGGCCGCAACCAGGACGACCACGTCAAGAACGTCGCCTTCCTCATGGACAAACGCGGGAGCTGGTCGCTCGCGCCGGCCTACGACATGACCTTCAGCTACAACCCGTCGGGCGCGTGGACCTCGACCCATCAGATGACGATCAACGGCAAGCGCGACGAGTTCACGATGAGCGATCTGCAGGCGTCGGCCGCCGTCGCGGGACTTAGGCGTGGCCAGGTCACGAGGATCTTCGGCGAGGTCGCGGCGGTCTTCGCCCGCTTCGACGGGTACGCCGAGGCGGCCGGTGTGTTGTTTCCCTTGCGCGAACGCGTGCGCGCGGGCCTGAGGCTCGTGCTGCCCAAGGATTGAGGGGCTCCAGTCTCAGCGATCTGAAAGCATTCCCGGAGGAATGGTGCATTGCGGGACTTCAGCGCGGATATGCTGCTGGTGATGGCCGGGCGTCTGGGATTGCGACCGACGTTGAAGCTGGTGGCGTAGTCATCGCGACGTCCGCTCCACCAATCGGCCACTACGGTCCTCTGCCGATGAAGAGTGCTTTCACACCGTAGCTCTCATAGATGCCGGCAGCCCGCTTGTCACAGGTTACAAGTTCTGCACTGTTCGCCGCAGCGGTCGCGGCAACCAAGGCATCATAGGTGGATCCCCCGACGACGTTGTGATCGGGCAAATGCAACACGAAGTGCCTGAATGCAGCGGAGTCCAAGCGCAAGTAGCGGGAGGGGAAACGTAACTTTAGAAAATCGCGAGCGACGGCCGCGCCGCAGCGGTGCGGCGGTGGCAACCTGGTTAGTACTGAATATGTCTCGAGCGCGCAATGCTCGACGAGTCTCACGCCTTCGTCCAAAACTTCGCGCGCCGCTTCATGATGTTCGTGCCAGGATGCAAACGCGGCCACAACAAAGCTGGTATCCGCCGCTCTCACCGGCGAATGCGCTCGATGGTTTCCCGCACTTGATCAGCCGTAAGCTTTGGAAGGCTGGTGGCGGGTACCGCGACCACGCCCTTGCCACGCTTTAAGAGTTTGACCGGCGTTGGCGCCACTTCGATTTCGAGACGGCCGTCGCCGGCGCGAATTTCAAGGGGCTGACCGGGCTTCAGGTCCAAGGCTTGGCGGAGCGCCTTCGGAATGACAATGCGACCCGCAGAATCTATGGAGGCTTTCATGGGAGGAACTTTGCCATAAAAATGGCATTCTATCGGAATATCCGGATCTGTGGGGTCAAGAGCTGGCGCCCCTGGAAATGCATCGCAAGGCCCACGAATCTGCCCAGGAATCTGATGAGTGGGACAACCGGTCATTGAATGACAGTCACCCGGACGGCGACCCGATTGGCACGTCGAATTGCCGTTATCCCGGTGACGGAGCAGGGAGGAGAGCGGGAATTCCAGTAACAGCTCCAGTGACGGCTATGGGGATTCCGGCGGATCGTCGGCGCCAGTATAAATTTCCGGATCAGTAAGTTGGGGATTTGAAAAGGGTTTTGTATCCGGCACTGATCCCTCGAAGCCGCCGTCCGCTACTGCGGTTGCTCGTCAAGCTTAATAAGTGGGGGTAATAATTTAAGTTACTGTCGTAAATTAAAAAAAATTGTCAAAGTCTGCGGACAAACGCTAAGCGTCGCGACGACGTTGCCGAACATCTGAGGCGCTATCTCGTGCCGGTGGCGGGCCGGCCGCACGCGTTGACTCTGGTGGCTCCGCCAACACCACGTTATCTGCCGCACGAAGTGGCTGCCCGGGTCGGCTTCGACGCTGCGTACCTCGCAATGTCGAAGCGCTCCAGCTGGGGCTCGAACGAGTGCGTACACACGGGCGCCAAGCGCTCGACCTGGCGCTGATCGACGACTTGCACGCCGTGTTGATGAGCGACGAGGCAGCTCGTTTCCGGGTGGGTCGATATCGCGAGGACCAGGTCTGGATCGGTCTCACGCTGCGCATCGAGGACGCTACGTTCGTGCCGGCACCGCCGGCGTCGATCTCTGATTGCATGCGGGACATGGAGACGGGGATTCTCAAGTACCCGCCTCTCTATCTCTCGGGAACTTTGCTGCGCTCCAAGCGGGAGTACTACGCGGCCTTGGCCAGTGTGCAGCTACGCGGCGATTGGGTGCCGTGGTGCGCGCTGTTGTGTCGCGCCGTGGTCGAGTCATGCGCCGAGTCGATCTCGATCGCCGAGGACTTGGACGCGCTCGCGAGCCGATGGGAACGCGAGCTGCGCGGGTATCGCGCGGATTCGGCGACACGGCGCTTGCCGCGATTCCTGATGGGGCACCCCGTGCTGCCGGTGCAGCAGGCCGCCGCGGGCCTGGAAGTCTCGATACCCGCCGCCAACGCCGCGCTCAACAATCTGTTGGACGCCGGCATCGTGAGCCTGGTCAACGAGCGGCGGTGGGGGCGCCTGTTTCAGGCGACCGACGTGCTGCAGCGGCTCGATCAGGCGCCGTCGTGAACCTTGGCGCCGGCCAACCGACCGTCGAGGTAATCGAACGCCTTGTCGAGCGAGATGGCCTTGCCACTGGCGAGCGCCTCGGCTTCGGAGGCCGCCGCCTCGGCGGCGAAGCGCGCCCGCAGTTCCAGTCGCTCGGCCTCACGCGCAAGCGTCTCCACCATGAAGGCGTGCGGCGTCTAAAGTGTGACTGACTCGAGACGCGATCAAGGACCTTCGGTCTTTTCGCCCGGCTGCGCCTCGAGCCCATACGGCGCCACCAGCGCCCAGACATGGTCGGGAATCATCGATTTCATGCGCGCCGGCAGCTCGCGCCGCAGGTGCACCACCGTCTCGATCGCCTTCATTTCCACCCGTGAGCGCGCGAATTCGAGGCCCCGCGGGCCCACCCGTGGCATGAGCCAGCCGACCAGTGGCCGCAGCCAGCGCGGCATGCGCCGCAACGGCAGTCCGCCGGCCGCACGCAAGGTGTTGGCGAGGAAGCCTTTCACGGGACCTGCCCGCTTGCCGCGGCTGGTGGGCGCCGCCGTCACGAGTTCGTCGCCAAGGAGCGCGACCAGCTCGGCGCCCCGCGCGTTGCGCACGATGAGCCACTGGTCGCCGTCGCCGCCCATGTACCCCACCGTGAGATCGGCGAGTGTGTTGGTGTAGTCGACGCAGGTGCGGCAGGTGAGCGGAAAGAAATCCGCCGGCAGCTCGGAGAGCGGCAGCAGCAGAAACGGGATCGCGCGCCGCGTGCCGTCCGCGAAGCGCAGCTCGACGTGATAGTCGGCGCGGAACTCGAGGTAGGTGATGGTCTCGGGATGCGGGGAGAGCAGTTTCAGGAACTCGTGAAAGTTCGCGGTGGTGGTGTTGTCGGAACACGGGGTCCCGATCACGTACAGTCGTTCGAAATCGAGCTCACGCTCCAGGGCGCGCAGCGCATACACCTGGCAGGGAATGCCGATCACCGCGATGCGCCTGTAGCCGCGCTGGCGCGCCGGTTCGAGCAACGCGAGCAGCGGCGCGTAGCCCATGCGCATGCCGCGCGCCTGCGCCATGTCGGCCGGGTCGGTGATCAGCACCGGCACCGGCCGCCAGCGGTCGGCGGGGTCCGGGGCCACGGTGAGCACGGCGTCCACCGCGCCGGATTCGAGCAGCCGCTCGCCGATGCGCGTGGCGATGCCGGTCCACTGCGCACCCGCGCGCGGCGGCGCGAGCCTTGCGCGCAGCATGCGCTCGAACGGCCCGAAGAAGCGCTCGTCGGGCTTCAAAGGATCGCGGACCCGGCCGTGCACCTGCGCCTCGAGGCGTGGGTAGTCGGGACGGATGAACTGACAGGCTCGCCCGCAGGCCTTGGGATCGGGCCCGCGCGAGATGCCGCAGTCGGTGCACAGCGAGCGCGCCGGCACGCTCGCGAGCTGCGTGCCGCTCAACGCGGCTCGAACTTGAGCGCGACCCCGTTCATGCAGTAGCGCTCGCCCGTGGGGGCCGGGCCGTCGGGAAACACGTGCCCGAGATGCCCGCCACAGCGCGCGCAGTGCACCTCGGTGCGCACCATGCCGTGGCTGCGGTCGACCGTGGTCGCCACGGCGCCCGGCAGGGGCTTGAAGAAACTCGGCCAACCGCTACCGCTCTCGTACTTGGTGCCCGAGTCGAACAGCGCCGTGCCGCAGGCGGCGCAAGCGTACATCCCGGTGCGCTTCTCGAAGTTGAGCGGACTGGTGCCGGCGCGCTCGGTGCCGTGCTGGCGCATCACCGTGTAGGTCTCCGGCGCGAGCGTTTGCCGCCACTCCTCCTCGGAGCGGGCGATCGGGGGGGTGTTCGGTTCCGTCATGGCCATCCTCGTACGCGCAAGCTTGAACTCGAGTGTAGCGCAGGCGCGCGCCGCCGCTCACTCGTGACGGGCTCGGGTTCAGGCCCGCGGCATGAGAAGTTTCGCGATCAGCGCGGTCCACCCGGTCTGGTGCGAGGCGCCGACGCCGCGGCCGCTGTCGCTGTCGAAGTACTCGTAGAACAGCAGGTGGTCACGGCAGTGCGGATCGCCGGCGAGCGCCGGCATGGCTGCGAGCACCGGTCGCCGTCCCGTCTCGTCGGCGAGGAACAGACGCGCCAGCCGCCGGCCGAGCTCCGCGGCCACCTCGCCCAAGTTGAGTTGACGCCCCGAGCCGGTGGGACACTCCACCTTGAAGCCGTCGCCGTAGTAGTAGTGCGCCTTCTGCAGCGACTCGATGATCAGGTAATTGAGCGGAAACCACACCGGCCCGCGCCAGTTGGAGTTGCCGCCGAAGGCGCGGCTCTCCGACTCCGCCGGCGTGTAGCGCACGGTGAAGGTCTGGCCGGCGAACTTGAACTCGTACGGCGCGTCGCGATGCGCGCGCGACAGCGAGCGCACGCCGTGCGCCGAGAGGAACTCGGTCTCGTCGAGCATTCGCTTTAGCACCATCACCAGCCGGTGGGAACGCAGCAGCGCGAGCAGCCGGCGCTCGCCGTGCCCCGGCACGTGCCAGTGCGACACCCGCGCGGCGAGCGTCGGCCGGTGCGCGAGCAGCCACTCGAGCCGCCGTGCG
The DNA here is from genome assembly GCA_027459765.1 of Gammaproteobacteria bacterium. Classification (GTDB taxonomy): domain Bacteria; phylum Pseudomonadota; class Gammaproteobacteria; order Steroidobacterales; family Steroidobacteraceae; genus Bog-1198. Next base: position 20,442 of record DAIDHD010000076.1, on the reverse strand, counting down.
AACTCCGGCAGCCGCTCGAGGAGTTCCGGCTCCAGCACCTCGATGGCGAGGAGCGGCAGGAGGCCCACCAGGGAGCGCACTTTCAGGCGCATCGGCGCGCCGTCGGGGACGTGCAGCACGTCGAAGAAGAACTGCTCCTCCTCGTCCCACAGCCCGGGGCCCGCGTGGCCGTCGCCCTCGATGGCTTCGGCGATGGCGAGGAAGTGCTCGAAGAACTTGCTGGCGATGTCCTGGTACACCGGGTCTTCGAGCGCGAGCTCCAGCGCGATGCGCATCAGATTGAGGCAATACATCGCCATCCAGCTGGTGGCGTCGGTCTGGTCGAGCGCCACCTCGCCGGGCAGGCGCTGGCTCCGGTCGAACACACCGATGTTGTCGAGTCCCAGGAATCCGCCCTGGAAGACGTTGCGGCCGGCGACGTCCTTGCGGTTCACCCACCAGGTGAAGTTCATCATCAGCTTGTGGAACACCCGCTCGAGGAACTCGCGGTCGCCGCGGCCGCCGTGGTGCTTGCGGTCGATCTGGTACACCCGCCACGCCGCCCAGGCGTGCACCGGCGGATTCGAGTCGCCGAAGGCCCACTCGTAGGCGGGGAGCTGCGCGTTGGGGTGCATGTACCACTCGCGGGTCAGCAGCACGAGCTGGCGCTTGGCGAATGCGGGATCGATGAGCGCGAACGGGATGCAGTGGAAGGCCAGGTCCCAGGCCGCGTACCAGGGGTACTCCCAGGTGTCCGGCATGGAGATCACGTCGGCATTGTTGAGCGAGCGCCACTCGGCATTGCGGCCATGCAGCCGCGCGGGCGGCGGTGGCGGCTGCTTCGGGTCGCCGTCGAGCCAGCGCGCCACGTCGTAGTGGTAGAACTGCTTGCTCCAGATGAGACCCGCGAACGCCTGGCGCTGCACGGCGCGCGCGTCGGCGCAGGCGAGACCTGCCTGCAGTTCGGCGTAGAAGGCGTCCGCCTCGGCGCGCCGTTCATCGAAGAGTGCGTCGAAGTCGGCGAACGGGTGCACCAGGTCGTTGCGCGTGAGCCGCAGCCGGTATACGGCCGTGGCGCCCGCTGCGAGCGTGCCCGAGTGCCAGACGCCGGCCTTGGTGCCGACGCCCTCGGGATTCACCGCGTCCTCTCGGCCGCGGACGATGCGCTCGTGCAAGCCGTCCTTGTAGTAGCCGCCGTTGCTCGCCGGCGCGCCGTTCGCGGCGCCGCGCTTGGGCTGCGCGCCCCACAGGCGCGGCGCATTGGATTCGTTGTCGGTGAACAGCAGCTGCGCTCCGGCCTCCGCGTACAGGCGCCGCACGGCGCCGCGCGCGTGCGCCTCTATTCCGAGGTGGTCGGCCCCCAGGGCGATCAGGCTCGGCCGCACCACGCCGTGGTCCCAGCTCCAGGTGTTGCGCAGGGTGAGCTGCGGAATCACGTGCAGCACCGCGGCCTCCGGGCCGCGATTGACCGCGGTGACGCGCATTAGAATGTCGCCGGGCTCGCCTTGCGCGTATTCCACGAACACGTCGAAATAGCGGCCGCCGTCGAACACCCCGGTGTCCCACAGCTCGAATTCCGGGTCGGTGAGGCCGCGGCGTGCGTTCTCGCCGATCAGGGCCTCGTAGGGAAAGGCCGCCTGCGGGTACTTGTAGAGCATCTTCAAGTACGAGTGGCTGGGCGTCGCGTCGAGGTAGTAGTACACCTCCTTGACGTCCTCGCCGTGATTGCCCTGCGCGTTGGTGAGGCCGAACAGCCGCTCCTTGAGCAGTGCATCGCGGCCATTCCACAGGGCGAGCGACAGGCAGACCCGCTGCTCGGCGTCGCTGAACCCGGCCAGCCCGTCCTCGCCCCAGCGATAGGCGCGCGAGTGTGCGTGTTCGAACGGGAAGTAGTCCCAGGCGTTGCCGTCGGCGCTGTAGTCCTCGCGCACGGTGCCCCACTGCCGCTCCGCGAGATACGGGCCCCAGTGCTGAAAGCCGCCGGGACCCGCGGCATCGTCGCGCAGTCGCTGCCGTTCCGGGTTCATGGGTCGAGGATAGCAGGACCTCGTGACGCACTGCGAAAACCGACCAGGACGCCGGTGGCGGCGAAGCGTGGCAGCGCCGCGCCGGCATCGAAGTCCGGATCGCCCGCGCCGGCTTCGAGCGCCGCCCCGAGTGGCTCGCCGGCGGCGAGGGTGCCGAGGCAGGCAGCCTCGCCCGCGCCGAGCGGCAGGAAGGAGAGGTCGAGCGCCGGGCGCAGGATCGCGAGCCGTTCCCCGCCCGCGCCGAGATCGATGGGCGGCGGTTCCACGTCCGGGTCGAGGTTGGCCTGCCAGATGGCGCGCACCGGATAGGGCGAGTCGAACAGACGCAGGCTCGGGTGCAGCAGGAATTGGAGGTTCTCGTACTCGGCCGACGGCACTGCCGCGAGCGCGGCGAGATCCAGCGGCGGGTGCGGCGCGGCGAGCAACGCCTCCTGGCAGGCCCACTCGAAACGCGCCACGTGCGGCAGATACGCGTACTCGTCGGCGCCGTGCAGTTGGTCGAGAAACTGTGCCAGCGAATCGCCAGCCCGATTGAGATCACCGCTCAACGACGGGTGTTCCTGGCCGTAGCGGTCGACCAGCGTAGCGAAGTACTCCGCCCCCACCAGACGTTCGAGCACCGGGTAGGTCGAGGCCAGCGCCGCGCGGAAATTCACCCGCACCGTGTTGGCGTACACCGCGAGCCGCTGGGCGGGCTCGAGGCCGTCGGCACGGATCAGCGACGCCGCGGCCTGCCGCGCCGGCGTGGCATCGGGCGTCGCGCCAGGGTCCGTCGAGGGTGTGAGCAGCGCCGCGATCATCGTCCGCTGCAACTCGGCGAGCGCGACATCGGCGGGCGGGGGTGTGCTCGTCATGCGGGGCGTCGGCGGCGGGGTCAGGCCGGGGCGTACACCGGGGTGTGGGCGAGGGTGTCGGCGGCGAGCGCGTCGGCACGCTGCGCCTCGGCGAGCAGCACCGCGAGTGAGGGAATGTCGGTGTCCCACTCGATCAGCGCAGGGCGCGGGCCGATGTGCTCGAGCGCCCAGGCGTACAACTCCCACACCGCCGCGCACACCGGCTTGCCGTGGGTGTCGATGAGCAATCGCCGGCCGTCGCGACTCACCTCGTCGTGGCCGGCGAGGTGGTATTCCTGCACCGAGGCGGGGTCGAGGGCGGCGAGGTAGGTGAGCGGCGAGAAGCCGTGGTTCTCGGCCGCGACGTAGACATTGTTGAGGTCGAGGAGCAGCCCGCAGCCGGATTCCGCGACCACGCCCGCGAGGAAGGTCCACTCCGGCAGGGTCGAACACTCAAACTGCAGGTAGCTCGACACGTTCTCGATGAGGATCTGTCGTCCGAGCGCGTCCTGCACGGCGCGGATGCGGCCCGCGACGTGCTCGAGGGCCTCCTCGGTGTAGGGCAGCGGCAAGAGGTCGTTGGCGAACACGCCGCCGGCGGAACTGAAGGACAGGTGCTCGGACACCAGCGCCGGTTCGAAGCGCGTCACGGCGCGCGCGACTCGGCCGAGGTGCTCGGCATTCAAAGGATCGGTGGAGCCGATCGACAGGCCGACACCGTGCAGCGACAGCGGGTAATCCGCCCGCAGCCGCTCCAGACAGGCGACGTGCGCGCCGCCATCGGCGAAGTAGTTCTCGGTGTGGGCCTCGAGCCAGCCCGCCGGCGTGGGGCCGGCGAGCAGGTCGAGGTGATGCGGGGCTCGCAACCCGATGCCGGCGCGGGCCGGGATCGGGCTGCGGCCACCGGCCGCCTTGGAGGACGGACTCGCGCCGTGCCCGGCGGGCGTCACTCGCACGGATGCGGGAAGCATGTGGTCCCCTGGCGGCGTCGCGATTACTTCGCGGTCAGGCTGCCGCCGACCAGGCGCTCGCAGGTGCCCTTCGGCAGCTTGATCCACTCCTTGCCGCCGTCGGACTTGGACTGGCCCGCACAGGCGTGCGCCGCGCCCGCGCAATCGTTCTTGCCGGCCTTGGCGACGCCGTAGCACTTCTCCATGGCGACGTCGTCGGCGGCGAGCACCGGGGCGGAAAGGGCGGCACCGATGGCGAGCAGGCTGCCGATCGCGGTCAGGGTACGGGTGGTCTTGGTCATGGTCATCTCCTTGGAAGTAGTTCAGGGTCAGTGAGTCAACATCGCATCAACTGCTGGAGGAGACCCGGGCGTCGTGTGATTTATTTCACCACCCGGAGCGAAAATCGTCGCGCCGGGCCCATGAGTCTCCTTCATGACGGTCACGCATCGAACGCAAGTCTCTGAATTTCCCTTAAAGAGCGGCTATCCGGACCGGTTGCCGGTAGAATGCGAGGTTGATTTTTCACCCCAGGATTTGGGATGACCCAGCACTCCAAGGCCGCGCGCGCGGCCCTCATCTGCGGCTCGGTGGCCTACGACACCATTCTCGTGTTTCCGGATCGTTTCAAGGCACACATCCTGCCCGACCGGCTGCACATGCTGAACGTCGCCTTCCTGGTACCGGACATGCGGCGCGAGTTCGGCGGCTGCGCGGCCAACATCGCCTACAACCTGAAGCTCCTGGGCGACCGCGGCATCCCGATGGCCACCGTCGGACACGATTTCGGGCCGTATCGCGAGCGCCTGCAGGCGCTCGGCATTGCCCTCGAGCACGTGCGGGTCGTCGACGACACCTACACCGCGCAGGCCTTCATCACCACCGATCTCGACGACAACCAGATCACGGCGTTCCATCCCGGCGCCATGCAGCATGCGCACCTCAACCGCGTCGCCGACGCGGCGCACGCCGTCTCGATCGGCATCGTCGCGCCGGACGGGCGGGAGGCCATGATCGCGCACGCCGCCGAGTTCGCCGCCGCCGGCATTCCGTTCATCTTCGATCCCGGCCAGGGGTTGCCCATGTTCGACGGGCCGGAGCTCATGGCCTTCATCGAACAGGCCCGCTGGGTGGCCGTGAACGACTACGAGTGGGGTCTCCTGCAGCAAAAGACCGGTCTCGGTGCATCCGAACTCACCGACCGCCTCGAAGCGCTGATCGTGACCAAGGGAGCGGAAGGATCGGTGATTCACACGCGGGGCGGCACGCTCGCCATTCCTGCGGCGCGGCCGCGCGCGGTGGTGGATCCGACGGGCTGTGGCGATGCCTACCGAGCAGGACTCCTGCACGGGTTGATGCGTGGTCTCGACTGGGAGACCACCGGGCGTATCGCCTCGCTCCTCGGTGCCCTCAAGATCGAGTCGCGCGGGCCGCAGAACCATCATTTCACCGCCGCCGAATTCGAACTGCGTTACACCGAGAATTTCGGCGAATCCTTCAAGCTCCACTGAGGTCCTTCGATGAGCAACAGCTTCTCCTTCACGTCCGAGTCGGTGTCCGAGGGCCATCCGGACAAGGTCGCCGACCAGATCTCCGACGCGGTGCTCGACGCCATTCTCGCCGCCGATCCGCGCGGCCGGGTGGCCTGCGAGACGCTGGTCAAGACCGGCGTGGTGATCGTCGCCGGCGAGGTGACCACCAGCGCCTGGGTGGACGTCGAGGCGCTGGTGCGCAAGACGGTGCTCGACATCGGCTACGACAGCTCCGACATGGGCTTCGACGGTGCGAGCTGCGGCGTGATCAACATCATCGGCAAGCAGTCGCCGGACATCGCCCAGGGCGTGGATCGCAAGGACGAGCGCAAACAGGGCGCGGGCGACCAGGGTCTGATGTTCGGTTACGCCACCAACGAGACCGACGTCTTCATGCCGGCACCGATCACCTACGCCCACCGCCTGGTCAAGCGCCAGGCGCAGGTGCGCAAGAGCGGCAAGCTCCCCTGGCTGCGTCCCGACGCCAAGAGCCAGGTGACGCTGCGCTACGAGAACGACAAGCCGGTGGGCCTGGAGGCGGTGGTGCTCTCCACCCAGCACGTCAAGGACGTCTCCACGCGGACGCTGCGCGAGGGGGTGATGGAGGAGATCCTGAAGCCCGTGCTGCCGGCCAAGTGGATCGGCAAGCGCACCAAGTTCCACATCAATCCGACCGGCCGCTTCGTCATCGGCGGCCCGGTGGGCGATTGCGGCCTCACCGGGCGCAAGATCATCGTCGACACCTACGGCGGCTTCGCGCGCCACGGCGGCGGCGCCTTCTCCGGCAAGGACCCCTCGAAGGTCGACCGCTCGGCGGCCTACGCGGCGCGCTACGTCGCCAAGAACATCGTCGCCGCGGGCCTCGCCTCGCGCTGCGAGGTGCAAGTGTCCTACGCCATCGGCGTCGCCGAGCCGACCTCAATCATGGTGGAGACCTTCGGCACCGGCAAGCTCCCGGACGCGCGCCTCACCCAGCTGGTGCGCGCGCACTTCGATCTGACCCCCTTCGGCCTGCGCGAGATGCTGGACCTCGCGCGGCCGATCTATCAGAAGACCGCGGCTTACGGCCACTTCGGCCGCAAGGACGCGGAGTTCACCTGGGAACGCACCGACAAGGCGCCGGCGCTCGCCGCCGAGGTCAAGTCGGCGCTGCGCGGCTGAGCCGCTGCCCGCCCAGGCCGTCGCACATTGGAATTCAACAGGAGTGAAACCGTCATGAACGCCGCCATCAAGGCCACCCCCGACTACGTCGTCAAGGACCTCGCCCTCGCCGACTGGGGCCGCAAGGAAATCAAGATCGCCGAGACCGAGATGCCCGGCCTCATGGCCATCCGCGAGGAATACGCGGCCTCGCAGCCGCTGCGCGGCGCGCGCATCACGGGCTCGCTGCACATGACCATCCAGACCGCGGTGCTGATCGAGACCCTGAACGCGCTCGGCGCCCAGGTGCGCTGGGCCTCGTGCAACATCTACTCGACCCAGGACCACGCCGCCGCCGCCATCGCCAAGGGCGGCACCGCCGTGTTCGCGGTCAAGGGCGAGAGCCTCGCCGAGTACTGGGACTACACCCACCGCATCTTCGAGTGGCCGGACGGCGGCTACACCAACATGATCCTCGACGACGGCGGCGACGCGACGTTGCTGCTGCACTTGGGCTCCAAGGCCGAGAAGGACCAGGCGGTGCTCTCGCACCCGACCTCGGAGGAGGAGGAGTGCCTGTTCGCTGCCATCAAGGCGAAGCTGAAAGTCGATCCTAAGTGGTACTCCACGCGGTTGCCCAAGGTGAAGGGCGTCACCGAGGAGACCACCACGGGCGTCAAGCGCCTGTATCAGATGGCGAAGGAGGGCAACCTCGCGTTCCCGGCCTTCAACGTCAACGACTCGGTCACCAAGTCGAAGTTCGACAACCTATACGGCTGCCGCGAGTCGCTCGTCGACGCGGTCAAGCGCGCCACCGACGTCATGATCGCCGGCAAGGTCGCCGTGGTCGCGGGCTACGGTGACGTCGGCAAGGGCTCGGCGCAGGCGCTGCGCGCGCTCTCCGCCCAGGTGTGGGTCACCGAGTGCGACCCGATCTGCGCGCTCCAGGCCGCCATGGAAGGCTACCGCGTGGTGACCATGGAGTACGCCGCCGACAAGGCGGACATTTTCGTGACCGCCACCGGCAACGTGAACGTGATCACCCACGATCACATGACGCGCATGAAGGACCAGGCCATCGTCTGCAACATCGGCCACTTCGACAACGAGATCGACGTGGCGAGCCTGCGGCAGTACGCTTGGGAGAACATCAAGCCGCAGGTCGATCACATCATCTTCCCGAACGGCCGGCGCATCATCCTGCTCGCCGAGGGTCGGCTGGTGAACTTGGGCTGCGGCACGGGGCACCCGTCCTACGTGATGAGTTCCTCGTTCGCCAACCAGGTGATCGCGCAGATCGAGCTCTACCAGAACACGGCCAAGTACCCGGTGGGCGTGTACGTGTTGCCGAAGCACCTCGATGAGAAGGTGGCGCGGCTGCAGCTCACCAAGCTCGGCGCGCAGCTCACCGAGCTCACCGACCAGCAGGCCGCCTACATCGGCGTCGCGAAGCAGGGGCCGTACAAGACCGACCAGTACCGGTATTGAGGGGCACGGGCGGGGGCGGCGTGAGGCCGCCCCTGCTCGCTGTCATCGCCCGGCGGCCCGGCCGCGACCGGTTGACCGCGCAGCCATTACCGCGGTAATATAATACGGTGCGTCAGCCGAAATCGAAGATCACCGCTCAGGGACAGATATCGGTTCCCGCCGAGGTTCGCCAGCGACTCGGGGTCGGGCCGGGCTCCGCGCTCGAGTGGCTGTCCACGGAGCAGGGCTTCCTGGTCCGACGCGCAGGACGGTTCGGCTCCCGGGACATCCACGAGGCTCTCTTTCCGGCGGGGTTGCCGGAGTCGCCTGCGTCGCTCGACGTCAAGCGCGCGATCGCGGAGCATATGCAACGTCGACATGCGCGCCGTTGATACCAACGTGCTCGTCAGGCTGCTCGTCCGTGACGACGCCGCGCAGGTCGAGGCGGCCGAGAAGTTCATCGCCCGCGGCGCCTGGGTGTCCTGCCTGGTACTCGCCGAGACGTTCTGGGTGCTGAGTTCGGTATTTTCGTTGCCGCGAGAGCGGCTCGCAGCTGCGATCGAGATGCTGCAGGAACACGAGTCGCTGACGCTGCAGGACGTGGACGTGGTCGCGGCCGCGCTCGCGGATTATCGGGCGACGAACGGCGTGGATTTCTCGGACTGCCTCCTGGTGCAGATCGCTCGCAAGGCGGGGCACCTGCCCGTCGGCAGTTTCGATCGACAGTTGGCGAGGCTCGATGGGGTGGAGCGAGTGAGCTGATACATGAGCACGAGTACCCGAACCAAGATATTCCCGTCCGCCGCCGCGGCCCTGGACGGGGTCGTGCGCGACGGCATGACCCTGATGTGCGGCGGCTTCGGCCTGTGCGGCATCCCCGAAAAGCTGATCCTGGCATTGCGCGACTCGAGGGTGCGAAACCTCACCGTCGTGTCCAACAATGCCGGCATCGACGGCGCGGGCCTGGGGCTCTTGCTCGAGAGCCGGCAGATCCGCAAGATGATTTCCTCCTACGTGGGCGAGAACAAGGAGTTCGAGCGCCAGTATCTCGCCGGCGAACTGGAATTGGAGTTCAATCCCCAGGGCACGTTGGCCGAGCGCATCCGCGCCGGCGGCGCCGGCATCTACGCGTTCTTCACCCGCACAGGCGCCGGCACCGTGGTCGCCGAGGGCAAGGAGACTCGCGAGGTGGATGGCGAGGTGTACGTGCTCGAGAAGGGGCTCACCGCCGACGTCGCGCTCGTCAAGGCGTGGAAGGGCGACGCGGAGGGCAACCTCGTCTATCGCAAGACCGCGCGCAATTTCAATCCGAACATGGCCACCGCCGGGCGAATCACCATCGCCGAGGTGGAGGAAATCGTTCCCGTGGGAAACCTCGATCCCGACCAGATCCACACGCCCGGCATCTACGTGCAGCGGCTCGTGTGCGGAGCTCCGTATGAGAAGCGTATCGAGAAGCGCACCGTGACCCGCCGACCGGAGGGCTCCCATGCCGTGGTCTCGTGAGGATCTCGCCGCCCGTGCCGCGCGCGAGCTGCGCGACGGATTCTACGTGAATCTGGGTATCGGCATTCCGACCCTGGTGGCGAATTACATTCCCGCGGGCATGCACGTCATGCTGCAGTCGGAGAACGGCCTGTTGGGTATAGGTCCGTTCCCGTTCGAGGGGGAGGAGGACCCGGACCTCATCAACGCCGGCAAGCAGACCGTGACGGCGCTGCCGAGCAGCGCCTATTTCTCCTCCGCCGACAGCTTCGCCATGATCCGCGGCGGGCACATCGACCTCGCCATCCTCGGCGCCATGGAAGTGGCCGAGAACGGGGATCTTGCCAACTGGATGGTGCCCGGCAAGGTGGTCAAAGGCATGGGCGGCGCCATGGACCTGGTGGCCGGCGTGCCGCGCGTGGTGGTGGTGATGGAGCACGTCTCGAAGGACGGTGCACCGAAGTTCAAACGTCGCTGCGAATTGCCGCTCACCGGCACCAACGTCGTCGACGTGCTCATCACCGACTGGGCGGTCTTCGAACGCGCCGACCGGCACGCACCGTTTCGCCTGCTCGAGACGGCCCCCGGCGTGACGCGCGCTCACTTGCGCGAGAAGACGCCGGCACACTACCTCGACTGACATGCCGGACCTCCCGCACCTGAAGCGGCTGGAGGCCGAGAGCATCCACATCCTTCGCGAGTCGGTGGCCGAGTGCGAGCGGCCCGTGCTCCTGTACTCGATCGGCAAGGACAGCTCGGTGCTGCTGCACCTCGCCCGCAAGGCGTTCGCACCGGGCCGGCTGCCGTTCCCGCTGCTGCACATCGCCACCGGCTGGGACTTTCGCGACATGATCGCGCACCGCGATGCCACGGTGCGGGCGCACGGCCTCGACCTGAAGGTGCACACCAACGAGGCGGCCGTGGCGGCGGGGGTCAAGCCCTGGACCCACGGCGGCGCCTATGCCGACTTGATGCTCACCGAGGCGCTGCGCCAGGCGCTCGACCGCCATGAGTTCGATGCGGCGTTCGGCGGCGGCCGGCGCGACGAAGAACGCTCGCGGGCCAAGGAGCGGGTGGTGTCGGTGCGCAGCGGCCACCGCTGGGAGCCGCGCGCCCAGCGACCAGAGCTCTGGCACCTTTACAATTTCCGGCGCGGTCCCGGCGAGACGCTGCGCGTATTCCCGCTCTCGAACTGGACCGAGGCCGACGTCTGGCAGTACATCCTCGCCGAGAACGTCCCGATCGTACCGCTGTATCTCGCCAAGCCTCGCGCCGTGGTTCGTCGGGGGGGGCAGTGGATCGCGGTGGACGACGAGCGGCTGCCGCTCGCGCCGGACGAGCGGGTCGAGACGTTGAGCGTGCGTTTTCGCACCCTCGGGTGCTATCCGCTGACGGCGGCGATGGAGAGCGAGGCGGCGACGGTGCAGGCCGTCATCGAGGAAATGCGCGCAAGTCGCAGCTCCGAGCGGGCAGGGCGCCTGGTCGACCGGGACGGTGTCGCGGCGATGGAGCGCAAGAAGCGCGAGGGGTATTTTTGAGAACCCTGCTGCGCTTCATCACCTGCGGGTCGGTCGACGACGGCAAATCGACCCTGATCGGCCGGCTCCTGGCCGATGCCGGACGCCTCGCCGAGGATCAGCGGGAGGCGCTCGTCGCGGACTCGCGCCGCTACGGGACGCGAGGTGGCGAGATCGACTACGCGCTGCTGGTGGACGGGCTCACCGCGGAGCGGGAGCAAGGCATCACCATCGACGTCGCCTATCGATTCTTCGCGACCGACCGACGCAGCTTCATCGTCGCCGACACGCCGGGTCACGAGCAGTACACCCGCAACATGGCGACCGGCGCCTCGACGGCCCAGGCCGCCGTGATTCTGCTCGACGCCTCCAAGGGTCTGCTCACCCAGACGCGCCGCCACAGCCACATCGTCGCGCTGCTCGGGATCCGGCACGTGGCGCTCGCGGTCAACAAGATGGACCTGGTGGGTTATTCGCAGGCCCGCTTCGAGGCGCTCGTCGAGGACTATCGCCGCTTCGCCGCCGATCTCGGCTTCAAGTCGCTCGCCGCCATCCCGTTGTGCGCGGTGGACGGGGACAACCTCACCACGCGCTCGCCGCACATGCCCTGGTACGCCGGTGGGTCGCTGCTCGAGTGGCTGGAGAGCGTCGAGGTGGAGGAGGGGCGCGCCGGGGCGCCGCTGCGACTGCCGGTGCAGGCCGTGCTGCGGCCGCACGCCGACTTCCGCGGCTTGGCGGGCCTCATCGAGCAAGGCACGGTGCGAGTCGGCGATGCGCTGCGGGTGCTGCCATCGGGCCGGGACGCGACGGTGGCACGGCTCATGGTGGGCGAGACCAACGTGCCGTCCGCGCAGGCGGGCGAATCCGTCACGGTGGTGCTCGGGCAGGCGGTGGATGCGGCGCGCGGCGATTGGCTGGTGGCTGCGGCGGAGCCAGCAGCGACGGCCGATGGTTTCGAAGCCACCGTGATCTGGATGCACGCGGAGCCGTTGCTGCAGGGGCGCACCTATCTGCTCAAGGCGGGCACGCGCACCGTGATGGCTACCGTCTCGCCCATCAAGTACCGGCTCGATCCCAACTCCGGCGAGCGCCTCGCCGCGCGGCGTCTGGCGCTCAACGACATCGGGGTGTGCGGGCTGGAACTCGATGCGCCGATTCCCTTCGAGAACTACAAGGACAACCGCGACCTCGGCGGCGTCATCCTGATCGACCGGCTCACCCACCAGACGGTGGGGGCGGGTCTGTTGCACTTCGCCCTGCACCGCTCGCAGAACGTGCACTGGCAGACCTTGGACGTCGACAAGGCGGCGCGGGCGCGCCTGAACCGCCAGCGGCCGTGCATCCTCTGGTTCACGGGGCTTTCCGGCGCGGGCAAGTCGACCATCGCCAACCTCGTGGAAAAGCGCCTCTACGCCGAGGGCCACCGCACCTATCTCCTGGACGGCGACAACGTGCGCCACGGCCTCAACAAGGATCTCGGCTTCGCCGCGCAGGACCGGGTCGAGAACATCCGCCGGGTCGCCGAGGTGGCGCGCCTGATGATGGACGCCGGGCTCATCGTGCTGGTGTCGTTCATATCGCCGTTTCGCGCCGAACGGCGCATGGCACGCGCACTGGTGGAGGCGGGCGAGTTCATCGAGGTGTTCGTCGACGCGCCGCTGGCCGTGGCCGAGGCGCGCGATCCGAAGGGGCTGTACGCCAAGGCCCGGCGCGGCGAGATCAGCAATTTCACCGGCATCGATTCGCCGTACGAGACTCCGGAGGATCCGGAGCTGCGCCTCGACACGGCGGCGCTCGGTGCCGACGAGGCGGCGGAGCGGGTGGTGGGGTATCTGCGCGAGGCGGGGGTCATCGGCGGATGACCCGACCCGTGGGCCCCAGAGCCCACGGGCCTGCCGCCGGGTTCAATAGGCGTTGGCGCCACCGAGCACGATCCGGAGCGTCTTGGCGATGATCTTCACGTCGAGCCACAGCGACCAGTTGTTGAGGTAGTCGAGGTCGAACTGTACCCGCTGGCGCATGCGTTCCACGGTCGCCGTTTCCCCGCGCAGCCCATGGACCTGCGCCCAGCCCGTGATGCCAGGACGCACCTTGTGGCGGATCATGTAGCCGCTGATCAGGCGCCGATACTCCTCATTGTGCGCGACCGCATGCGGACGCGGGCCGACGAAGCTCATCGTGCCCTCCAGGACGTTGAACACTTGCGGCAGTTCGTCGAGCGAGGTGCGCCTTAGAAATCGGCCGATGCGCGTGGTGCGCGGGTCCGCCGCCGTGGCCTGGCGGATCACCGCGCCGTCCTCGCAGGTCCTCATGCTGCGGAACTTGTACACCCGGATCTGCTCGCCGTGCAGGCCGTAGCGGCGTTGCTTGAAGAGCATGGGACCGGGCGACGAGAGCTTCACGAGCAGGCCGATCAGAAGGAACAACGGCCAGGTGAGCACGAGCGTGATCACCGCGAGCCCAATGTCGAACAATCGCTTGCGGAGGCCGTTCAGACCGTGCAGGGGCGAATCGTAGATCGAAAACGCCGGCATGCCGCTGATCTCGACGCAGCGCGCGTGCACCAGGTCGAAGGCGAACACGTGCGGCACGAAATAGACCGAGGCCGTCGTGTCGCGCAGCTCCTCGACGAGTTCGGCGATGCGGGGCGTGGCGGCCATGGGCAAAGCGATGTAAACGTGCGTGATCTGGTTGTCACGCACGAAGCTCGCGAGATCCCCGGCCTTGCAGTTCGTGATCAGACGGTGCGGCTGCACGCTGCCGAGCCGTTCCAAGGTGCGATAATCGAAAAACGCCACCAACTCCCCGCCGCCTTGCGTCTCGCTCAGGCGGTGCGAGAGTTCCACGCCGATGTCATTGGCGCCGATGATGACGCAGCGATGGGCGGGCCCGCGCGCCGCCGCGAGGCGTCTGACCACGGGTGCACTCACCACCTCGATGCCGAGCAGCGCAAATGGGGTGAGCAGGAACCAGTCGAAGATGAGCCGATCGGGGATCTCGAGCGTCAGTTTCAGCGCGACCGCCGGAAAATACAGCACTGCCACCACGCATAGCCATTCGCCGAACAATCGCGGCGCGGCCTTGAGCATCTCCCGGACCCCCGCATGGCGCAGCGAGAGCGGCCGGAAGAACTGGGCGGCGACGAAGAAGCTCAAGATCGCGAGCGCGAGCACGGGCAGCGTCACCGGCTGTCCGTACACGAGCGGCCCCAAGGCCAGGATAATCGCGACCACCGTGGGACGCACCACGCGCTTGACGAGCGCGATCAGCGCCGGGTCGATGGAACCGAAATGAACGTTCTTGCGTCCTGCCGAGCGGGGTGCCGCGAGCGCACCGAGGGCGGTCGCCGAGCCGTCCGAATAGCTGGATGTATTCGACATGTCCGTATCGCATCCCCTGGCGTATGGGCAGGCCCGCACTTCCTGTGGGCGCCGGACCGCGCGCAGACCCCGCGGCGCGTCGCTAAATGGCGACGCAGAGCGCGCAGTATACGCTGGCGGAAAAAACCTGCAAAAGCTCGGTTAACTGATTGTTTTTATGGATTTTCCAGTACTGCGGCGATCCGCCACCCAGCGCAGCCAGTTGCGGTAGATCGCGCGGGCGGGGCCCCGCCACGTGTTGCGCACACGGGCGGTCGCCATTTCGAACGGAAACTCGCGGATGAGCCGCGCGTCGCGGGTGATGAGGGCTCGTTCGCGAAAGGCCGCCATGGCGTCGCGCACCGGCGCGTCGAAATACCCCGCCGGCTCGCCAGGGTAGGTCTCGCGCTCGCCGCGCAGGTAGCGCAGCACGTCGCGCTGGTACTCCTTGAGCAAGGTCCGGTCCTCGTACTCCGGATGCCCTTGCCAAAATACCAGCAGCCTATCCGCATCCTTCACGAACAGGTTCACCCCGGCGGTCGGCGCGGCGGTCAGCACGCGGTAACCGCACCTTTCCAGGGCGTCGCGCGGCAACTCGTTCCAGCGCGAGTGCGGCGCGGCCTGCGTGGGGGGGGTACCGTCCGTAAGGGGGTGATCGTGCGTGACCTCGTGTTGGTGGACCCCGAAGCACTTATCGGCCAAGCGGCGGCGTTCGATCCCGTCGAGATGCAGGACGGCGGCGTGGGCCGCGAGGCACGACCAGATGGAGGAGACGACGTCGTGGCGGGCCCGGTCGATCAGTTGCGCGAGGCTCGGCCAGTAGGTCTCGCCGTCGAGGCGCGGGGTCTTGGGTTCCGCCCCGGTCACGATCAGTGCATCCAGGCCGTCGTTCCACAGCGCCGACCAGGGCCGGTAGTGCGTCGCGATGCGTTCGGCGGCCGCGCCCTCGCGGGCGATTTCCGGCAGGGAATACAGCTTGAGCAATACCGGGGGCGCATCGGTATCCGCGTCGGCGAGTAGCGCGGCGAACTGCTGCTCGGTCGCCTCGAGGGCGGCGTCCGGCATGTTGTTGACGAGACCAATATTGAGCGCCGACGTCGACGGGGCCGGCGTCGCACGCGCTAGCATGGCACGAAGAACTCCGTGTAGGACACGATCTTGCCGTCGCGCAGTTCCAGAAGATCGATCAGTTCCGTGCGCACGGTCACGCCGGTCACCTTGGAGAGGATGTCCACGCGCCAGTTGACGCTCGCCCGCGGCCACTCGAGGATGATCGCACGGCGCTCGTAGCGGCTGAGCCTGAACACCTTGGTCATCATGGCGAGCCACGGGCGAAACTCGGCGAGCGCGGCGGCGCGAATCGAAATCGGCTTGTCGGCGCTGGCGCCGGCGATGACGAATTGCCCTTCATCGGCGAACAGCGCAAGCATGCCGGAAAGATCGCCGGCGAGCCGCGCGGCGTGAAGCTCGCCGATGATGCGTTCTGCCGAGTGGCGTTCGCTCACGGTCGTCGTTCTCCTCGTGTCGTGTCGGGGCGGGCGAGACTCGATCGGATCTCATCACCCACCTGCGTGAGCATCACTCGCGCATACGGGACCACGCCGCCCAGGCCGTAGAACAGATGGATCATACCCGGGTGGCAGACGTAGGACACCGCCACGCCGGTGTATGCGAGTCGATCCGCATAGGCGCGCGCCTCGTCGCGCAGCGGGTCGTACTCGGCGCTGTGAATCACGGTCCTGGGCATGCCGGACAGATCCGCGGCGCGCAGCGGCGAGAGGCGCTCATCGGCCGGATCTGCCCCAGGGGGAAGGTAGTGCCACAGGTCGTGCGCGAGGGTGTCCTCGTCGAGGAGATAACCGTGCGCGAGATCGCGGCGCGAGTCGCTGCGCCCGCCGTAATCCAAGATGGGGCAGAGCAAGACGAGCAGGGCGACCGGTGCGGAGCCGTTCACCCGCGACGCGTGGCACGCGGCGGCCGCGAGGGTGCCGCCGGCGGAGTCACCGCACACGCCGAGCCGGTGCCGATCGATACCGAAGGACTCGGCATTCTCGACCAGGTGGGCGAGGGCAGCACAGGCGTCCTCGAACGCCGCGGGGAATTGGTGCTCCGGCGCGAGTCGATAATCCACCGACACCACGCGACAGCCGCCGAGATTCGCGAGCCATCGGGCGATGCCGTCGTGGGTGTCGAGGCTGCCGGCCACGAAACCACCGCCGTGCAGATAAAGCAGCCCCGGACCCAGCAAGCCCCCGGGTGCCTCGTCGGGCGGGACATAGAGCCGAACCGCGATTGGGCCGGCCGGTCCGGGCAGCGTGTGTGAGTCGATTCGCTCGACCGCAGCGGGCGTACCGGACAGACGCAGCAGATCGGCCAGCCCCTGACGGCGCTGGGCGACCGTCGCCGCTCCCACATTGCCGGCGTTACCCGCGGCGAGGGCGCCCAGCAAACGTTGCACGCGTGAGTCGAGAGGCATGGGAGCCGAGCGGCCGCAATCCTACAGGCCGAGCGCCCGCCGCGTCGGATCCGGCCAGCGGTCGAGTTCGATGCCGTGGACCGCGAACAACGCGACCGTGAGGCGATCGATGCCGAAGGCGACACAGCTTGTGTGCGCCGGCTCGCCGCGCGCGTCGCGGATGCCCCAGGTGACGCCGAAGTGCTCGCGGTGGTAATTGAAGCTCATGCACGCCGTGGGCGAGGCGCCGGCGAAATAAGGCACGAGCAATTCGAACTTCAGCGCCTGTTGGCGCTGACTCACGGCCATGATTTGGCCGACGCGGCCGAAGAACGGATCGTTGGCGACGTCGAGGGTGTGCGGTAGCCCTAGCTCCTCGGCGATCCGCGGCGCACGCGCCATCCAGCGCTCGCGAAATTCGACGATTTCATCGGGAGAACCGATGCGCACGAATTCACGCATGCGAAACGACTGTAGTCGGTCGAGACTGAGGGAGGGTTCGCGGCGGAACACGTCGGCCTCGATATCGAACTGCAGGCCGCCCGCCGGCAGCGCGCCGCGCTCGGCCACGATCGGATACACCGGATAACAGGCGGCGGGCGACAGCACCAGGTCCGAGGCGGCAAGCGCCGCGGTCCAGTCGCCTCCCGCCTCATGGCGATCGGCGGCGGCGCGAATCGAGGCTTCCGAGCCGTGCAGGGCGCATACGCAGCCGAGCAGGTTCGGAAAGCTCTTGAGGTAGCCCGACTTCTCGAGCTGCCGGCGGCTCATCACCGGCGGAAAGCGCAGGAGTTCCACCCCAGGTTCCCGCAGGCGGGTGATGTAGTCTTCCAAGGCCTCGCGAACCCGCACGTACAGTGCGCTGCGGGCATAGACGCCGTCGACACCCATGGGCAGGAACAGCGCCGGCGCGATGCCCTCGAGCGGCCGAGGCGCGGCCGCGGTGGTTGGCTGGGTCATGGCGCTCAGCCGCTGATCGACGCGGGCAGCGGCGTCATCATCGAGGTGGTCGCCAGATTGCCGAGAATGCGATCGTTGTTGATCATCAGCGGCGCCGACAGCACGTCGCGCAGGTGTCGGCCGATGCTGAACTCCGTGTCGTTGCGATAGCCCGACAGGCCGCAGGCGCGAAGCGCCGCGAGCACCGTGGCGGTGGCGAGTTCCGACACCTGCACCTTGGTGAGGGTAATCGTCGACTGGAAGTCGAGCGCCATGATGGCCTTCTCATCGTGCATCACCGCCTCGTAGGCGCGCAGCGCCGAGGCGAGCACGCCGCGGAGGTTGCGCAGCGTCGAGACCGCCTGGGTGAAGTGGGGCGCGCCGGGCGGCATCTGGCCGTTCGATTGGCGCATCGCATTGCGCACGAAATTCTGGGCCTTGCCGGTAGCGACCGCCGCGATCCCCGCCCACACCGAACCCCAGAGGATGTGCGCGTACGGCACCATGGTCTGGCCGTGGATCCGGTCGTAGGGCTCCGCCAGCACCTGCTGCGGATGGGCGCGTGCCCGCAAGGTGAATCCCTCGCTGTGCGTGCCGCGCATCCCGAGCGTATCCCAGCCCTGCAGCCGCTCGAGCGTGTAGTCGCTCTTGAGCAGCACCAGCAGCACCTGATCCGAGGCCGCCGCATCGACCGCCCGGCGAGCCGTAGTGACGATGCCGTCCGCCTCCATGGCGTAGGAGATCACGGTGGCCTTGCGCTCCAGGGTGACCGTCTCGCCATCCGGGACGATGGCCGCATCGCTCGAGCGTACGTTGCCGCCCGCCTGTCCCTCCGTGGTGGAGGAGGCCATTAACAGCTGGCCGTCGACGATGCGCTTCAGGATCCCCTCGAGCACCGGGTTGCCCTTGGCGTGGCGGATGATGCAGGCCATCTTGATCTGGTGCATCGCGTAGATGAGGCCCGTGGCCGCGCAGGCCTGCCCGATCGTGTAACACACGTCGGCAATTTCACCGATGCTCGCCTCTTCGCCGCCGAGGGCGCGCGGCACCATGATCCCGAGCAGGCGCTGCTTGCGGATCTCGGCGAACCCTTCCGCCGGGAAACGGCCCTCCCGGTCCACCGTCACGGCCGCGTTGCGCGCCGCTTCCGCGGCCGCGCGTGCGCGTCCCATCAAATCCGTTTGACGAACCGCGAGCAGGCTCGCACTGCTGGTCGAGACCTTCTGAGCTTCCATGGTCGATCCTCGAGGGGCGCAAACCCCGCATTGACGCTTAGGGCCAAGTACCCAACCTACGCTGGGAATTTTTCCGAATTATGAGCAGAATGTCGGCGCGCGAACAATGGCGTATCCGCGACTATTTCGTCCGTTCGATACGCGTTTGCCGCAGTTGAGTGATCCGGTTCACACCGCAGAGCACCATATGTCAAGCGCGGAGCGCTCGCCGCGCCGGGCGCGCCGATGATGCACGGTGAATACGACGCAGCGGGAGATGTCGAGGCATGACGATGAGCGAGGAAGCGGTGCGGGACCGACTGGTCGGGCTGGTGCGAGGATTGGCTGCCGCGCCGATCGCGCAGGACGGTGCGTTCCCGGTGGAGCGTCAACTCAGCGAGCTCGGCATCAGCTCCCTGAAGATGGTCAATCTCATGTTGACCATCGAGGGCGAGTTCGACATCGCGATCCCGCCGGCGGAAATAACGCCGGAGAATTTCCACTCCGTCGCTACGATCGAGGCGCTGGTTCTGAGGACCCTGGCGGCGCGTTGAGTGCATCCACCAGCGTATCCACGTCTGCGCGTGTTGCCTCGCCGTTGGTGGCGCAGATGCGCACCACGTCCCGGCTCTCGAACTTCGTCGGCGCCACCCAGGCGCGACCCGACTCGACGACCCGCGCGACCAGGGCGCGCACCTCGCCGAGGTGCGCCGGCGGCAGAACATCGAGCACCGCGAACGGGGAGTCGTTGACCACCGTCCAGCCGCGCTCGACCAGCTGCTCGCGGGCGTAGTCGACGATGGCGATGCCGTGCTCGAGGTGGGCGGCGAGCCCTTCCCAGCCCACGCTCGCGAGCGACAGAAACAGGCGCAGGCCCAGAAACCGCCGCGACCACTGCACGCTGTTGAGGTAGGGGTCGAGACTGGATACCGACGAGGGCATGAAGCTCGCCGAGGCGTGGAATGCCTGCGACAGCACCGGCGCGTGCCGGGTCAGGAACATGGCGCAACCCATGGTGGTGGCCAGCCACTTGTGCGCATCGATGATGATCGAGTCGGCGCGCTCGATGCCGTCGAGATGCCGCTTCAGGCGCTCCGACACGAGTGCTGCGCCGCCCCACGCCGCGTCGACGTGATACCACAGCCCCTCGCGGGCGGCGATATCGGCGCAGGCATGCAGCGGATCGATCATGCCGCCGCCGGTGGTGCCCGCGGTGGCTGCGATCATGACGGGTACCCGGCCGGCGGCACGGTCCGCGGCGATCAGCGCGCGCAGCGCCGCCGGATCCATCCGCCCGCGACCATCGGTGTCCACCAGACGCAGCGCGTTGCGGCCCACCCCAGCCTGGTGTGCGATCTTGAGCCACGCAATGTGGCACTCGCGCGAGGTATAGAAGCTCACCGGTCCGGGGAAGGCGCGCACGCCGTCCGTGGCGAAGGCCGGATGCGCCGCCGTCAGTGCGCAGATGAGCCCGGTGTAGTTCGCCTCCGAGCCGCCGGTCGCAAAATGGCCGCCGGATCCCGTCGGCGGCAGACCGGCACGCGC
>DAIDHD010000053.1 GCA_027459765.1 Gammaproteobacteria bacterium | reverse complement strand
GGCGCTCTCCGGCGCCGCCGCGGTCGGCTGCCTGTCGACCGCATCCGCGGGGCGAGTCGCGGGCGGCGCTGCGACCTCGACCGGTTCATCCACCTCGACCTCGGCCGATTCCTCGACGGCGAGCGACGTATGGGCCGATGCCGGCGCGTCGACGCGTGCGGCCGAGCCGCCGGCAGGCGAAGCGACCACGATGGTGGGTTCGACGATGAAAGGCTCGTCGAGCACGGGCAGGGAATCGTAATCGTCGATGCGAAAGCTGGGCGGCGCCACGCCCACCACCGTCGACGACATCGCCGTGGGTGGTGGCGCCGTTGCCGGCGTCGTGGGCGCCGCCGGCGCCGCGACCTCGGCGGCCGGTACGGCGACGTTGCGTTCCGCCGTCTCCATCGATTCGCGAAGCTCGGACGCACCCGGCGCCTGGCGCGACCGGCGCGTCCCCCACGCCCAGATGCCGGCGATGAGCAGCGCGCCCAGACCCAGCAATATCAAGCGCAACTGCAGCAAGCAGGCCTCGCCCTACATGGCCGCCATGCGCACGGCCTCGTCGACGTCCACCGCGACCAGGCGCGACACGCCCGGCTCGTTCATCGTGACGCCGACGAGCTGCGAGGCGAGCTCCATCGTGGTCTTGTTGTGGGTGATGAAGATGAATTGCACGCTCGCCGACATCTCGCGCACGATGTCGCAGAAGCGGCCGACGTTGTTCTCGTCGAGCGGCGCGTCGACCTCGTCGAGCAGGCAGAACGGCGCCGGGTTCAGATCGAAGATCGAGAACACGAGCGCGACCGCGGTGAGCGCCTTCTCGCCGCCCGAGAGCTGGCTGATGGTGCTGTTGCGCTTGCCCGGCGGGCGCGCCATCACCGACACGCCGGCCGCCTCGCCCTCCTCCTCCAGGATCTCGAGGTAGGCGTGGCCGCCGCCGAACAGGCGCGGGAACTTCTCCTTGAGCCCCGCGTTGACGCGGTCGAACGTGTCCTGGAAACGGGTGCGCGTCTCGCGATCGATCTTGCGCATCGCCGATTCCAGCGTCTCCAGCGCGTCGGTCAGGTCCTTGCACTGCCGGTCGAGGTATTCCTTGCGCTCGGATTGCTCCTTGAACTCGTCGATGGCGGCGAGATTGACGTGCCCGAGCCGTTCGATCTTGCCGCGCACGTCCTCCAGGTCGCGTTCCCAGGCCTCGATGCTCGCCTCGACCGGAATCCCGGCGAGCAGCTCCGCGCCGTCGAATCCGGTGGCGGCGAGCTGCTCGATCACACCCTCGCGGCGCACGCGCACCTGTTGCGCGGCCATGCGCGCCTCGTCGAGCGCCGTGCGCGCCTGCTCCACCCGCGACTCATCGGCGCTGCGCCGCGTGTCGTGTTCGCGCAGCACCGCGTCGACTTCATCGAGCGCCACCCGGGCGGCGTTCAGTTCGGTCTCGACGCGCGCTCGGCGCTCGAGCGCCGTCTCCAGCTCGGCGGCGAGCGCCGCGAGCGGCGCGTCGCCGTCCGCCAGGCCGAGCGCGAGTTCGTCGCGCCGGTTGGTGACGCCGGCGAGCTGCCTCTCGATGCGCTCCAGCGTGGTCGTCAGTGACGTGTGCGAGGAGCGCCTCGCTTCGACCTGAAGCGCCAGGTCGCGGGCGCGCTGCTGCGCGGACTGCGCCGCACTGCGCGCCGCCGCGAGCTCGGCGCGCAGCCGGTCTCGGCTCTGTTCGAGCTCCATACGCTTGGGTTCGAGCGCGGCCAGGGCCTCGACCGCGCCTTCCATCCGGTGGCGCGCGCCACGTACCTCGGCCTCGTTGCGCTCGATCTCGCCCCGCAGGTCCGTGAGGGTGGTTTCCAGCTGCTCGAGGCGCCGCGCCGCGTCGGCGCGGCGCGCCTCGGCCGCCTGGTACTGACCCCGCTTGTCGACGTGCTCGCGGTGCAGCCGGTTGACCTCGGTCTGGCAGCGGTCGCGCCGGTCCTCGAGCTCGCGCACACGCTCGCGGCTGGCCTCGTGGCGTCGCTCCAGCTCCTTCACCTCGTCGGCCAGCCTGGCCACGTCGGCACGGATGGCGCGCAATTGTTCCTCGCGTTCGATCACACCGGCGTGCGGATCCTTGTCGCGCGAGATGCGCAGCCAGTCGTGGCCGAGCCAGATGCCGTCGCGAGTGACCACCGACTCTCCGGCAGCGAGCGTCGGACGCAGACCCAGCGCCTCGCCGAGCGTCTCGGCGGCGCGCACGCTGCCGAGCATCGACGCCAGCAACGGCTCGCCCTGAACCTTGGCGCGCAGCGACTGCGGCGGCACTTCCCGTGCGGCGCTGGTGGTCACCAGCGCGAGGTGTCCGGCGTCGAACCCGGCGAGCGCTTCCGCCACGCTCTCGATGCCGTCCACGCACACCGCTTCGAGATAGGCGCCGAGCACGGTCTCCACGGCGCGTTCCCAGCCCCGCTCCACCCGCAGCTGCTGGGCGGCGCGCGGACGGTCCTCGAGTGCGTGCGTCTTGAGCCACTGGGTGACCTTGGAGGAGGACTTGCCGAGGGCCGCCTGTTGCAGCGCTTCGGTCGACACCAGAGATCCCTGCGCCTGCTGCCAGCGCGCGCGCGTGGCGTTGAGCGTCTGCGCCTCGGCGCGCTCGCGTTCGCGCGTCGCGGACAGTTCGGCCAGCATCTCGGCGAGCTCGGCGGAAGCGCGTTCGCCCGCGGCGCGCGCGCTCTCGGCCTGTTCGGCCAGCGCCTCGGTGGAGACCGCCGGACCGGCGGCGCGCAGCGCCGCGGCCTCGGCCTCCTGCCGTTCGCGCTGCGCGAGCAGCCGCCGTTGCTGGTTCTCCAGCTGCTCGATGCGGGCACGCTCGACCTGAGCCTCCCGCTGGCCCGCGGCCGCGGCCTGGGAGTGTGCGTCCCACGCCTGCTGCCAGGCGGCGAGCGCCTGCTCGCTGGCGTCGCGAACCTCGGCGGTGGAGCGCTCCGTGGCGTGCGCCGCGTCGAGATCCGGCACCCGCGCCGCCAGCTCGTCGGCGATCGACTGCAGCTGCGCGCGGTCGCGCTCGATCAGCGCGCAGAGATCCCGATGCTCCTGCTCGGACTGTGCGAGGTCGTTGCGTTGGCGCTGGCGCAGCTCGCGCGCGTGAGCGAGGTTCTGCTCGACGCGCGATACGTCGGCGCCGGCCTCGTAGTAGCGCGCCTGCACCTGGGCCACGGTTTCCGCCCGGGCGTCGCGATCGGCACGCTGGCGTTCGATGGCCGCTTCGGCTTCGCGCAAATCCGCGAGCGCGCCCTGCAGCGCAGTCTCGCCCGACTCCAGCGCCGCGTCGCGCTCGCCGGATTCGGCGTCCAGGCTCTTCAATCGCAGCGCCAGCAACTCCGCCTGACGCTTGCGTTCCTCGTCCTTGAGCGCCTGATAGCGGCGCGCCGTGGCGGCCTGCCGCTGCAGGTGACGGATCTGCTTGTCCACCTCCTCGCGCAGGTCGTTCAGGCGCTCGAGATTCTCACGGGTGTGCGAGATGCGATTCTCGGTCTCGCGCCGCCGCTCCTTGTATTTCGAGATGCCGGCCGCCTCCTCGAGGAAGGCGCGCAGATCGTCCGGCCGCGCCTCGATGACGCGCGAGATCATGCCCTGCTCGATGATGGCGTAGCTTCGCGAACCGAGGCCGGTGCCGAGGAACAGCTGGGTGATGTCCTTGCGCCTGACCTTGGTGCCGTTGATGAAATAATCCGAGCTGCCGTCGCGGCTCACCGCGCGGCGCAGCGACACCTCGTTGTAGGCGGCGTACTCGCCGCCGATCTTGCCGTCGGAATTGTCGAACACCAGCTCCACGGACGCGGCGCCGAGAGGCTTGCGCGCCGAGGAGCCGTTGAAGATGACGTCCGCCATGGACTCGCCGCGCAGGTGCTTGGCGGAGATCTCGCCCATGACCCAGCGCACGGCGTCGATGATGTTCGATTTGCCGCAGCCGTTCGGGCCCACGACGCCCGTCAGGTTGCTCGGAAAGGCGACGTTCGTCGGGTCGACGAAAGATTTGAAACCGGCGATCTTGAGTTTGGTGAGCCGCATCGGATGCTGATGTGTTCCTCGGAAACGGGAATGGCGACGCACGGCGCGTAGCCGTCGGTGAGGCGCGTAGTGTAAATTATTGGGTTCGCGCGACAACCCCCGGGACTTCGCTCAACGCCATGACCACCTCACCTTCCAGGAATCTCGAGACTTTTCCGAATCCGGCCGCCGAGCGCGATTACACCATCCGCATGAGCATCCCCGAATTCTCCTGCCTGTGCCCGAAAACCGGGCAACCGGACTTCGCCACCCTGGAACTCGAGTACGTTCCCGATCAGCGCTGCGTGGAGCTCAAGTCGCTCAAGCTCTACATCTGGTCGTTTCGCGACCGCGGCGCGTACCACGAGGCCGTGACCAACGAAATCCTGGGCGATCTGGTGCGCGCCACCGGACCCCGGTTCATGCGCCTCACCGCGAAGTTCAACGTGCGCGGCGGCATCTATACCACCGTGGTCGCCGAGCACCGGGCGGCGGGCTGGTCGAGTCCGGCGCCGGTGACCCTGCCTTGAGGCTTTATTCGTAGAAACAAGAGGTTGGAAAGTGCTCCGGCGGGGATTGGCCGGATACTGGTGTTGATCTGTACAGGCACCCCGACCCCGGTATAATCCCGCGCTTTCTCGTACTGGTGGCGGAGATCCACATGCCCTCGAAGAAACCGACCAAGGCGGTCAAGAAGCCGGTGAAAGCGAGCCCCAAGAAGGCGGCCGCAAAGCCGGTCGCGGCCAAGAAGCCGGCGCGTCCGCAAGCCGGTTCGAAGCCCGCGCCCGGCGCCGCCAAGACGGCGGTCGGCAAGGCGCCGAAGGCAGCCGCGAAGTCACCGGTACCCAAGGCCGCTGCCGCGAAGCCGACGAAGCCGCGGCCCGCCGCGGCACCGGAAAAGGTCGTGGGATCCTCGCTGGCAGCGGAGGCGCCGGAGAGCTTCGGAACGCGTCCCCTGGTGGCTCCCGTGCGCGCGATCCAGTCGGACGAGGACATGGATGCCGAGTCGACGGTCGCCAGCCTTCTCGCGGGGCCCCGCAATGTACAGCCGTACATCGCCCGCCGCGGCGAACAGTACATGAGCAAGGAGCAGCTCGAGCACTTCGCGCGCATCCTGACCAGCTGGAAGCGCGATCTGATGGAGGAAGTGGACCGCACCGTGCTGCACATGAAGGACGAGGCGGCGAACTTCCCGGACCCCAACGATCGCGCCACGCAGGAGGAGGAGTTCAGCCTCGAACTGCGCACGCGCGACCGCGAACGCAAACTCATCCGCAAGATCGACGAAGCCCTGAAGCGCATCGAGGACGGCACCTACGGGTACTGCCTGGAAACCGGCGAGGAGATCGGCATCAAGCGTCTCGAGGCGCGGCCGGTGGCGACCTTGTCGGTGGAGGCGCAGGAGCGGCGCGAGCGGCGCGAGAAGCAGTACGGGGATCGCGACGACCGTTACCGCTGAATCGGCTTACGTCGGGCGCTTCGCGCCCACGCCCAGCGGCGATCTGCACCTGGGCTCCCTGTACGCCGCTGCCGCGAGCTACCTCGATGCACGCGCGCACCGCGGACGCTGGTTGCTGCGGATGGAGGACATCGACCATCCGCGCGAACGGCCCGGTGCCGCGGACCGCATTCTCGCCTGTCTCGAGGCGCATGGCTTCGAGTGGGACGGCGAAGTTCTGCGCCAGCGGACGCGCGTCGAAGAACACCTGGCGGCGATCGGCTCGCTCACGAAGCGCGGGCTCACTTTCGAGTGCAGTTGCAGCCGGCGCGGGCTGTCCGAGAACGCCCGCTACCCGGGCTTCTGTCGAGTGAGGCCCCGGCAGGCTTCGATCGAGACCGCGACCCGGCTCAGGGTCGAACCCGGTCCCCCGATCGAGTTCGTGGACCGGATCCAGGGCCGCTACCGCCAATCGGTCGCCGCGGCCTGCGGTGATTTCGTGATCCGGCGGCGCGACGGCATCGTCGCCTACCATCTCGCGGTGGTGGTCGACGACGCGCTGCAGGGAATCACGGACGTGGTGCGCGGCGCCGACCTTCTCGAGGCCACGCCGCGACAGATCCTGCTTCAAGAAACGCTCGGGCTGGCGACACCGCGTTACGCGCACGTGCCGGTGCTCACCGAGCACGACGGCTCCAAGCTGTCCAAATCGGCCCGAAGCGTGCCCGTGGACGCCGGCAACGCGGCCGCGAATCTCGCCCGCGTGTTCGCTCTGCTGGGCATGGAGGTACCAACCGGCCTCGACGGCGGCACGGCGGCCGAAGCCTGGGCCTGGGGGATCGCCCACTGGCGTTGCGAACGGATCCCGGCGCGGACGAGCCAATCCTGCGCTCCCCTCATGCGCTGACCCGTCCAGGGACAGTCGCGCGCCAGTCAACGTTGCAGATTGCCCGTATTAGCCGCAAAAAGGAACCGAAATCCGAAATTTGCCTAAAGGCCGCGGTGGGTTATTCTTCGGGAGGCCAAGGAATTTGTCCGAAGCATGGACGTCGGCGCCGGAACGACTCCGGTGATTTGAGCCCCCACGAGCGAGGAACGCCCCATGAGCGATCCGCGAGTGATCAAGAAGTATCCCAACCGCCGCCTCTACGACACGGTCGAGAGCCGTTACATCACGTTGGCGGACGTGCGACGGCTGGTGGTCGAGAAAATCGACTTCATCGTCGTGGACAAGAAGAACAACGCCGACATCACACGCAGCATCCTTCTGCAGGTGATCGCGGAACAGGAACAACTCTCCGACCCGCTGCTGTCGGAGGAATTCATGATCGACGTGATTCGATCCTACGGCAGCCCGATGCACGCCGCGATCAGCACGCAACTGGTGGAGACCATGCGCACCTACCACGGCACCGGACGCGACCGCCCCAAGGCGATTCAGGTGCCGGAACCGGTACGCACACGTCCGCCGGAAGAGGGCTTCAAGCCGGCGCCGCTGCGCGAGACGACCTTCGTGAAGTGAGCAGGCCGGCGCCCCGGGGGGCGCCGGCCCGGATTGACGTCAGCCCACGTCGACGTTGCGCATCGACAGACGAACGCGACCCTGGCGGTCGACTTCCAGAACCTTCACGCGCACCACGTCGCCTTCCTTGAGCTTGTCACCGACGCGCTCCACTCGCTCGTCGGAGATCTGCGAGATGTGCACCAGACCGTCCCGGCCCGGGAGGATGGTCACGAAGGCGCCGAAATCCATCAGGCGCGCGACCCGACCCTCGTAGATCCGACCGACTTCGACGTCGGCGGTGATCAGCTCGATCCGGCGCTGGGCCTCGCGGCCGGCCGCGCCCTGCACGGAGGCGATCTTGACGGTGCCGTCGTTCTCGATGTCGATCGAGGTGCCCGTCTCCTCGGTGATCTGGCGGATCACCGCGCCGCCCTTGCCGATGACGTCGCGGATCTTCTCCGGATCGATCTTGATGGTGATGATGGTCGGCGCCCACTCGGACATGTTCTCGCGCGGCTTGGAGATCACGCGATTCATCTCGCCGAGGATGTGCAAGCGGCCGGCACGAGCCTGGTCGAGCGCGACCTGCATGATCTCGCGCGTGATGCTCGTGATCTTGATGTCCATCTGCAGCGCCGTGATGCCGTCCTTCGTGCCGGCCACCTTGAAGTCCATGTCGCCGAGGTGATCCTCGTCGCCGAGGATGTCGGTGAGCACGGCGTACCGGTCGCCCTCCTTCACGAGGCCCATGGCGACGCCCGCCACCGGCGCCTTGATCGGCACGCCCGCGTCCATCAGCGCGAGGCTGGTGCCGCACACGCTCGCCATGGAGCTCGAGCCGTTCGACTCCAGGATCTCGGAAACCACCCGGATGACATAGGGAAACTTCTCCATGTCGGGCATGACCGCCTTGACGCCGCGCTTGGCGAGGTTGCCGTGGCCGATCTCGCGCCGCTTCGGCGATCCCATCATGCCGGTCTCACCGACG
Organism: Gammaproteobacteria bacterium; assembly: GCA_027459765.1. GTDB lineage: Bacteria > Pseudomonadota > Gammaproteobacteria > Steroidobacterales > Steroidobacteraceae > Bog-1198. The sequence goes on along the minus strand of DAIDHD010000053.1, from coordinate 75,512 downwards.
CTGAACGGCGGGAAGTTGTAGTGGAGCATGAACGGCTCCTTGCGCTCGCCGGTCAGCGCATCGATGATCTGCGCGTCGCGGCCGGTGCCGAGCGTGGTAACCACCAGCGCCTGCGTCTCGCCGCGGGTGAACAGCGCGGACCCGTGCGTACGGGGAAGCACGCCGGTGGCGATCCGGATGTTGCGCACCGTCTTGGTGTCGCGGCCGTCGATGCGGGGAAGTCCGGCGAGAATCCGCTCGCGCACGAGGCGATATTCGAGATTGAAGAACTCCGTGCCGACCTCCTCGGCCGTGAACTTCGGAGTCTCGCCCTGCGCCAGGGCCGCGAGCACCGCGGCCTTGATCTCGCCGATGCGCGTGTGGCGCTGCTGCTTCTCGGTGACGGCGTAGGCGTCGGTGAGCGGCTTCTCCGCCAGGTCCTGCACGGCCTTCTTGAGGTCCGTCTTCGGCTCCGGCGCGACCCAGTTCCACTTCGGCTTGCCCACCTCGGCAGCGAGCTCGTTGATGACCTTGATGGCGGCCTGCATCTGTTCGTGGCCGAAGGTGACCGCGCCGAGCATGGTCGGCTCGTCGAGGCCGTCGGCCTCCGATTCCACCATGAGCACGCCTTCCTGCGTGCCGGCCACCACCAGGTCAAGGCGCGACGTCTTGAGCTGGGATTCCGTCGGGTTCAGAACGTACTTGCCGTCCACGTAACCGACGCGCGCAGCGCCGATCGGCCCGAGAAAGGGCATGCCGGAGATGGCGAGCGCGGCGGAGGCGCCGAGCAGCGAAGCGATGTCCGGATCCACTTCCGGATTGACCGAGAGCACCGAGGCGACCACCTGCACTTCGTTGAAGAATCCCTCGGGAAACAGCGGCCTGATGGGGCGGTCGATCAGGCGGGAGGTCAGCGTCTCCTTCTCGCTCGGACGCCCTTCGCGCTTGAAGAACCCGCCCGGGATGCGTCCCGCGGCGTAGGTCTTCTCCTGGTAATTGACCGTGAGCGGAAAGAAGTCGCGCCCCGGGTTGGCTTTCTTCGCACCAACCGCTGTGACCAGCACCACGGTTTCACCCATCGACACCACTACCGCGCCATCGGCCTGGCGGGCGAGTTCGCCCGTCTCGATGGTCACCGTGTGGTCACCGTACTTGAAGCTTTTCTTGGTAGCGCTCACGTAGCTGCCTCTGTGACGAGAAGGTAAGGTCGGCGCCGGACTTCCGGCCGCCGTTGGACGGCGCCGATCAGCGGCGCAGTCCGAGCCGTTCCACCACTTCGGAGTACTTCTCCGGCGTGGTGCTCTTCAGGTAATCGAGGAGCTTGCGACGCTGGTTCACCATCTTGAGGAGACCACGGCGGGACGCGTGGTCCGCCTTGTGCATCGTGAAGTGCTCGCTCAGGCCGTTGATGCGCTCCGAAAGGAGCGCGATCTGCACTTCGGGGGAGCCGGTGTCCTTGGCGTTGCGTTGGAACTTGCCGAGGACTTCGGACTTGGCTTCGCGGGTGAGTGGCATTGAAATCGAACCTCAATCAATAACTTATGGCCGTAAAAATTGAGCCGCGAATTGTACGCGCACGGCCCGTTCGCCTCAAGGGCGATTCTTGTCTACGCTGCCGGCGGCGGCCGGCGGCGGCGCCGCCACCAGCCGGGTCGGCTTCAAGAGGCCGGCGGCGGCGCTGGTCGCAAGCCCCACGAACCCCTCCATCGCCGCGTAAACCCGCACCGCCGCAGTGATTTTTTGCGCCTCTTCGCTGCCGATCGATACCGTCCGGCCCTGCCTGAAGGCGGCGACCGCCGCCGCCGGCAGGTCGATCCGGGGCCACGAGGCCAGGGCCGCGTCCACGGGCAGCAGGCACCCGCGCCGCTCCTCGAGGCTCATGGCCTCCAGCGCCTCCAGGGACCACAGCCGCGGCGGCGCCTGCGCCGAACCAAAGGGTGCCACGGCGATGCGACGCAAACTCGCCAGGTGGCCGATGGTGCCCAACTGCGCCGCGAGATCCTCGGCCAGCACGCGGATGTACGCGCCCTTGGAACAACAGACCTCGAAGGTGAGGTCGGGTGCACTCCAGTCGGTGAGGTCCAGCAAGTGGATGCGCACCTCGCGCGGCGCCCGCTCCACCGTCTGCCCGGCGCGGGCGTATTCGTACAGCGGCTTGCCATCCTGCTTGAGCGCCGAGTGCATGGGAGGGACCTGGTCGTAGCGGCGCGGAAACGCCGCCAGGGCACGTTCCAACTGGTCGCGATCCCAGGCGGGAATCTGCCGCCGCTCGATGACCGGCGATTCGCGGTCCGCGCTCGCGGTGCGTTCGCCGAGGCGCACCGTCACCCGATAGGTCTTGTCGGCGTCCAGCAGTTGGGCGCCGAACTTGGTCGCTTCGCCGAGGCAAACGGGCAAGAGGCCGGTGGCGAGCGGATCGAGGGCACCGGTGTGGCCCGCCTTGGAAGCCTGGAACAGCCGCTTGATGCGAGCCACGGCCCCCGCCGAGCTCGCGCCAAGCGGCTTGTCGAACAGCAGGATACCGTGCACGTCCCTGGCGTCGCCGCCCGTCACTCCCGGTCCGCGCTGCATCACGCCTCGTCGCGCGGCTTGTTGGCCGCGTCGATCAGCTGCGTCAGGCGCACGCCACGCTCGATGGCCGTGTCCAGTTCGAAACGCAGGCTGGGGGTATGGCGAATCTTGAGCGCCTTGCCGAGCGCGCCTCGCAGGAAGCCGGCGGCGCTGTCGAGCCCCTGCTGCACGCGCGGATCGCGCCCCTCCTTGCCGAACACCAGATAATTGACCAGCGCGTTGCGCAGGTCACCGGTCACCTCGACGTGGGTGATGGTGACGTTGCCGACGCGCTCGTCCTTCACCTCGCGCCGGATGAGCTCGGTGAGCTCGCGCTGGATCTGTTCGCCCAGGCGCCTCGCCCGCGGATTACCGCTCGCCATGCAGCACGCGCGGCGCGCACTAGAGAGTGCGCGCCACCTCGACCCGCGAGTAGCACTCGATCTGATCCCCTTCGCGGACGTCGTTGTAGTTCTTCACGCCGATGCCGCATTCGGTACCGGCGCGAACCTCGTTGACGTCGTCCTTGAAGCGCTTCAGCGACTCGAGCGCACCCTCGAAAATCACCACGTTGTTGCGCAGCACCCGGATCGGGAAATTGCGGCGAACGTAGCCGTCGATCACCATGCAGCCGGCCACGGTGCCGAACTTGCTCGAGCGGAACACGTTGCGGACCTCCGCAAGGCCGACGATCTGCTCCTTCACCTCCGGCGACAACATGCCGGTGAGCACCGCGCGGATGTCGTCGATGGCCTCGTAGATCACGCTGTAGTAACGCACGTCGATGCCGTGATCCTTGATCGCCGCACGCGCCGCGGCGTCGCCGCGCACGTTGAACGCGATGATCCGCGCCTTGGAAGCGGCGGCGAGGGTGATGTCGGACTCGGTCAGGCCGCCGACACCGGCGGAAATGATGTTCACCGCGACCTCGTTGGTGGACAGCGCGTTCAGCGCGTCGCGAAGCGCCTCGACGCTGCCCTGCACGTCCGCCTTGACGAGGATCCGCACCACGTCGGCCTTCGCCTCGCCCATGGTGGAGAACACGTCCTGCATGCTCGCCGACTGCTTGGCGAGCTTGACGTCACGCGATTTGGCCTGACGGTGCAGCGCGACCTCGCGGGCCTTGCGCTCGCTCTCGACGACCAGCAACTCGTCGCCCGCGTTGGGCGCGCCGGACAGGCCGAGGATGACGACCGGCATGGAGGGCCCCGCCTCCTGCATCGGCCGCCCCGCCTCGTCGAACAGCGCGCGAACCCGACCGAACTCCTGGCCGATCAGCAACGGATCGCCGAGCTTGAGGGTGCCGCGCATCACCAGCACGGTGGCGACCGCTCCGCGTCCCTTTTCGAGGCTCGACTCGATCACGAATCCCGCCGCGAGCCCGTCGACCGGCGCCTTGAGTTCGAGCACCTCGGACTGCAACAAAATGCTGTCGAGGAGCTGGTCGACGCCCTGACCGGTGCGCGCCGAGACCGGCACGAAGATGTTTTCTCCACCCCACTCCTCGGGGATGACGCCGTGCTTGGTGAGTTCCTGCTTGACGCGGTCGGCGTCGGCCTCCGGCTTGTCGATCTTGTTGAGCGCGACGACGATCGGCACTTCGGCCGCCTTGGCGTGCTGAATGGCCTCGACCGTCTGCGGCATGACGCCGTCGTCGGCGGCCACCACCAGAACGACGATGTCCGTCACCTTGGCGCCGCGGGCGCGCATCGAGGTGAAGGCCGCGTGGCCCGGGGTGTCCAGGAACGTCACGGTCCCCTTGCCGGTCTCGACGTGGTAGGCGCCGATGTGCTGGGTGATGCCGCCCGCTTCCCCTGCCGCCACCTTGGTACGGCGGATGTAGTCGAGCAGCGAGGTCTTGCCGTGGTCGACGTGGCCCATCACGGTCACGATCGGCGGACGAGCCACGAGCTCGTGTTCCGCCTCTCCTGCCCCCTGCAGGTCCTCCTCGATCACGTTCTCCTTGCGCACCACGGGCGTGTGGCCCATCTCCTCGACCACCAGCACCGCGGTGTCCTGGTCGAGAGTCTGATTGATGGTCGCCATGACGCCCATGTTCATCATGACCTTGATCACTTCGGTCGCCTTGACCGCCATCTTCTGCGCGAGTTCGGCCACGGTCATGGCCTCCGTGATGGCAACCTCGCGCACGACGCGCGCGGTCGGCATCTCGAAGCCGTGCTGCTTCGAGTCGCCCTCGCCCATCGTGCGGCGCCGCCCGTCGCGGGTCTTGACCTTCTTCTTGTGGCGCGAGCTGACGTCGCCGGCGATGTGCAGTTCCTGGCGGCCGTAACGGGTGCCGCGATCCTCGGGCGTCTCGCGCACCGGCTTGACGGCCTTGCGCTCGCGCTCGGCGGCTTCGCGCGCCTGCACCTCGGCCTGGCGACGCGCCTCCTCTTCGGCGGTGCGCTTGCGATTCTCCTCGTCCGTGCGGCGGCGGTTCTCCTCCTCGATGCGCTCGCGCTCCAGCCGCTCACGTTCCAGGCGTTCGGCCTCGGCCTGCTCGACCGCGGCGCGGGCACGCTGCTCGGACTCGCGCTGGCGGTCGAGTTCCTCCTGCTGCTGGCGCGCCTGGTCCTCGAGAACCTCGCGCTTGACGTACGTGCGCTTGCTGCGCACCTCGACGTTGACCGTGCGGGCGCGGCCCTGCGGACTCGCGAGCTTCAGCTCGGACTGGGACTTGCGCTTCAGAGTGATCTTGCGCGGGGCCGCGTCGGCCTGCGCCTCCTCGCGACCGTGCGCACGGCGAAGGTGGGTCAGCAGTTCGTGCTTCGCCTCCTCGCTGATCATGTCCTGCGCGCCGCCGACCTTGATGCCTGCCTGGTCGAGCTGCTGCAGCAGCCGATCCACGGGGACCTTCAGCACCTCGGCGAATTGCGCGACCGTTACATCTGCCATCGTGCTGCTCCTAGGCCTTCGCCTCTTCCGCGAACCAGTGCTTGCGCGCTTCCATGATCAGCTGCGCGGCGCGCTCGGCGTCGACGCCGCCCGCCTCGACCAGCTCGTCCACCGCGAGGTCCGCGAGATCGTCGCGGGTACGAACCCCCTTGGCCGCGAGCCTGTGCGCCAGTTCGTCACCGGTCAGTTCCACCAGGTCTTCGGCCGGCTCGGACGTGTCGATCGACTCCTCGCTGGCGATGGCCTGGGTGAGAAGCACGTCGCGGGCCCGGGTGCGCAGCTCCTTGACGATCTCCTCGTCGAACTCCTCGATCGCGTTGAGCTCGGCCGCCGGAACGTAGGCGATCTCCTCGATGCTGGAGAAGCCCTCCTGCACGAGGATGCTCGCCACGTCGGCGTCCACATCGAGCTGCCTCATGAACGTCTCGCGCAGCGCGGAGGACTCGCTCTCGCTCTTCGCCTCCGCCTGCGACTCGCTCATCACGTTGAGCTCCCAACCGGTCAATTCGCTGGCGAGGCGGATGTTCTGCCCGCCGCGGCCGATCGCCTGGGAAAGCTTGTCCTCCGAGACCGCGATGTCCATCGCGTGCGCGTCCTCGTCGACCACGATCGAGGTCACCTCGGCCGGCGCCATCGCATTGATGACGAACTGCGCGGGATTTTCGTCGTACGGGATGATGTCGACGCGCTCGCCCGCGATCTCGTTCGAAACCGCCTGCACGCGCGAGCCGCGCATGCCGACGCAGGCGCCGACGGGATCGATGCGCGGATCGTTGCTGCGCACGGCGATCTTGGCGCGAACTCCCGAGTCGCGCGCCGCCGCCAGGATGTTGATGAGCCCCTGGCCCACCTCGGGCACCTCGAGCTTGAAGAGCTCCACCAGGAACTCGGGGGCCGTGCGCGACAGGAACAGCTGGGGCCCGCGCGGCTCCGAGCGCACCTCCTTCAGGTACGCCTTGATGCGGTCCTGCGAACGCACGGGCTCGCGCGGGATCATCTCCTCGCGCGGGATGAAGCCCTCGGCGTTGGCGCCGAGGTCCACGTACACGCCGTTGCGGTCGACGCGCTTGACGATGCCGCTCACCAGCGTGCCGGCCCGGTCCTTGTACGCGTCCACGACCTGCGCGCGCTCGGCCTCGCGCACCTTCTGCACGATGACCTGCTTGGCGGTCTGGGCGAGGATGCGTCCGAAGGGCACCGATTCCATCGGCTGCTCGACGTAACCGCCCGGCTCCACCTCCGGATCGATGTCACGCGCGTCGTCGAGACGCAGTTCCCGCTCGGGCACCTCGAGTTCGGTGGAATCGTCGGCGAACACCTTCCAGCGGCGGAACGTGTCGTAGTCGCCGGTCTTGCGATTGATGGCTACGCGCACGTCGAGCTCCTCGCCGTGCTTCTTGCGCGTCGCGGACGCGAGCGCGGCCTCGAGCGCGTCGTAGATGATCTCCTTGTCGACGCCCTTCTCGTTCGACACCGCGTCGACCGCCATCAGGATTTCTTTGTTCATGATCCACCGACTCCTGCCGATGCGCAGCCACCCTCACGGGGGCTCACAGCGGCCGCAATCTCGCCTTATGAATACCCGCGAACGGCAGGTCGTAGTCCTTGCCGTCCACTTCCACCACGATGGTGTCGTCCGCCACCGTCTTCAAAGCCCCGACGAACCGCCGGCGTCCGTCCATGGGCAACTTGAGCTCGACGAAGACCCGCTCGCCCAGGAAGCGTTCGAAGTGCGCGCGCTTGCGCAACACGCGATCGAGACCCGGCGAGGAGACCTCGAGGGTGTACTGCCCCTTGATCGGCTCCTCGGCGTCCAGCACCTCGCTGACCGCGTGGCTCACGTCCGCGCAATCATCGACGGTCACTCCCTCGGCGCGGTCGATGTACAACCGCAGCAACTCGCCGCGTCCAGCGCGCGCGAGTTCCACGTCGACGAGCTCGAAACCGAGCGATTCGACCACCGGTTCCAGGAGCCGCAGCAGAGCATCACGCATCGACGTTTTGAGACCCGCACCAACAAAAAAGGGGACCGTCGGCCCCCTTGTACACACGCACGGCCCGCCCACTGCGGACCGCCAACAAGACCTGTTTCGGAGCAAACTCGAGCGCCGAGCCGCAAGCTTTCCGTCCGGCTCGCCGGCTCGTCCCGACGCTGTCGGAATGGGCACCGACCATGACTCCCGCGAGGGGAACATCGGTCAGGCGCTCCGCGGCCGCCGATTATAGGCAAACGATGCCGGATCAGGCAATCGTTCGCAGCGTCCCGCGACGCCGCGTAGCTCGTGCGTCGCGGCGTCGCAGGACGATCTTCAATTACCAGCGCTTCGGACCGCGCGATCCGCCACCGCCGCCGCCACCGCCGCCGGAGCGTTCCTGCGCCTCGTTGACCTTCAGCGCACGACCCTGCACATCCTGTCCGTTCAGCGCCGCCATGGCGCGCGCCGCATCGGCGCTCGACATCTCGACGAAACCGAATCCGCGGGGCCGGCCGGTCTCCCGATCGTTGATCAGTGCGACCGACTGGACCGGGCCGTGCTTCTCGAACAGCGCCCGCACCGCGGACTCGTCCATCGTGAAAGGAAGATTGCCGACGTACATTCTCGTCATGTGAGGAAAACCCTACTGCTGCAACAACGATCGGCCGGTCGCCCTCGAGGATGCGGCGCTGGCCACCTGGGTCGAAAAAAGACTGCTTCGTGGGTTGTGGTCAGGGTGCGCCGGGTGGGCGCGGTGACCAGAAACGGACCAAGTAGAACTTCCCGAACCGTGGCGGATCATAGCGCAAATACATGAAATTCACGAATTTTTTCCACTTTCCACTGCAATCGATGGCAGCGCGTGCTTCAGTGCGCGCCGGCCACCAGCAGCGTGAAACTGTCGGCCAGTATCGTCGGCCGAGGGTGCGGTTGCTCGACCGTCGGCGCCGGCGGCGGGCCGAAGTCGGCGGTCACCAGGTAGACGCGCCCCGACGCCGGATCGAGCGCCATGGTTCGGGCACCGCGCCGCGTCTTGAGGGTGTCGAGAACCTGGTATTTGTCCTTCGACTCCTGCCGGACGATGGTGAGCGTGCCCGCGCCGTTGGAGCTGAACACGAGGTGCCGTTGCGGATCGTAGGCGGCCGCGTCCGGCCCTTCCCCGATCTTCACCCGCGCGACCTGCCGCCCGGTGTCGGCATCGGTGACGGCCATCACCCCGCCGTCGCACACCGAGAACAGGCGCCGATTCGCCTTGTCGAGCGCGAGTCCCGACGGGCTCGAGCAGCCGGGAAGCGACCAGGTGGCGCTCACGGCGAGCTTGGCGGTGTCGATCACCACCATCTGACCCTGTTCGCTCTCGATGTTGAGATAAATGTGCCCCGCACCGTCGTCGGCCGCGAACTCCGGCTTGTCGGGCACCGCGAACGTCGCCACCACGGCGCCGCTGCCGGCGTCGAGCACGCTGACGTCCTTGCTGCGGCCGTTGAAGGTGAACACGTGCCGATGCGCCGGCTCGTAGACGATGGCATCCGGGTTGTGTCCCGACACCTTCCACTCGGCGGTCGGCTTGAGCGTGTCGAGATCGACCACGGTGACCGTGTCCGCGCGTCCGTTGCTGGTGAAGCCGCGATGGCCGGCCTCGTCGAGCGCGATGCCGTGCACGCCGGCGGTGTTCGGGATCGATCCGATCACCTGGCGCGAGGCGGTGTCGAGGACGTCGACGTGATCGCCGCGGCTGATGAACAGCCGCTTGCCGGCCGCATCGAGCGAAAGATAATCCCAGCCGCCGGCGCCGCCGAGGCGAACGCTGTCGAGTATGGTCCAGTGCGCACCACCGGCGGATGCGGCCGCGAACGCGGCCGACGCGCCCCAACCGCACGCCGTGGCCGCGGCGAGCGCGCCCGCAAGCGCCGCCGAACGCCCGATGAATGCCCGCACGAATGCCCCGGATCGAATTGCCATCGCTGTGCCTCTACGCTTGCCGAAGGATCGGCGAAAGTCCGGGGACTATAGGGACTTCGCGGCCGTTGCCGCAACGCTCGGCGTATTGCAGATTTGTAAACTTGATGGCGCCCAATTCGCGCCATCAGCGGCTGTCAGTCGGCGCCGGCCCGACGCAGGAGATCCGCACGCAGTTGCGCCGCTTCGAGCCGCAGCGGCCGCACCCGCAGCCGGCCGACCTCGGCCGCCGTGAAGGGCCGGAAATCCGCCGGCACGTGCCCGGAATCGAACCGCTGCAGCATCCAATTGAGCAGCTCCGCCAAGGGCTCATCGGCGAGCGGCGACGTGGCCACGCCCGGCACACGCACCAGGTATTCGCGTCCACCCGGCACTGCGAGAAATCTCGCCATGACACCCTTGAGGCTCGGCGCCGTGCCGGCCGATCCGGTGCCGTCGGGACGATGGCAGCCCTGGCAGTTCAAAGTCCAGTTCTGCCAGGCGCGCTGCGGGTTCTCGACGCCGGGGAACGCCGCGACGCCGGAATCGCCGGCGGGGTTCGGCGCCTCGGCCGTGGCCGTGGCGAGACCGCCGAGCGCGCAAATCAGCGCCGCCGCCAAATGGGAGACCGCACGCACCGGCGAATCAGTGTTGATCGAGGGCCACACCCAGGATGACCGCGACGGTGCAGGTGTACGACTGGCTCTGCACGCCGAAGCACCAGGTAACTTCGTTGTTGTTCTGCGGACGCACGACCGGCCGGTCGCCCTGGTTGTTCTGGCACGCGCAACGCCCCCAGGGCACGCCGCCGCAACAGTCGTTGTAGGAAATGATGTAGTTGCGCTGGTCGGCCGGATTGCGGCAGGTCCCGATCCAGGTCACCGGGGACATCTCGGTACCCGGCGGGCAGGAGTTCACCGTCCCGCCGTAACACGTGCACAGGGAGCCGTCGACCGCGCAATAGCGCCAGTAATCGCATTTGGTGGGATCACCGGGATCCTGCGGGTTGCCGGTGCTGAATCCGGGTGTCTGACCCGAGTTCGGATCGGTGTCGGGAGCGGATTGCTCCGCGGCACGCGCCACCGGCAGCAGCGGCAGCGCCGCCGCGCCCGCCAGCAGGCGACCCACCGTTCCCACCAGGCTCCGCCGCGAGGTACGGCTGGCGAGCCCCCGCAGCATCCGCTCCGTCAATCGATCGAGGTCACGCACGGTCTAGTCTCCCGCAGAGACGGTGCTCTGCCCGCGTTGCGCCAGAAATTGCTGCACGGTTCCCACGCCGTGCTCCTTGGCCACGAACAAGCTCTCGAGGTGCTCGCGCGTGTTGACGAGTCCCGAAGCGGCGAGCTTGCCGCCCTCGTCGATCAGCACCGCGTACGGCAGTTTGCCGACCCCGTAGCGCCGGCCAAGGGCCTCCGACAGCACGTACGGGAAGCGCGTCAGCGATTTCTCCTGCACGAAGCGCGCATGCGCCTCGGGCTCGCCGTCGCTCGCCAGCACCACGTCGAGCCAGCGGCGCTCGGCGTTCTGCGCCGCGCGCACCGCCGGCAGGAGCGACTGGCACACGGCGCAGTCGGGCGAGAGGAACAGGACCAGCTGCGCCCGCCCGCCCCGTGCCCCGCCGACGACGACGCTGCCGCCGCCGAGCGTCTCCAGGGTCATCGGCTCGGTCAGCTCGCCCTGCTTGACGGGCTGGCGCAGGGCGAGCGCACCAACCGGCGCGATGCGCTGGTGGAGCACGCCGATCTGCCGCGCGAGCGCGATGCATATGACCGACAGCGCCAGCACGGCGATCCACAGCAGCACCTGCGAGGCGATCAGTGCGTTCATCGTGCCTCCGCGCGACGCAACACGGGAATCGACAGGACCTGATCGAGCGCACCGTAGACGGCGAACGCAGCCAGTGCCGGCAGCAGCTGCGCGACCGACGGCCGCGGCGACACCTCCGCCGCGGCGACCGCCGCAGCCGCGGCGATCAGCACGGCGTTGCGCGCCAGCGGATACAGCCCCAGGCGGTGTCTGGCCCCGCCGAAGCTGCAGCCGCAGTCCAGATCGCGCCGCCCCTTGAGGATGGCGCGCGCCAGCAACGCCGTGTACGCCGACCACAGCGCCACGGCCACCGGGGCCCCCGCCGCGCGCGCGTGGCCCGAAAGCATGGCCGTGCCGGCGGCGAGCTCCGCGCAGGCGGCGAGCGCGACCAGCAGCGCGGCCGCCGCAGGCGGCACGCCGGCGAGCGCGGCGGCGGCGGCGCACGCGCGGCGCGGATTCGCGGCCTTGTGCAGGCCGGAAGCGAGCAACAGCACCGCGAGGAAGGCACTCACCCCGCGCAGCAATTCCGCGCCGACCGCGGAGATGCTCACCACGTCGCCCATCAGCGCATCGGCTCGATCTGCAGACGCGTGTGGAATCCGGGCAGGTCCATGCTCCTCACCAGAGCGCCACCCGCCGGGTCGTACACGTCGAGACGTTCGCCCGCCTGCACCAGCAACAGCGGCTGCTCGCCGTGGGTGAGCGCGATCGAGGACCCCGGCCGCGCGAGCCGCAGCCGCTTGACGCGGGTCTTGCTCGCGACGTCGAACACCCACACCTCCGTGCCCGGATCCTTGTGCGTGCCCTCGTGGGCATCCGGCTGCATCACGACGTAGAGCAGTTTCTTGTCGTCGCCGGCGACGATCTGCCAGCCGCTCGGCCGCCAGTTGGCGGCGGCGTCGGCGTCGCCGACGAGCCGCCAGTCAGGCAGCACCTTGACCTCGTCGCCGCGCATGTCGATGGGCTGTACGCGGCCGTGCAGGCTGGGGAAATAGCGTACCCCGCCGACCGTGGCCGATGCCGTGAACAACGGATCCGTGTCCAGCGGATTGAACGCCCGCGACTCCTTCCGTCCCACGACCTTGCCGTCCTCGCCGAGACGGATGGACAACAGCGTGCCGCTCGAGCACAGCGTGGAGAATCCGCGGGCGCCGGTCGGGTAGACCAGCGAGCAGCCGGGAATGTCGATCTCGTTCGCGACCTTGCGCTCCGTAAGATCGACCACCGCGACCGACGAGGCAGGCGTGAAGTTGAACACCACGGCGAAACGCTGATCGCCCGTGAATGTCATCAACCCCTCCATGGCCGTGATGAGCGCGCGCTTGCCGCCCGGCAGCACGATCTCGCCCTTCACGTTCAGGGTCTGCTTGTCGTAGACGGTGATGAAGTCGGTGCGTTCGCCGCGGGTGCCGCGCGACCACACGGTGTCGGCCACGTAGATTTCGGGCCGTACGTCGGAAACCAGCAGCGTCGCCGAGTCGTGCGCCTGCAGCTCCGCCTTTACCTCACGGGAATCCGCGCCGACGTCGCGCAGCTCGATCCGGTCACCGGCGTAGTTGAGGAAGGCCCATCCGGTCGGGTACCGCGCCGGCAAACGCTGCACCTGCATCAGCGGCTCGCTGGGCAGCGGCGTCGGAAAATCTGCCGCCGCTGCGATCAACGGCGACACCACGGCGGCCACCGCTGCGACCGTCCAAACTCGCGTTCTCCCCGTCATGATGTTCCGGCTCCTCGCTTCGCAATCGAGCGTCGATCGTCGCGATCGGCTGCATCCCCGCACCGAGTGTACGTCAAAGCGCCGCGCCTTGAACACTCCACGCCACGCGCGCGGTATATTTGGGGGATGAACGCTGCGCGCGCGGTCTTCTTCGCTGCCGTGAGCGCCGCGGGCGTCGCCTTCGCGATCGGCGCGGTGCGCGCCGCACGCGCCGCACGCGACCTGCGCCGCCCGACGGCGGTCGAGGTGCTGATCGGATTCGTCACCGACTTCCTCGACGCGCTCGGCATCGGTTCGTTCGCGCCGACCACGGCGCTGTACAAATTGCGCCGCATCGTCCCAGACGAGCGAATTCCGGGCACGCTCAACGTCGGGCACACGCCGGCCGCGCTCGCCGAGACGCTGATATTCGTGACCAGCATCCTGGTCGACCCGTTGTTGCTGGTCACCGTGGTGGCAAGCGCGGCGGCCGGCGCCTGGCTGGGTGCGGGGGTCGTCGGGCGCCTGCCGCGACGAGCGATCCAGATCTTCATGGGCATCGCGCTGCTCATGGCCGGGGCGGTGTTCGCGGCCGTGAACCTCGGGGCACTGCCCGGAGGCGGTACGGCCATGGCGTTGCACGGCTGGAAATTCGCCTTCGCGGTCGGCGTCAACTTCGTCTACGGGGCGCTGATGAGCGTAGGCATCGGCCTCTATGCGCCGTGCATGATCACGCTCGCCCTGCTCGGCATGCACCCCATCGCCGCCTTTCCGATCATGATGGGCGCCTGCGCGCTGCTGCAGCCGGTGGCGAGCCTGCGCTTCTTCCGCAACGGCGCATTCTCCTGGGGGCCCGCGCTGGGGCTCATGACCGGCGGCGTGGCGGGCGTGCTCGTGGCGACCTACGTCGTCAAGTCGCTGCCGCTGGTGGCGCTGCGCTGGCTGGTGATCGTGGTGATCGCCTACGCGGCGTACGCCATGCTGGCCTCGGCGCTGCGCGCCGAGGCCGAGCAGCCGACCGCAGCGTCCGCGGCATCGCCAGAATGATCGAAATTCGCGTCGCAGTGCGCGCCGACGTGGCGGCGATCGCCGCGCTCATCGAGCGCTCGGCCCGGGAACTGGGCGCGCAGGACTACACGAGCGCGCAAATCGAGGGGGCGCTGCGCGGAGCATTCGGGGTCGACACCCAACTCATCGACGACGGCTCCTACTTCGTCGCGGTCGAGCACGGAACCCTCGTCGGTGCCGGTGGCTGGAGCCGGCGGGCGACGCTGTTCGGCGGTGACGCCCATGGCGGCCGGGACGGCACCACGCTGGATCCGCTGCGGGACGCGGCGCGAATACGCGCGTTCTTCGTCGCGCCCACCCACGCCCGGCGCGGTATCGGGTCGCTGCTGCTGCAGCGGTGCGAGGCCGAGGCCAGAGCCGGCGGATTTCGGCGCGTGCAACTGATGGCGACGCTCCCGGGCGTACGCCTTTACGCGGCACGGGGTTACGTCGGTTCGCAGCGGGTGTGCCACGATGTGGGCGGCGGCCTCGGCATCGAATTCGTACCGATGCACAAGGACCTGTAGACTTTCGGGCCGAACATGAACCCCGACATCGCGCCAGTCATCCGCATCCGCGGCCTCACCAAGCGCTACGCCTCGGGCGCGGTGGCGCTCAAGCCCGTCGACCTGGACATAGCCAAAGGCGAGATCTTCGCCCTGCTCGGCCCGAACGGCGCGGGCAAATCGACCCTGATCAACATCATCTGCGGCATCGTCACGCCGAGCAGCGGCAGCGTGACGGCCGACGGGCACGACATCCAGCGCGAGTATCGCGCCGCCCGCGCCAAGATAGGCCTGGTACCGCAGGAACTGACCACCGACTCCTTCGAGACCGTGTGGGCCACCGTCAACTTCAGCCGGGGACTGTTCGGCAAGCCCGCGAATCCGGATTACGTCGCGCGCCTATTGCGCGACTTGTCGCTGTCGGACAAGCGCAATGCGCGCATCATGAGCCTCTCGGGCGGGATGAAGCGGCGCGTGATGATCGCCAAGGCACTGTCGCACGAACCGGAGATCCTGTTCCTCGACGAGCCCACGGCCGGAGTCGACGTGGAACTGCGGCGCGACATGTGGAATCTGGTGCGCAGTCTGCGCGAGCGCGGCGTGACGGTGATTCTCACCACCCACTACATCGAGGAGGCCGAGGAGATGGCCGACCGCGTCGGCGTCATCAACAAGGGCGAGCTGATCCTGGTCGAGGAGAAGCGCACCCTGATGAAGACCCTGGGCAAGCGGCAACTGGTGCTGCACCTCGCCAGCCCCTTGAGCGCAGTGCCGCCGGAACTGGGACCTTGGCGGCTGGAGTTGTCCGCGGGAGGGCACGAGCTCGTGCACACCGTCGATGGCGACCGCAGCATCGACGTCGCCGCGCTGCTCGAGCGCATGAGTTCGCTGTCGATCGGCATTCGCGACCTGCAGACGCACCAGAGCTCGCTCGAGGAGATCTTCGTCAGCCTGGTGAGCCGTCACGCATGAGCTTTCCGTCTCCCCGCGCCGGCTCCGGCAAGCGCTTGGACTTCAACCACCACGGCGTCTGGGCCATCTACCGCTTCGAGATCGCGCGCGCGCTGCGCACCCTGGTGCAGACGCTGGTCACGCCGGCGATCACGACGTCGCTGTACTTCGTGGTGTTCGGCGCCGCCATCGGCTCGCGCCTCGACAGCCTCGGCGGCGTCGGCTACGGCGCGTTCATCGTGCCGGGACTGATGATGCTCGCCATCTTCAGCGAGAGCATGTCGAACGCATCGTTCGGCATATTCTTCCCGAAGTTCACCGGCACCATCTACGAGGTGCTATCGGCGCCGATCTCCTACGTGGAGATCGTGATCGCGTACGTCGGCGCCGCCGCGACCAAGTCCATCGTGCTCGGCCTGACCATTCTCGCCACGGCATCGCTGTTCGTGCCGGTGCACATACTGCACCCGGGATGGATGATCGCCTTTCTTCTCGTCAACGCGGTGACGTTCAGCCTGTTCGGCTTCATCCTCGGACTGTGGGCCACGGGCTGGGAACAGCTTCAGCTCATCCCCATGCTGGTGGTCACGCCGCTCACCTTCCTCGGCGGCGCGTTCTACTCGATCAGCATGCTGCCGCCCGCCTGGCAGACGGTCAGCCTGTTCAACCCGATCGTGTATCTGATCAGCGGTTTTCGCTGGAGCTTCTATGGGACCGCCGACGTGCGCGTGGGCTTGAGCCTCGCGTTCACGTTGGGATTCTTCGCCGCCTGCCTCGGCGTGGTGGCGCTGATATTCAAGACCGGGTACCGGCTCAAGAACTGAGCCGGCACCCGGCGCACGACACCCGCGGGCGGCCTGGCGTTCATCGTCAGAAGCGGTAGGCCGCCTTGACGTAATAGAAGCCGCCGTTGATGCCGAATGGCGAGAACAACGGATACTGCGACACGGCGGCGTTGTCGCCCGCGGCGATTTCACGCGCGCGGATGGTGCCGTTGATCTTGTTCGGGAAGCGGTTGAAGAGGTTCAGGGCCCCGACCGATACCTTGAGCTGCTCGGTCAAGAGGTAACCCACGTCCATGTTGGTGATCAGCGTGGTGTTGATCTTGTCCTGGAAGTACTGAAAGTTGCCGCTGGGATTGTCGCCGTCATCGTTGCCATAGTCCGAGGACGGACCGAAGATCTTCTCCACCAGATTCACCGACAATCGGTCCATCGTCAGCAGCGCGCCCAAGTTGACGACGTAGCGCGGCGTCGCGGTCGTCAGCTCCGAATAGGCCTGTTGGTCGTAGAGCACGTTGGGCACGAGGGGCGCCGGCGTGACGCCGTACTTGGTGATGACCGTATTGTTGTAGGTGCCGCCGACCGACCAGTCGATCTTGCCGAACTGGTAATCCACCGGGAAGTCGAACACGAGATCCGCGCCCCGGGTGCGGGTGTCGATGCCGTTGGCGAAGATATTGACGCCGTAGGATCCGGACTGCAGCACCTGCGGGTCGATGACGCTCGATCCGTTCGAATACGCCCCGATCGCCGCGTTGATGGCCGCGCCGCCGGGTTGCGGCACGCCGTTGATCGCGCCCGCGATATTGCCGCTGCCCACGATGCGGTTGGTGATGGTGATCTGGTACAGGTCCAGGGTCGCGGTCATTCTCGGCAACGGACGCCACACCGCGCCGACGCTGAAATCGACCGATTTCTCGGGCTGCAAGCCTCCGCCGAGACCGAGCGGCGCGGCGGCCGGCGAATTTGGCGGCAGTTGGATGTAGGCGGTGGTGGGACCGACGTTGGTCGACGAGTAGTACTCCTCGGCGAGCGTCGGCGCACGGAAGCCGTTGTTGACGGTACCGCGCAGGGCGAACTGCGGCGAGAAATCGTAGCGCGCGGTGAGCTTGCCGACGGTCGCATTGCCGAAGTCGCTGTAGTGTTCGAATCGAACCGCCGCATCGACGCGCAGCGGATCGATGGGCTTGCCGGCAAAATCCAGGTAACCGGCGTAGTCGCGACGGCCGTGCGAACCCGCGTCCAGGGGCGTGAATCCCGGATATGACTGTGCGCCGCCGTCGATATAAGACAACGGCACGCCCGCGCCGATGGCGTAGCCGTCGCGGCGGTACTCGACGCCGAAGGCGACGTCGAGCGGAGTGGCCATGCCGACCTCGAAGTCGCGCTTGACGTCGAGGTTCGTGGTCCACTGGGTCGCCTGCAGGAAGCCGTCGTAGTAATTGACCGGCGTCGGGATGCCGGTGAGCGCGTAATAGCCCGCGTTCGCGCTCGACAGGGTGGAGATGCCGACCTTGTCCATGCCGTAGCTGGAGGACAGATCCCACGCCCAGCCGGCGACGGCGCCGCGGATTCCGGCGGTCAGTTCGTAGTCGTCCTCGCTGCTCGATTCCTGGGGGTTGAATCCGTACGGATACGGGTAGGTGGTCACCCCCGTGGTCGGGTCGAGGTATTTCACCTTCGAGGGCACGCGATAGTTCTCGTAGCTGGTCGCGTCCTTGTGGCCGTAAGTTCCGGTGAAATACGCCTCCACGCCGCCGAAGCCGCGACCGGCATTGACCGCGAGCAGCTTGTACTGTGCGGCCGCGTCGCCGGCGATGCGGTTGAGGTACGGATATCCCGGCGCGTTGAGCTCGTTGCTGTTGGGATAGGACGTGGGGTTGAGAAGACGCGGATCGATCTCCCCGACGTTGCTGTGGCCATGGTTGCGGAAGTTGGCCGTGACGTCGAAATAGCCCTCACTGTCGAGCGCGAAGCCGCCGCTACCGCTCACGTCCTCGGTCTTGCCGCCGCCGCCGTTGCCGTACTGGCCATAGGTGCCGACGACATCGCCACCGCTGGTGTTCTTCTTGAGGATGATGTTCACCACCCCGGCGATGGCATCGCTGCCGTATTGCGCGGCCGCGCCTTCGGTGAGCACCTCCACGTGGTCGATGGCGTCCAGCGGGATGAAATTCAGATCGACTCCGGCGCCGCCTTGGAAGGGCGACCCGGCATCCACCGCCAGATTGGCGGTGGTGTGCCGACGCTTGCCGTTCACCAGCACCAGCACGTCGTTGGGGCTCACGCCGCGCAGGCGGGCGAGCAGGGTCTGGCCCGCCATGTCGAACCCGAACGCCTGCATTTGCAGAGACGGCACCAGGGTCGCGAGCGCCGACATCAAATCCGGCGCCCCGGCGTTCTTCAGTTCGCCGGCGCCGACGATCTGCACGGGCGCCGCGCTGTCCGCCGCCTTCAAACCGGTCTCGCGGGAGCCGGTCACGATGATCTCGTCGAGCCCGGCGCCGCCGGTCGAGGCGGGACTCGCCTCTCCGGCGATGCTCGCTTCGCCGCCGGCTGCAACAGCTTCCGCGCCCGTCGCCCGACCCATGCCCACGGTTTGCGTCGCGGCTGCGGCGCAGATCGCCGTGATGGCCCATTGAAGTTTGCTCGAACGGATTCTGCGGCTCGTCGTCATGAGTTGCGTTCCTCCCTGTGATGCACCTCGCAGGCATTGCAACTCGCGGGCCAGCCGCGCTGCCGCCACGCGCTCGAAGTCCGGCGCGCCGCGCACGGCACGGGCATTTTTCAAGTAATTCCGCCATTTGGACGCATCGGCGCAAGTCTTGCGCCAGACGGGACGCGATGTAGCGCGAACGCCATATCGGGTGGTCTTGGCGCGTCGGCGCCACCGCATGGTGCGCGTGCGATGGGTCACGATCCGCGATGACGCACGCGGCCCGCACCGCCATGGTGCGCGTTGCGCACCATGGCGGTATCAGCGCCTGCGCGCTCGACGTCCGTATCCGACTACGGTTGGTCTGGATCGAGGTCTACGTCGGCAGCGCGGGCGAGTGCGCGCTCGCGCTCGAGGTCCAGTGACCGGCAGGCCGCGAGGTAGACGATGGCCGCGACCGGCAGGCCGACGAGCATGGCGAGATCG
Source organism: Gammaproteobacteria bacterium (assembly GCA_027459765.1). Taxonomy (GTDB): domain Bacteria; phylum Pseudomonadota; class Gammaproteobacteria; order Steroidobacterales; family Steroidobacteraceae; genus Bog-1198. The sequence continues at coordinate 56,241 of DAIDHD010000053.1, read as the reverse complement.
GCGCCGCCGAGTGCGCGCGCGACGTATCCCTTGTAGGACTCGGTGCTGAAGAACGGGATCATCGCGACGAAACCTGCCGCGTAGGCCAGTATGCCCCGCCAGCTCCAGCGGCCGTACATCCCGCGCGGATTGAATATCTCGCGCACCGAGTAGTGACCGCGCCGCACCAGGTAGAAGTCCACGAGGTTGATCGCCGTCCAGGGCGTCAGCAGGTACAGCAGCAGCGAGAGGAACTCGCCGAAGGCGTCGATGAAGCGCTTGCTCGACGCGAGCGCCACCAGCGTCGAGACCAGCGTCCACGCCAGCAGCGTCGCCGCGCGCTTGGCGAAGGTCGGGCGCAGCGGCCGGAACGAATCGGCGATGCTCAGCGTCGTGAGCGACGCGCCGTAGGCGTTCAGGCTGGTGATCGTGACCAGGCCGAGCATCGCGCACAGCAGCAGCGGCACGCCGGAGTGCGGCAGCACCGTGTCGGCCGTGGCACGCAGCGCAGCCGCCACGTCGAGCGTCGGGTGCAAGGCGGCCGTCAGCGTGCCGATGAGCATGGTCCATGCGCCGCCGAGGAAGGCGCCGACGTAGGTGAACCAGAAGGACGCGCCCACGCCGACGTTCGGCGGCAGATAGCGAGAGTAGTCCGAGACGTAGATGGACCAGGCGAGCTGATAGGAGGCCGCCGCGAAGCACTGCGCCAGGAACGGCACCGGCAGAAAGGGACCGAACACCGCAGCACCGCCACGCCAGGGCGGGTGCGCCAGCACGGCGCCGGAGAACAGCAGAAATCCCGCGATCGTCGCGTACGCCACGCCGCGCTGGGTCACGTGGATGAGATCGTAGCCAGCGATCGCGAGCGCGGCGGCGAGCAGCGCGAACGGCAGCATGGTGATCGTCGCCGGCGCGGCGAACACGGTGGCGAGGGTCTGGGCGGCGAGGATCTGGTTGAAGGCATTGAAACCGACGTAGGCGATCAGCGCCACCGCCCAAACCAGCAGCGCACCGCGGTGCCCGAACTGCGGCCGGGACTGGATCATCTGCGGCAGGCCGAGCTGCGGCCCCTGGGTGGCGTGAAAGGCCATGAAGAAGGTGCCGAAGGCCGTGCCGAGCACGACCGCGACCGCCATCCAGCCGAGCGAGCCGCCGAGGGCGGGGCCGACCACGCCGGTCGCGACGGTGGCGAGGTGGGCCCCGCCCGCGAACCACACCGGCCAGAGGTGCCACACCTTGCCGCGCCGCTCCGCGATGGGCACGTAGTCGATGGAACGTCGTTCGACGAATTCGCGCCGCGTGCCGACTCGCATGGGCGCACGTTACGCGATTTTTAGGTCCCGATCGAGGCGTCCGCCGCACCGACTCCTTTATCCTTGTGCCCATGGTGATGAGTAAGCTGCTTTCTCTCGCGCGCTGGCGCGATCGCGTCCTGCTGTGGGGCGGCGCGGCGGTGGTCGGAATCGCGGCGGTCGGTTTCGCCGAGCTCGCCGATCTCTCCCAGGGTCTGCTGCGCCGGCTGGTGACGCATTCGTCGTTGTGGCCGTGGCTCACCGCGCCGCTGGGCTTTTTCTGCATAGCCTGGCTGACGCAGCGGTTCTTCCGCGGCGCCGAGGGCAGCGGCATCCCGCAGACGATCTTCGCGTTGCGTTCGGACTCGGGCGCCGAGGGACTGCGCATCCTCCGGCCCCTGGTGGTGGTCGGAAGGGTGGCGCTCGCCGCCGCGGGGCTGCTCTGCGGTGGTTCGATCGGACGCGAAGGCCCGACGGTTCACGTCGGCGCCGTGATCGTCAACGGCGCTTGGCGCTTCATGCAACATCGGCGCACCGACGCCCACCGGCGCGCGCTGGTGCTCGCCGGCGGCGCCGCCGGGGTCGCAGCCGCCTTCAACACGCCGCTCGCGGGCATCGTGTTCGCCATCGAGGAGCTGGCGCGATCGTTCGAGGAGCGCGCCAGCGGCACCATGCTCGCCGCGGTCATCCTCTCCGGCGTGGTGGCCATCGCGCTCATCGGCGACTACACCTACTTCGGCCAGCCGTCGGTGACCCTGACGAACCACGGGCTGACCCCGGCGCTGATCGTGCTCGTGCTCGTCTGCGGGCTCGCGGGCGGCGCATTCAGCCGCCTGACCCTGGCAACCGTCGTAAGCCTGCCCGGCGCGCTCGGACGACTGCGCCGCGAGCGACCGGCGATGTTCGCCGGTCTGTGCGGTCTGGCGGTCGCCGCCCTCGGCGCCGTCAGCGGCGGACTGACCTACGGCACGGGTTATGCCGAGGCGCGCTCCGTGCTCGAGGGGCACGCGCATCTGCCCGGCATCTACGCGCCCGCGCGGGCCGCCGCCACCTGGCTGTCCTATTTGAGCGGCATTCCGGCCGGGCTGCTGGCGCCGTCGCTGTCGGTGGGCGCGGGTCTCGGCCAGTGGCTCGCCGATCTGCTCGGCCAGACCTCGGCCGTGCCCTTCGCCATCCTCGGGATGTGCGGCTTCCTCGCTGGCGTCACGCAGGCGCCGCTCACCTCGCTCGTGATCGTCATGGAAATGACCGCGCAACACGCGATGGTGCTGCCGCTGATGATCACCGCGGCGGTCGCCACGGCGCTCTCGAAGCTGCTCACCCCGCCGCTCTATCAGAGCCTGGCGGATCGTTACCGTCAGTGACTCGAGGCGCGCATCAATACTCGAAGGTGTATGAGAGTCCGATGCTGCTGCCCGGGTCGTTCTCCGGCGTGGTCCCCTGAGTGACCGCGGTGCCGTTGCCGAGCCGCGTCTTGAGTTGCAGGTGCTTGGTCAGGTCGACGTCGACCTCCACCTGCGAGTTGCCCGTGGTGCTCTGGGTGCCCTGCACGTAGATGCGGCGGGTCACATAGCGTCCCGCCTGGATGGCGGCGCCGCTCGACTCGCCGGGCGATCCGGTGACCGGACTCGCGGAACCGACCGACAGCCGATCCAGGCCGAGACTGCGCTGCAGCCGCACCAGCGGATTGAGCGAGCCGTCGCCGATTCCGCTCATGGTGGCGAGGGCCGCGCCGATCTGCGCCGCCTGCAACGCGGTCGGCTGGGCCGCGCACTGTCCGAACAGCAGGCGGCACATGATCTCGTCGGGCGGCAGCACGGTGGGCGCGCTGGTGAGCGAGAATTGGGGCGAGTCCGCGTGCCCGGTGATCACCAGCTTGGCGGTGGTGTCGCTGAGGGCCACCTGCGCGGTGAAGTCGAGCGTCGGATCGATCCGCCGGCGCAGTCCGGCGCCGTCGAAGCCGACGCGACCCGACGTGATGTCGAGCCGTCGCCCGGCGAGCGTGAAGCTGCCGCGCTGCAGGTCGAAACCTCCGCCGACCGCAGGCTCATCGGCGGTGCCGCGAATGCGTAGCTGGCCACTGAGCTCGGCGTCGAGGCCGCGGCCCTGCACCAGGACTTCCCGCGGCGCCGACACCCGCAGATCCAAGCCGATGACGAGCGGATTGACGGCGTGCGCGGTCGCCGTGCCGCGCCGGCGCACGTCCAGCACCGCGACGTTGGGCGGCAGGGAATTGGGAATGCCGATCAGCGTGCGGTCGAGCGTGATCGTGCCGGCGACGTCGATGCGTTCGCGCAATCGGCCGCGCACGGTCAGATCCGCATCCAGCGTGCTGGTGACGATCGCGCTCGCCACCGGTTGAGCCTTGCGCGCCTTGATCACCACGTCGAGCGGCATGCCGGGTTCGAGCACGCCGAGACTGCCGGCGAGCGTGACGGTGCCGGCCGCGGCATTGGCCGAACACTGCCGGATGGTGAGCGTCCTGTCGGCCGCGGTGAGCACGGCGCTGACGTGCGAGAACTCGACGCCTCGCCCGTAATCGCGAAAATCGCCGTCGGTCAGGGTGAAATTCCCGCCGAGAACCGGCGCCTGCCACTGGCCCGTCAGCGTCGCGTCGACGCCGAGCCGCCCGTCGACCCGCAGGCCGCCGGCCTCCAGCCAGGCGTTGGCGAGCTTCAGGTCCGCGGCGCCGTGCAACTTGAGGTCGAGGTCGGCGCCGCTGCGCCAGGGCAGATGCCCGTCGAGCGCGAGTTCCGAGCCGTCGGCGGTGCGCAGACGCGCGTCGAGCGCGGTCGCGTCGCCGGCCAATTCGGCGTGCAACGCGAGTTGCGCCGGCGGCAGCCCCTCCCCCGCCTCGCCCGCGAACCGCAGGCCCGCGGCGTCGAGGTGGACCGCGCCGGTAGGCGCGCTCGCGGTACCGGTCAGGCGCGCATCCCCGCTCACCGTGACGGTCCTCACCACGCCCGGCAGAAAGGCGTCGATCAAATCGGCGTGCACGCCGTCGAGCGCGACGCTTGCATCGAGGCTCGGTGTCAGCCGTCCGGCGATCGACAAGCGCGCCGTCCCCGCGCGCAATACCAGCGAATCGATCTGCACGCCCTGCGCGACCGATACGTTCACGGGCCGCTCCAGGCGCACCGACTCTTTGCGCAGGTCGAATTCGGCTTGCGCGAGGCGCAGTTCGCGACTCGCCACGTCCACCGTGCCGTGGCCGGTGAGCGCCGCCGCGGCACCGAACAGCGCCGGTGACTGCGCCGCGAAGCCGACGGCGAGGCGCGGCAGCCTGCCGGCGGCGGTGACCTGCGCGGCGCCGTGCAATCCGCCAGCGGCGACGTCGCGGGCCGCCACGCGTAGCGCGACGTCGGTGCCGCCGGCGCCCGGTGTGAACGCGAGGTCGCCGTCGACGACGCCCTCGAGTTCGGCGCCGGTGACCTGGCGCAGATCGGCGAGGCGGCCGATCTGCAGGTGCAACCGGCCACGCGGATGCTCGAGGCTGGAATCCAGATCGAGGTCGCCCGCGACCTCGGCGCTCTTCCACTGCGCACGGCGAACGGCCAGACGCAGCGTCCGGCCGCCGGAGCGCTGCAGCGCGAGGTCGAGGTCGAAAGGCGCCTCGTCGAGCACGCCACCCACCGTGACCTGCGCGCTCGGGTCGCGCGGCCAGCCGCGCAGACCTGCGGTCGCGGTCAATTTTCCCGGCGGCGAGCCGTGCACGGATGCGGTGGCGGCGAGGCGCGCATCGATCTGCAGTGCATCGAAGGCGCCGCGCAGTCGACCGCTCGCCTCGGCGGTGCCGGCGAGCGCAGGCGTGAATCGCGCGAGATCCGCGAGCGTCAGCTGCCAGCTCGCGTCGACCCTGCGTTCCCGCGGCATGAGCGCACCGGCGATGCTGAGCGAGCCGGCGGGTACGAGCAACTGCGCGCGGTCGAGGCGCACCACGTCGGACTCGCTCTCGCCCTCCACCTGCACGCGGACGCGACCCCCGAGCGGCGCGACCCAGGCCGCGGTGCCGCTCAACCGCGCTTGCGCATTGGCCGCGAAGCGCCAGCCGCGCGCGGACTCATCGATGTGGGCATGCAGCGAGGCCGAGCCGCGCGCGTCCTGCGCCAGGAATGCGCCAAGCGGCGCGAGGTCCGGCAAGGAGGCATCGACTTCCACGCTTCGAGGTGCCGCCGTCACCGCACGCAGCGTGGCCGCCACCAGGGGGTGGCTCAGCTCGGCTCGCAGCGGGCGGCCGACGGCGTCGAGCTGCCAGTCGAGCCGCACGGTGAGCGGAGCACGCGCGAATAACAGCGGCTGCGGACCGGCAACGCGCAGGCCCTCGATCCGTGCCTGCGCGGCCAGGGTGCCGCCGCCGCCCCGCAGGTCGGCATGCACGGTGTCGGCGGCGGTGCCGCCGGCGAGCTCGAGTCCGCGCAACTCGACCACCCCGTCGGCATCCGGCGCGCGCCAGCGGCCGTGCAGTCGCAGGCGGGCGCTTAAGAAACGCCAGGCGAAGGACGCATTCGGTCGCTGCGCACCGGAGTCGACCTTCACGTCGAGATCCATGCGCCGTGCAGCGAGATCCACCGTACCGCCGGCATGCGCACGCGCGCTGCCGGCATCCAGATCCGCCACGACGCGGGCCGCGGTGCGCGGTCCGGCCACGCCCGCGGCGGCGTGCAGCGCGCCGAGACCGGGCATTCCGAGCAGGGTCTGCAGCGGTCCCGCCGCGGGCTCGGCGACCCGCAACGCTGCGTCCAGGCGGGTCGGATCCACCCGCAGCGTCAACCGGTAATCGCCGGGTGCGTCGAGGCGCGTCGCCTCGAGTCGCGCGTCCCCGTCCTCGAGCGAGCGCAGCCGCGCCGCGCCGGCGACCCGCAACAGCGCCTGCCGCCCGACCAGCGCGGCGCCAAGTTCGAGCGACCGGATCTCGGCATCGGCCACCTCGACGTGAGGCGAGACGCCCCCACCGGCGGTGGTGCCGGACGCGGGTGCACGCTCGATCCGCAGGCGTTGCACACGCAGCCGGTCGATCTCGATGCGGCGCGAGACCAGTCCCCACGGCGACCAGGTCAGATCGATTCGCTCGGCGGTCAGCCAGACACCGCGTGCATCGCTGATCATCAACCTCTCGAGCGTCAGGTGTCGCGGGAATCGCCCGCCGAGTCCCGCGAGCCGCACGTACCCGCCACTGCCACGGTCGACCGCGCGCTCGAGCGCCGTCCGCCCGGTGTCGGTGCCCAGCAGCAGCCAGGCGGCCGCGAGCAGCAGCGCCGCGAGTGTCGCCGTGGCAACCGCAACCCATGCCGTGAGGCGCGCGAACCGGCGCATCAAAACGCCTGCCCGAGACCGATGTAGATCTCGAAGTTGTCCTGGTTGGGACCGAAACGCCGCGTCGGCACCGCGACGTCAAGGCGCACGGGACCGATGGGCGTGTAGTAGCGCACCCCCGCGCCGGCGCCGATGCGCAGCGTGCTGGGTAGCGGCCTCAAGCTCGCACTGACCTCGCCGGCGTCGACGAACGCGGCGGCGCCCCAGTTGCCGAGGATGCGCTGACGCAGTTCCAGCGAGGCCGCCACGATGGCAGTGCCGCCGATCGGCAGGCCGGCCAGGGATGCGGGCGCGGGCGGGCTGACGAACACCGGTCCGACCGACTGATAGCGAAAGCCGCGAATCGTGCCGCTACCACCGCCGTAGAAGCGCTGATCGGGCGGCAGGCTCAGTTCACCGGCGCCCTCGGCGCGCCCGGCGAGCAGACGGCTCGCGAGCACCGTGCGCCCGGGCTGGTCGAACCAACGTCCCACGTCGAGGTAGTCGGCGAGCTTCAGCTGACTCACGATGAAGGTGGAGTTCGGGTGGCCCAGCGCGCGCGTCGGCGCCACGCTCAAGGAGTCGCGCATGCCGTGGGTGGGATCGTCGAGCGGCGAGCCGAGGTTGGTCGAATCGTAGCTCACGCTCAATGGCGCCGCGAGCAGCGTGTAATTGCGCACCGCGTACTGCGGTTGCGCGCTCGTGGTGCCGCCCGGTGACGGCGTGTTGCCGCCCGAGTCGACGGCCGCCTGGCGGATCTGCTCGTCGGTGATCGAGGCGCCGGCACTCGCGCTCCACACGTTCGACAGCTTGCGCGTCAGGGTGAGCCCGGCCGAGCGGGCGGTCTGATCGTAGGCCTGCAACGACTGCTTGATCGCGCCGACCGCGACCTGCAGGGACTGGTCGTGAGCGAGGAAATCCGGCAACAACAACTTGACGCTGTCATCGTAACCCACCGCAGTGCTCGCATTGCCACCGTAATTGAGCACCGACGCCGCCACGCTCAACTGCCCGGCGCCGCCGAAGACGGTGCGATCGGTCCAGGTCACGCCGCCGCTGCCGCCGAGGTCGGACGAATAGGCGGCGTTCAGGCTGACGGCGTGCCTGGGACGCTCGCGCACCCGGAAGGTCACGGGCACGCCGCCGGTGTCGTCGACGCGCTCGCCGAGGCGTACGCTCACCGCGCCGAATGGCCCGAGCGCGAGCAGATCGCGGCGCGCGTTCTCGACCGCCGCCGGACTGAAGGGCTGCCCGGTGCGCAACCGCAGGCTGCGCCGCGCGACGTCCTCCCGGACGCGCTTCAATCCGACGATGGCGACGCTGCCGATGGGCACCTTCGCGCCGGTGACGGCGTGGAAGGACAGGTCGAGCAGGGGCTGGGTGGCGTCCTCGTAGGCCACCGGCGGGTCCACCCGGGCGAAAGCGTAGCCTTCGGCCTGCAGGTGGTCCTCGAGTCTCCTTCCGGCGGCGAGCACGGCCGACGCTACCGCCGGGTCGCCGGTGGCGAGACCGAGCGCGGCGCTCGCCTGCGGCGGCAGGTCGCCGCTGACCTCGATCTTGCCCAGCCGGTAGAGCGGCCCGAGCGTGAAGCGCGCCTGGATTTTCGCCTCCCGGCCGCGGGGCAGCTCCGCCAGCGCCTGCGGCAGGTCGAGATCCGAGAGCGCACGGCCATCGATCTGCACGCTCACGGTCGACTGGTAGTACCCGAAGCTCTCCAGAACGGTCTTGAAGCGCGCGCCGTCGCCGCGCGCTCGCGCGATCAGCCCGAACGGACTCACCGGCGCCGATTGCCGCAACGACTCGAGCTCCGACGACGCGGCGAGCGTCGTGTCGAGCGCCGCGTCGCCGGTGGTGGCGAGTTCGACTCGATAAGGCACGGAGTCGGCGCCGTGCACGGTCGCGGCGGCGCAGAGCGCGAGCGACGCGAGCCAGGGACGGGCGCCGCGCGGCGGCCCACGGCGCGTGCTGTGCAAGGACATTCGTTTCAGGCCATCCGGACGCGGCGTCGTAGTTCCAGTGTTACATTACCCGGCGCCATGCGCAGTAAGCATTCCCCGCAGCGGACGACGTCGGCGTGACTTCGGTGATCGTGTGTCCGGCCTGCGATCTCGCACACCGCGTGCGACGGCCGGCGGGCGCCGCGCGCTTCCGTTGCACGCGCTGCCGGGCGGAACTTTACCGCACGCACGACGTCCACGGGGACGTGGTGCTCGCCTTGTGCGCGAGCGCGGTCGTGCTCCTCGCGCTCGGCTTGGCGTACCCGCTGATCGCGCTTCGGGTGGAGGACACGACCCGTGCCGCGACGCTCACCGGTGCCGCGGTGGTCTTGTTCCAGCAAGGCTACGGCGCGTTGGCCGCCGTGGTGCTGCTCACCACGGTGTTGCTGCCGCTCGCACAGGTCGCCGCCTTGGCCGCTCTGCTGCTCGCGCCCCGCGGCGGACCTGCGGCGCGCGGTGCGCGCTGGGTAGCCGTGTTGTCGGCCGTTCGCCCCTGGGCCATGAGTGAGGTGTTCGTGCTCGGCGTGCTGGTAGCGGCGGTGAAACTCGCCGGCGTGGCGGACGTCGTGCCCGGCATATCGGTCTATGCGTATTCGGCATTCATGGTGATCGTCACGGCGCTCGGCGTTCTGGCCCCGCCGGACCAGCTCTGGCGCTGGCTGGAGCACGGCCGATGACGGGTGCGCGGCCAAAGACGGGTGCGCAACCGGCGACGGGGCGTCGGCTCGGCGTGCGTCTTTGCCTGCGCTGCCGCGCGGCAACGCGCGTGCCGGCCGCCGCGGCCGCCGCGGCGCGGCTCCTCTGTCCGCGCTGCCACGCGCCGCTGCACGAGCGCCGCCCGGGCAGCCGCTCGGTCTGCGCGGCGCTCCTGCTCACGGCGGCCATCCTCTACGTGCCGGCCAACCTGCTGCCGGTGATGCATACCCGCACGCTGTTCGGCGAGGACGACGACACGATCCTCAGCGGCGTGATCGCCCTGCTGCACGCCGGTTCCTGGCCGCTCGCGCTGCTGGTTTTCTTCGCGAGCATCGTGGTCCCGCTCCTGAAGCTCGTCAGCCTGGGATGGCTGCTGCTGTCCACCCTGGGAGCGCCCGCGCCGGCGGCGCCACGCAGCCGCCTCTATCGCATGGTCGAGTTCGTCGGCCGCTGGTCGATGCTCGACGTGTTCGCGGTGACCGTGCTCGCCTGCCTGGTGCAGTTTCGCACGCTGGCCAACGTGCGCGTCGGCACGGGGGCGCTGGCGTTCTGCGCGGTCGTGGTCCTGACCATGCTCGCCGCGCAGACATTCGACGAACGCCTGCTCTGGGACTCCGATGCCGCCGCCTGAGGAGGATCCGCCCTTGCAGGAACTGCCCGAGGCGCTCGCGGAACCCGCGCGCGGCCGCTCGGTGGCATACGTCTGGCTGCTGCCGGCGCTGGTTGCGCTCGCCACCGCGATCGTGGTGGTGCAGCAGAAGCTCTCGCAGGGTCCCACCATCGAGATCGGCTTTCGGACGGCCGAGGGGCTCGAGCCCAACAAGACCAAGATCCGCTATCGCGACGTCGACATCGGCGAGGTGACCGAGATACACGTGGCACCCGACCGCAAGCAGGTCGTCGTCACCGCGCGCATCCACCGCGACGCGCGCGACTATCTGGTCGAGGACACACGCTTCTGGGTGGTCCGCCCGCGCGTCGTCGGCGGCAACGTGTCGGGCCTCGGCACCCTGGTCTCGGGTGCGTACATCGGCGTGGACGTCGGCCGGTCGGGCGTCGAACGGCGGCGCTTCGCCGGCCTGGAAGCGCCGCCGGTGGTCACCTTCGACGTGCCGGGACGGGAATTCGTGCTGCACGCCGATGACATCGGTTCGGTGAGCGTGGGCTCTTCGGTGTACTACCGCCACATCGCTGCCGGCCAGGTGATCGCCTACGCGCTCGATCCGGGGGGCAACAGCGTCACCATGAAGGTGTTCGTGTACGCGCCCTTCGACCAGTACGTGACGGACGCGACCCGCTTCTGGCAGGCGAGCGGCATCGACGTGTCGGTGGATTCCGAGGGCGTGAAGCTGCACACCGAGTCGCTGACCTCGCTGCTCGAGGGCGGAATCGCGTTCCAGAACCTTCCGGGCGTCGAACGCGCCGCGAGCGTGCCGGCCGACACGCCATTCAGGCTCTACTCGGACCGCGAACGCGCCATGCGCCAGCCTGAGACATTGGTCGACACGTTCGTGATGGTGTTCGACGGATCGCTGCGCGGGCTGGCGGTGGGTGCTCCGATCGACCTCGGCGGCATCACGGTGGGCGAGGTGAAGCGGATTTCAGTCGAATACGACCGGCGTGCGGGCAAGCTGCGCTTTCCGGTCGAAGTCGACGTCTTCCCGCAGCGTATTCGCAGCCGCACCCGGGACGGCGCCGAGTCGGTTCCGGCGGACGGCAGTTCCTCCGCCGCCGGCCGAGCCTTCATCGACGAGATGGTGGCGCACGGATTGCGCGCCGAAATCCGTACCGGCAATCTGCTGACCGGACAGAAGTACGTCGCTCTCGACGAGCACCCCCGCGCGCCGCGCGATCACGTGCGCTGGGAACAGCGGCCGGCCCTGTTCCCGACCACGCGCGGTCCGCTAGACGAGATCCAGGAGTCGATCGGCAGCATCGCCAAGAAGCTGGACCAGGTACCCTTCGACCGCATCTCTGCCCGACTGCTGACCACCATGGACGGACTCGACCATTCACTCGCGGATCTCGATCGGCTGCTGCGCCGGGTGGACACCGACATCGCACCGCAGGTCGAGGCCACCCTCACGGAGGCGCGCGGCGCCATGCAGAACGCCAAGTCGGCGCTGGCCGCCGACGCTCCGCTGCAGAGTGATCTGGACGCGGCGCTGGTGCAGCTGGCGCACGCAGCCCGGTCGGTGCGCGTGTTGATGGACTATCTGGACCGTCACCCCGAGTCGCTGCTGCGCGGCAAACCCAAGGAGGCGCCGTGACGCTTGCGAGACCGATGCGTGCAGCCGTGCTCGTGGTGCTCGCCGCGGGCTCCTGGTCCTGCGCAACGGCGCCCGATCGCTTCTACACCATCGACCCACGGCCGCCGACGCCGGCGGACGCGATCGCCCAGCGGTCCCAGCCGGTGCGCCTGACGGTCGCGGTGCCCGCCATCGTCGACCGCCCGGAGATGATCCTGCAGCGGGCGGATGGCCGGGTCGTGGTTCTGGAGCACGAGCGCTGGGCGGCTCCGTTCGCCGACCTGGTCGCCGCCGCACTCGCCCGTGACATCGAGCGGCGCCGACCGGAGGTGGCCGTCTTCGACGGTGCGCGCGCGGTGGCGCCGGGCGGGGTCACCATCCACGTGGAATTGCTCGACGTCACCGCACGCACCGGCGGTGAGTTGCGGCTCGAGGCGCGCTGGCGAATCGACCATGGCGGCGACGCCAGCCAGCGGCAGCGGGTGCTCGAAGTGCCCCTCGGCGGCGACGGAGGCGACGCGCTGGCGCGCGCCCTCGCCGACGCACTGGGCACGCTCGCGGGCGAATTGGCGGCGGAGGTTCCGCGTCCGTGAAGCGGCACCTGGCCTGGATCTTCTGCCTGCCGATGCTCGCGGGCGGCGCCGCCTCGACGGCGCCCCCCCCGGCCGCGAGTGCCGCCGCCAGTGCCGCCGCGAGTGCCACCGCAAGCGCTGCCGCGTCGGCGCCGCAGGCCGCCACGCCCGGCGGCGAGCGCGAGGTCGAGGCCGAGTTCATCGCGGCCATGCGCCGCATCCGCCGCGGCGAGGCCGAGCCGCCCGACACGCCGGAGCTGCGGCACTTCGTCATCTATGACTACCTGGTGGCGGCACGGCTGCGGCGTGATCTCGGCGCACGCGCCGGCGAGTCCCTGGATGCGCAAATCGACACCTTCCTGAAGGCCCGCGGCAATGCTCCGGTCACGCGCATCCTGCGGCGCGAGTGGCTCACGAATCTCGCCGAGCGCGCGCGCTGGGACTGGTTCCTGCCCCGATCGGCCGAGGTAACCGAGCCGGAACTCGTCTGTTATCGTCTCGCCGGCCGTCTGGCCACGGGCGATCGCACGGGCCTCGAGGCGGCGGTACTCGCGCGCTGGCTGCTGCCGCAGCGCGCGCCCGCGTCCTGCGGGCCGCCGTTCGCCTGGCTGCGCGAACGTGCGGTGCTCACCCCGGCGCTCGCCGAGCAACGTACCCGCGCCGCACTCGCGGCCGGTGATGTGCGTCTCGGCCGAGAATTCGCGCTCGATTTGCCGGCGGACCTCGCCGCGCCGTTGCTGACGTGGGCGCGCTTGCTCGAGAACCCGCGCGTGGAACTCGCCGCGCTCGCAGTCGATCCCGGACGCGCGGTGGAGGCCGATGCCTTGGTGGCGGGATTCACCCGCCTCGCCTACGCCGACCCGGAACAGGCGAGTCAGTTGCTGCCGGCGCTCGAGTCGCGCGCCGACGCGACGGGAGAACTCGTCGGGCGCCTGCGGCGGGCCGCCGCGCTCGGGGCGGCGGTATCGCGACAACCGCAGGCGGTGGCCGAGTTCCAAGCGCTGCCGCCCGCCTTCCTGGACGCGGTCTGCGAGGAATGGCGGGTGCGCGCCGCCCTCTGGCAGGGCGACTTCACCCGAGCGCGCGAGTGGCTGGAGCACATGCGGCCGGAGCTCGCCACACAACCCCGCTGGCGCTACTGGCGTGCGCGTGCGGTCGAGGCAACCAGCGGCGCGGAGGCGGCGGCGCCCCTGTACGCCGCGCTTGCACCGCTGCGCGACTATTACGGTTACCTCGCCGCCGATCGGCTCGACAAGCCGTACGAGTTGAACGATCACGCGCTCGCGGACGACGCGGCCGAGCAGTCGAGCCTGCTCGCGGATCCGGCGCTGCTGCGTGCCCACGCGCTGTTGAACGTGCACGAGACTGAGGATGCCGTGGCCGAATGGGTCGTGCGCTTGGCGGCGGCAAAGCCGGCGGTGAAGGTCCAGGCCGCGCGCATCGCGTTCGGCTGGGGCTGGTACTCGCAGGCGATCGTCACCCTGGCTCAGGCCGGGGCGTGGGACGACCTCGCGCTGCGCTATCCGCGTCCCTACGCGCCGGAGGTCGAGGCGGCCGCGCGCCTCACGGCCGTACCCGAGGACTGGCTGTACGCGGTCATGCGACAGGAGAGCTTGTTCAATCGCAGCGCGGTGTCGCGCGCGGACGCCATCGGCCTGATGCAGCTGCAGCCGGGCACGGCGGCCGCCGTCGCGCGGCGCTGGCGCTTCGCGCGGCCGTCGCGCGACGTGCTGTTCGAACCGGCGGTGGCGCTGCGGCTCGGCGCCGCCTACGTGCGCGATCTGCTCGACCGCTACGACGGTCGGCTCGCGCTCGCGCTCGCGGCCTACAATGCGGGCCCGAACGCGGTCGCGCGCTGGTTGCCGGCGCAGCCGTTGGACGCGGACGTGTGGATCGAGAACATCCCCTACAACGAGACCCGCGCCTACGTCGAGCACATCCTCGAGCACATCGTCGCCTTCGCCTACGTGCGTGGCGCCCCCCCGCCGCGCCTCGCGACGCTGCTGCCGCAACTGGCACGCGACGACGACCGGCGCACGCCCCCGGACGCGCGGCACGCCCGTGCCGACGAGGGCCGCGCCACGACCGACCACGGGCACGGCCGCGCGCATTAACGGCGTGTAATCCCGGGATCACCACGGGTTAACCGCCTGCGAGTCTAAGGTGCCGGGATGAGTCGGCCGGCAGATCGTACAGTCGCCGTCGCGGTGTGCTGCTGCCTTGCGGCAGGCTGCACCCTGGGCGGCGCCTTTCGACAGCCGGACGCGCCGCTGCCCGCCGCCTGGCGCGATCCGCCCCCGGCGCAGGCGAGCGCAAACCCATGGCCGGCCGCGGATTGGTGGCACGGATTCGGCTCGGCGCCGCTCGATCGACTGATCGAGGCGGCACGGCAACACAACGACGACCTGGCGGCTGCGGTCGCCCGGGTGGAGGAGGCCGATGCGCAGGCGCGAATAGCGGGCGCGCCGCTGCTGCCGAGCCTCGACCTGGATGCGACGGCCGCCCGCCAGCAGACGAGCTTCGCCGGCTCGCGGCCGGTTCTTTACGACACCTTCAGTCCCACCCTGGTCGCGAGCTACGAACTCGACTTCTGGGGCAAGAATCGCGCCACGCGCGACTCGGCGCGGGCGGCGGCAGCCGCGAGTCGCTTCGACCGCGAGACGGTGGCGCTCACCGTCGTGGGCGGGGTTGCGAGCACCTATTTCCAGGCGCTCGCCCTGCGCGACCGCATCGAGGTGGCCAAGCGCAATCTCGCCAACGGCGAGAAGGTGTTGGCCGGACTGGCACTCGAGCAGCGAGTCGGCACCGCGACGGCGCTCGACGTCGCCCAGCAGGAGACGGTGGTCGCCGAGCTGCGCGCTGCCCTGCCCCCGCTCGAGCAGCAGCTGCGCCAGGCGCTCGATGCGCTCGCCGTGCTGGTGGGTTGCGCCCCCGAGGCGCTGGATATCGACTCGGGGAGTCTCGCGGACCTCGCCACGCCGCGCCCGGCTGCCGGCCTGCCCTCGGAACTGCTCGCACGCCGGCCCGACGTCGCGGCCGCCGAGGCGCAGCTTGCCGCGGCCCACGCGGACATCGCGGTCGCACGCGCCGCGCTGTTCCCGAGCATCGCACTGACCGCGAGCGGCGGTTACGCCAGCGATGCCCTCGCGACGCTGGTGGCGCCGGATGCGCGCATCTACGCCGTCAGCGCCGGGCTGGTGCAGCCCATCTTCCGCGGCGGCGCGCTGCGCGCCGAGGTCGGTTACCGGCGCGCGCGTTACCAGGAGTTGCTGGCCGGTTACCACAAGACCGTACTGATTGCACTGCAGAACACCGAGGACGCTCTGGTCGCGGTGAGCCGCACCGAGGAACAGCTCGCGCGCCAGCGCGAGGCGGTCGAGAAGGCGCGGCGCGCGTACGAGTACTCACAGGCACAGCTCGCCGCGGGAACGGTCAACGTGCTCACGGTGCTCAACACCGAGAACACCCTGTTCGGCGCCGAGGACTCGCTGGTGCAGGTCCAGTACGCGCACCTGCAGTCGCTGGTCAATTTGTTCACCGCCCTCGGTGGCGGCTGGCAACGAGGTTGAATCGTCCATGAGTGCATCGAATCGCTTACGCGCGCGCTGGCTGGCCGTCCTCGCCGCCTCGGCGGCGGCACTGGCGGGCGCCGCCCTGCTCGCCTCGCGCAAGCCGGCCGACGCGGCCGGCCGCGCCATGACCCAGCCCGTCAAGGTCGACGTCGCCGCCGCGACGCGCGCGGACGTGCCCGTGTTCCTCGAGGGGATCGGCAACGTACAGGCCTTCTACACCGTGACGGTGAGCTCGCGGATCGACGGCGAGATCGAGCGGGTGGCGTTCACGGAAGGCCAGCACGTGCGCCGCGGCGACTTGCTGGCGCAGATCGACCCGCGTCCGAACCGCGCCGCGCTCGAACAGGCGCTCGCCACCCGGGCCCGCGATGCCGCCCAGCTCGCCAACGCGCGCCGCGACCTCACGCGCTACACGCAGTTGATGCCGCAGGATCTGGCCAGCAAGCAGACCGTGGACACCCAGCGCGCCACCGTGGATCAACTGGAAGCCCAGCTCAAGATCGACAACGCCGTGATCGACAATGCGCGCACCCAGCTCGACTACACGCGCATCACGTCGCCGATCGACGGCCGCACCGGCATTCGGCTGATCGACCCGGGCAACATCGTGCACGCGAACAGCACGGCCGGCATCGTCGTGGTGACGCAGACCCAGCCGATCGCGGTGGTGTTCACGCTGCCGGAGAGCGAGCTGCCGGTGGTGAAGGCGGCGCTCGCCGCCGGACCGGTGGCCGTGACCACCCTTGCCCGGGAGGGCGGCCAGGTGCTCGGCGCCGGCACGCTGGCGCTGATCGACAACCAGATCGACCCTGCCAGCGGCACGATCAGACTCAAGGCGACCTTCCCCAACGAACGCGAGCTCCTGTGGCCCGGACAATTCGTGAACGCCCGGGTGCGGGTGGGCACCGACCGCGCGGCGCTGGTGGTGCCGACCACGGCCGTGCAGACCGGCCCGGACGGCGCGTTCGCCTACGTGGTCAGGCCGGATTCCACGGTGGAGGCGCGGCGGCTCGAGATCGGCACGCAGAACGACGCCGTCAGCGTGATCAAGAGCGGCCTTGCGCCCGGGGACCGGGTCGTCACCAGCAACCACTACCGTCTGCAACCCGGTGCGCGGGTCGTGGTCGCCGCCAGCGGCGCCTGACGAACGTCGCCGAGCCCTCATGAACATCTCCGAACCCTTCGTCCGCCGGCCGGTCGCCACCTCTCTGCTCATGAGCGGGTTGCTGCTCGTCGGACTCGTCGTCTACCCGCTGCTGCCGGTCGCGCCCCTGCCGCAGGTGGACTTTCCGACCATCCTGGTTTACGCGTCCCTGCCCGGCGCGAGCCCGGAGACCATGGCGTCGTCGGTCGCGACGCCGCTCGAATACCAGTTCGCGCAGATCTCGGGGCTCACGCAGATGACCTCGACCAACGTGCTCGGCAGCACGCAGATCACGCTGCAATTCGACCTGAACCGCAACATCGACGCGGCGGCCCAGGACGTCCAGACCGGCATCGCCGCCGCCGCCGGCCAGTTGCCGAGAAACCTGCCGACGCCGCCGACCTATCGCAAGGTCAATCCGGCCGACTCGCCCGTCCTCATCCTCTCGGTGCACTCGGACGTGCTGCCCGTAACGACGGTGGACGACTACGCCGAGAACATACTCGCCCAGCAGATCTCGCAGATCCCGGGCATCGCCCAGGTCGCGATCGGCGGTCAACAAAAGCCCGCCGTGCGCGTGCAGATCGACCCGGCGAAGCTCGCGGCCCTGGGCCTGCAGATGGAAGACGTCGCGAACGTCATCTCCGTCGCCACCGTGGACGCGCCCAAGGGCTCGCTCAACGGTCCGACGCGAAGCCTCACCATCTACGACAACGACCAGTTGCTCAAGGCTGCGCCGTGGAACGACGTCATCGTCGCCTACCGCAACGGCGCGCCGGTGCGCATCCGCGACATCGGCGTCGCGGTCGACGGTCCGGAGAACGCGCTGCTGACGGCCTGGCAGAACGGCCGGCGCGGCATCCTGCTGCTCATCTACAAGCAACCGGGCGCCAACGTCATCGATGCCGAGGAGCGCGTCGAGGCGCTGCTGCCGCGCGCCCTGACCGCGGTGCCCGCCTCCATCAAGGTCGACAAGGTCGCCAATCGCACCACCACCATCAAGGCGGCGGTCAAGGACGTCGAATTCACCCTGATGCTGACCGTGGCGCTCGTCGTCATGGTCATATTCCTCTTCCTGCGCAACGCATGGGCCACCGTGATTCCCGGCGTCACCGTGCCGCTCGCGCTGTTCGGCACCGCGGCGGCGATGTACGTGCTCGGTTACAGCCTCGACAACCTGTCGCTGATGGCCCTCACGATCGCGGTCGGCTTCGTGGTCGACGACGCCATCGTGATGCTGGAGAACGTCTACCGGCACATCGAGGCGGGCATGAGTCCGCTGCAGGCGACCCTCAAGGGAGCGTCCGAGATCGGCTTCACCATCCTCTCGATCAGCATCTCGCTGGTCGCCGTGTTCATTCCGCTGCTGCTGATGGGCGGCATCATCGGACGCCTGTTCCGCGAGTTCGCGATCACCCTGACCATCACGATCGCGGTGTCCGCATTCGTGGCGCTGACGCTGTCGCCGACCATGTGCGCCCTGTTCCTGCGCGACGAGCGTCACGCCACCCACGGCAAGGCGTACATGGCGATCGAGCGGGCGTTCGACTGGCTGGTGGCGCACTACACCCGCGCCCTGGACGTGGTGCTGCGCGCCAAGCGGACCACGCTCGCCGTGTTCCTCGCGACGGTCGCCGTCACGGTGGCGCTGTACGTCGTGATTCCGAAGGGCTTCTTCCCGCAGCAGGACACCGGCATCATCGCCGGGCTGTCCGACGGGCCGCAGGACATCTCCTTCGAGGAGATGGTCCGGCGCCAGCACGCGCTGCTCGACGTGGTCGCCAAGGATCCCGACGTGGAGGGCTACGCCACCGGCATCGGCGGAAGCCGGCCGCTCAACAACGGTTTCGTGGTGATCGGCCTGAAGCCGCGCGACCAGCGCTCGGCGAGCGCCGACGAGATCATCGACCGCCTGCGGCCCAAGCTCGCGCAGGTGCCGGGCGCCACGCTCTTCCTGCAGGCCTCCCAGGACCTGAACGTCGGCGGGCGCTTGAGCCGCACCCAGTACCAGTACACGCTGCAGGATTCGGACATCGGCGAACTCAACGCGTGGGCGCCGCGGCTGCTCGAGCGGCTGAAGAAACTGCCGATGCTGCGCGACGTCGCCTCGGATCAGCAGACCGCGAGCGGCATGCTCGCGATCACCATCGATCGCGACCAGGCGGCGCGCTTCGGCATTCAGCCTCAGGCGATCGACGCGACGCTCTACGATGCCTTCGGCCAGCGCCAGGCCGCGCAGTTCTTCACGCAGGCGAACAGCTATCGGGTGGTGCTGGAGATCACGCCGGCGTTGCAGCGCGACCCCTCGTCGCTCGCGAAGCTGTTCCTCAAATCCCCGCTCACCGGACAGATGGTGCCGCTGTCGGCGATGACCCGCTACGACACCCACCACGTCACCTACCTGTCGATCAATCACCAGGGGCAGTTCCCGGCGGTGACGCTGTCCTTCAATCTCGCGCCGGGTGCGGCTCTCGGCGACGCCGTCGACGCGATCCAGAAGGCGTCCGCGGACATGCGGATGCCGGCCACGGTCAACGGCACCTTCCAGGGCACGGCGCAGGCCTTCCAGGACTCCTTGCGCACCCAGCCCTACCTGATCCTCGCCTCGCTGATCGCCGTGTACATCATTCTCGGAATGCTGTACGAGAGCTACGTGCACCCGCTCACGATTCTCTCCACGCTGCCCTCGGCCGGTCTGGGGGCGCTGCTCATCCTGATGCTCTGCCGCATCGACTTGTCGGTCATGGGCCTGATCGGCATCATCCTGCTGATCGGCATCGTCAAGAAGAACGGTATCATGATGGTGGACTTCGCGATCCAGGCCGAACGCGACCAGGGGCTGAGCCCGCAGGAGGCGATCCGCCAGGCCTGTCTGCTGCGCTTCCGTCCCATCATGATGACCACCATGGCGGCGCTGCTGGGCGCGCTGCCGCTCGCGCTCGGCCACGGCACGGGCTCCGAGCTGCGCCGACCCCTGGGCTACACCATGGTCGGCGGGCTGCTGGTGAGCCAGGCGCTGACGCTGTTCACGACGCCGGTCATCTATCTGTACCTCGACGAACTGCGGCTGCGCGTCCTCGGCCGCCGGCGCGGACTGCATGCTGCGGAGGCCCGTCGGTGAAGGTGCTGCTGGTCGAGGACAACGAGCGCGTGTCGCAGTTCGTGCTCAAGGGCCTGCAGGAGGCCGGGCACACCACCGACCACGCCGCCAACGGCCGCGACGGCATGTTCCTCGCCGCGAGCGAGCCGTACGACGTCATCGTCATGGACCGCATGCTGCCCGGCGACGTCGACGGGCTCGCGATCATCGAGGTGCTGCGCAGGACCGGCAAGCGCACGCCCATTTTGATCTTGAGCGCGCTCACGGAGGTCGACGATCGCATCCGCGGCCTGCGGGCCGGCGGCGACGACTATCTGACCAAGCCATTTGCATTCGGCGAACTGCTGGCGCGCATCGACGCGCTGCACCGGCGCGCGCACGGCGTGCGTCCGGACGTGCCGCTCACGGTCGGCGACCTGCACCTCGATCCGCTGACCCGCAAGGTCAGTCGCGGTGACCGGCCGATCGCCCTGCAGCCGCGCGAATTCAAGCTGCTGGAGTATCTGATGCGCCACGCCGGGCAGGTGGTGACCCGCACCATGCTGCTGGAGAACGTCTGGGACTACCACTTCGACCCCCAGACCAACGTGGTGGACGTGCACATCAGCAAGCTGCGCCAGAAGATCGACGCCGAATTCGAGCGGCCGCTGCTGCGCACGGTGCGCAACGCCGGCTACATGGTGACCAGCGGTGAGTAGCGGCATGCGTTCATCCGCGGTTTCGCTCGCCGCCGCGTCCGTGGCGCTGGGTGTGGTGGCCCTGGTGCTGTTCGCGGCGCCGCTCTGGTACGCCTGGCAGGTCACCATCCAGGAGAGCCGCACCGAGATCCTCCAGGCCGACGCGCAGCGCCTCGCCGAGGTGTACCGGCGCGATGGCGAGGCCGGCCTCGCCGCCACGATCGGCGCGCGCGTGAGGATGCAGATCGTCGGCGAGCGCATCCTGCTGCTCACGGACGGACGCTTGCGCCCGCTCGCCGGCAACCTCGCCTCCTGGCCGGCGACGGTGCCGACGGCGCCGGGCAATTATCGAGTCACGCTGCAGTCGGGCGCGGCCGGAACACAGAGCGCGCTCGCGCACGTCGAGCGGCTGGGTGACGACTATCTCCTGGTGGCGCGCGACAACAGGCTCTTCGGTCCGCTCGTGCACCGATTCTGGTACGGACTCGCCGCCGCGTTCGCCGCGCTGCTGATCTGCGGCACGCTCGTGGGCCTGATCACGCGGCGCCGGCTGATGTGGCGGGTGCACGGCATCCGGCAGACCATCTCGGCGATCATGCAAGGCGATCTGAAGCAACGCCTGCCGACGGGCCGACGCGAGGACGAACTCGCCATCCTGGCGCACACCATCAACGGCATGCTCGACCAGATCGAGGTGCTGGTGAACGGCGTACGCAACGTCTCCAACTCCATCGCCCACGATCTGCGCACGCCGCTCGCGGAGTTGCGCTCGCGTCTGGAACAATTGGCGCTGATCAGGCCCTCGCCCGCGGAGACCTTCACCGAGGTGGACGGCGCGGTGGCGGACATCGACCGGGTGATACGCATCTTCGACGCCTTGCTGCGCCTGGCCGAGATCGACGCCGGCGTGCGACGCGCGGGCTTCGTCCGCGTGGACGTCTCCGACCTCGCGGCCACCGCCGCCGAGTTCTACGCGCCGGCCGCCGAGCTGCGCGACGTGCGCCTGGAGTGCCGCGTGGGCGGACCTCTTCCGGTGGTGGGCGATCCGGTGCTGCTGTCCCAGGCGCTCGCCAATCTGATCGACAATGCCATCAAATACGCGCCCGCGGGCGGCGGCGTGGTCGAGGTCGTGGCCGAACGGCGCGGCGACGGGGTCGAGATCACGGTGAGCGACAACGGACCGGGCATTGCCGGCGGGGAGAAGGCACGCGTCCTGGAGCGCTTCTACCGCGGCGACGCGAGCCGCGGCACCCCCGGCGCCGGCTTGGGCTTGAGCCTGGTGCAGGCCATCGCCAAACTGCACGGCTGCGGCTTCGAACTGCGTGACCGCCGCCCCGGGCTCGAGGCGGCGCTGAGATTCCCGCCGGCGGCCGCGACGGCGCGCGCTGAGCGACCGGACGCGGCGGCGAGCGCCGCTCGTGCTATCCTCGCGCCCCACGACGGCCGTTGAGGCCGGGATCGCGGCGGAAACCGCGGGAGTGCCCTCCCCGGCCGGCGCGCAGGCCCGCTCTCCGATGGCGGCCATCTCCGATCCATTTCAACTCGGTGCCGGCGTTCGATGCGGCCGGCGCCCGCGGTACGTTCATGCTCTCGACCACCAATCTGGCGATCCAATTCGGCGCAAAGCCGCTGTTCGAACACGTGTCGGTCAAGTTCGGCGAGGGCAATCGCTACGGACTGATCGGCGCCAACGGCTGCGGAAAGTCCACGCTCATGAAGATCCTCGGCGGCGACCTCGAGCCGAGCGCGGGGGAAGTGGTGCTGGCCGCCGGGCTGCGGCTCGGCAAGCTGCGCCAGAACCAGTTCGGGTACGAGGACGAACGCGTCATCGACGTGGTCATGCAGGGCCACGCGGAGATGTGGCGGGCGATGTGCGACCGGGACCGGATCTACGCCGATCCGAACGCCAGTGACGCCGATTACATGCGCGCCGCCGAACTCGAGGCGAAGTTCGCCGAGTACGGGGGCTACACCGCGGAGTCGCGCGCCGCGAGCCTGCTGTCGGAGGCGGGCATCGAGCCGGCGATGCACTTCGGGCCGATGCGCGAGGTGCCGCCGGGCCTCAAGCTGCGCGTGTTGCTGGTACAGGCCCTGTTCTCGCAGCCGGACGTGCTGCTCCTCGACGAGCCGACCAACAACCTTGATATCCACTCGATCCGCTGGCTCGAGGGCGTGCTCAACGACTACAACGCTACGATGATCATCGTGAGCCACGACCGGCACTTCTTGAATCAGGTGTGCACGCACGTCGCGGATCTCGACTACGGCCAGGTCAAGATCTATCCGGGCAACTACGACGACTTCATGCTCGCCTCGGTACAGGCGCGGGAGCGCGCCGAGGCGGCGAACGCCAAGGCGAAGGAGCGGATCTCGGACCTGCAGGAGTTCATCCGGCGCTTTTCGGCGAACGCCTCCAAGGCGCGCCAGGCGACCTCGCGGCGCCGCCAGCTGGAGAAGATCAAGCTGGAGGACCTGAAGCCGTCCTCGCGGCAGAATCCGTACATCCGTTTCGAGCAGGCCAAGAAGCTGTATCGCTCGGCGGTGACGGTGCAGGACCTGCGCTTTCGCTATCCCGGGACGGGTGCGGACGTGCTCGGCGGGCTCTCGTTCACCGTGGAGGCCGGCGACCGCATCGCCATCATCGGCCCCAACGGCATCGGCAAGACCACGCTGATGCGCTGCCTGGCGGGCGACCTCGCACCGACCGGCGGCCAGATCCTGTGGGTGGAGAACGCCGAGCGCGGCTACATGCCGCAGGATCCGCAGGCGGAATTCGCGCAAAAGATCGACCTGTTCGGCTGGATGAGCACCTACACCGGCAAGGCGGACGACGATCAGATCGTGCGCGCCACGCTGGGCCGGCTGCTCTTCTCCGGCGAGGAGACCAAGAAGTCCGTGAAGGTGCTCTCGGGCGGCGAGAAGGGCCGCATGATCTACGGCAAGCTGATGCTGACCAGGCCGAACGTACTGCTGCTCGACGAGCCGACCAACCACATGGACATGGAGACCATCGAGTCGCTGCAGATCGGCCTGGAAAAATATCCGGGCACGCTCGTGTTCGTGTCGCACGACCGAGAGTTCGTATCGGGTCTCGCGACGCGCATCTTCGAGTTGCAGCCGGGCGGCCGGCTCGTCGACTTCCGCGGCACCTACGACGAGTACCTGGCGTCGCAGGGCATCGCGGCCTAGCCGTCCGACGCGCGAGCGGCGCGGCCGGTTGCGCCGTCACCACGCGCCGCGACCAGGATCAGCGCCGAGAACGTCGCCCACCACGCGCCGATCAGCGTGAGCTGTCCCATCGGACCGACGGGTACCACCAGTCGCGCGGACAGCAGCGCCGCGAGCAGGCAAGCAGCCGGGACCGCGAGCGACGCCCACGGCCGCAGCGGCGGTGCGCAGAGCGCGCGCAGCGCAAGCAGGTACGCGGCCGCGCCGGCGGCGGCGGTGCCGGCGAGCGCCGTGGTGGCGCCGTGGCCCATCGCGAGGAGCCGCCAGCCAAACGCGACCGCCGCGACATCGATCGCTGCGGCCAGGGGCACCAGGGCGACGCGACGCGACCATGGCGCGGGGCCCCGCAACGACACCACCAGCGCAGCCGCATGCAGGGCGCCGCTCGCCGCGGCGAGGGCCCAGCGACCGCGCACGCCCGCACCCACGAGCAACGCGAGCAGCAACGCCGCCGCGCTCAGCGCCACCGCATGCCGCCGCGCGTCGATGCGCGTGGCGGCGCGGATCACTTCGAGGTGCTGCCCGGGATCGGACGTCGCTCGGCCACCGCCGGCACGGCGATCGAGCGCGCACCGTTGCGGCCGACCGCGCGCACCGCGAAGAAGTGGTTGTCGGTCGAGACGCCGGTGAGCACGACCTGGCCGGGCTCGCCGACGGTGGTGAGCACCTGCCAGCGCGGCTCCGTGGTCTCGCGCCACAGGATCTCGAAGCCCGCCCGCTCGGGATCGGCCGCCGCCTGCCAGGCGATCTTCGCGTCCGGCGTGACGGCCCCGGTGAGCACGGCGTCCTCCGGCGGCGCCGGCGCGAGCGCGAGCTGGCGCAACGCCTCGGCGTTGTCGCGCGCCACGTTGCCCATGAAGCGGTAATCGAGGAACTTCAGGTAATCGCCGTACTCGACGCCGTGCTCGACCCGCGGCGTCTGGTGTTGGTGGTCGTAGATCTCGAGCGGCTCGGTGAAGCGCACCGCCGGCAGGCCGGCCTTCCAGAACGGATAGTGATCGCCGCCGCGGCCGAACCGGTCGAGGCGAAACACCAGGCGCACGGCGTCGCGGCCGTCGATCTCTTCGATCAGCCGCGCGAGCTCGCGCGAGGAGGAGTCGGCGTCGTCGATCTCGCCATTGCCGGAGAACAGGCGCACACGGTGCGGCGCGCCCGGGGCGGGATCACTGCCGACGATGTCGTCGTCGAGCATGCCGCCGACGCGATAGCCCTGCTCGCGGACCCACTCCACGAGGTGCGTGCTGCCGAGGAGCCCCTGTTCCTCGCCGGACACGGCGGCGAACAGCAGGGTGGCCCGCTGGCCGCCGGTCGCACTCGCCGCGCGCGCGAGCAGACGCGCCGACTCGACGCTCACCGCCACGCCGGACGCGTCGTCGTCCGCCCCGGGCGCGTCGGCCGCCGGATCCATCACGTCGCTGGGACGGGAATCGAAGTGACCGGAGACGATGTAGACGGTCTTGGCGAGTTGCGGATCCTGGCCGTGCAGGATGGCGTAGACGTTCTCCAGGTGCGCCGGCTTGCCGTCGGTGCGGGCCGAGGTGGCGTCGAAGCGGTCGACCACGACTTCCAGCTTGCCGCCGGTGGCCGCCGAGATGGCCTTGAGCCGTTCGACGATGCGGTCGCGGCCACAGCCGACGCCGCGCGCGGGATCGTCCCAGGACGACAGGGTCAGGCGCGTTCCACAGCGCACCAGCGACTCGATGAGCGCCCGCATGCCGTCCTCGTCCACGGCGCGCCGATCGATGCCAGCGCCCGGCCGCAGCGGCAGCTTCACGGCCGGCAGGGTGCGCGGCGGCTCGGGGGGGTCGCTTTGCTGCATGGCGTAAGCGCCGCAGGCCGCGAACGCGACGCTCGCGTACAGGCTGGCGAAGACGGGGGTGCGGACGAGACGGCTGACCTCGGGCATAGGCTTGTTCGAGCTCCGGCGTGAGGATGAGGTGGATGAGTCGTTGTGTCGCGCAGTGTACCGAATCGGCGTGGCGTCCGGCGGGCCGCCACCCCCGGCCGGCGCCGATGGGTCTACAATCCAAAAGCGTACGTGCGAGATTCTCGATGGAACGGAGGGAGTGAGCATGTCGAACGCTGCGATCACCCGCTCGATGCGGCTTCACCTCGGTCTGGCCGTGCTGATGGCGCCCTCGCTCGCTGCCTGGGCCGGCGGGGACGATACACAGTTCGGCGGCCAGTGCGCCGAGGGCCTGGCCGAAGGCCAGCACGTCATGACGGATTGCAGCGTTTCCTGGACGGCCAGCGACGGCAAGCGCTACTGCTTCAAGAACGCCGATTCCAAGGCGATGTTCCTCAAGGACCCCGCCGCGAACCTGGAACGCGCCCGCACCTTCTTTGCCGCCGAGAACATCGAGTCCACCGAGCAGGCCATGCAGAATTTCGACAGTTCGGACGCGGAAACGGTGGTCAAGAAGCAGATCGAGAGCACGCTTGCCGCCAACGGCGGCCTGTATCCGCTCGAGGACCCTCTCACGGGAGAGTCGCTCAAGCTCGCCTTCGACGGCGTCGACTTCACGCGCACCATCGACGGCTACGGCTTCTTCCCCGACGTGAAATTCCATGATCCGGGTTCGGCCGACAAGAAATACCTGATCGATTACTGGGTGGTGCCGGAGAAGGGATCGCTCGGCATTCGCGAAACGCGCATCTACAAGGCTCCGCAGCAGGTCGACGGCCGATGGGAGGCGGTCACGCGCCAGCCGGTGCCGTGGTGGTGGATCCCGGCCTCGGAGCATCCCGGACACGTCGCCCAGAAGCGCAGCTGGGAGGTGATGTCGGCGGTCGAGGACGAGGCGCTGCGGCAGAGCCTGCGCAACAACGGAGTCTTCAAGCTCCGCGATCAGGTCACCGGCAAGGACCTGGCGCTGAAATTCGTCGACACCCACCAGCCGGTGCGGCAGCTCGACGCGAACGGCCATTATTTCGCCTGTACGGACTTTCGCGCCGTGGGCACCTCGGACCAGATCTACGACATCGATTTCTGGCTGACGGAGAAGGACGGCAAGATGGTGGTCGAGAAGACGCTGGTCCATAAGGTTCCGGAACGCAAGGACGGCCAGTGGATCCAGGTGCCCCACTACAGTTTCAAGGACTTCGGCAGCTCGCACGTCGTGCCGTAGCGCCATAGCCACCGGGTCCGGGGTTTGGGGGCCCGGCGCGCTCGCGGAATGCCGCCCGGCGGTGCTAGATTCGGGGTGGGATTGCCATCACCACCACGAGGTTCGAATGAAGACGCCCGTCATCCTGACCACGGCGGCGACGCTCATCGCCGGCGCGGCCTTCGCATCTACCCACTACGTCCTGCCCGCCACCCCGGACAACGTCCAGTGGGGCTGGTACGACATCAACGAGAAGCCGAAGCTCACGGTCCACTCCGGCGACACGGTCTCCATCGAGACGCTGTCGCACTCGCTCGGGCAGATCAAGCCGGGCGTCGACATGGACGAGATCGTCAAGCTTCGCAAGGAAAACGGTGGCGGCGGTCCGCACTCCATCACCGGCCCGATCTACGTCGAGGGCGCCGAGCCGGGTGATACGCTCGAGGTGCGCATCCTGAAGATCGTGCCCAAGAGCTTCGGCTTCAATTTCAATCTGCCCGGCAAGGACTTTCCGACGGTGGGTCTGCTCGCCAAGGACTTTCCCGAAGGCTTCGTGCGCTACTACGACCTCGACCTGAAGCACATGCGCACGCAGTTCAAGCCCGGCATCGTCATCGACTTGAAGCCCTTCCCCGGCACCTTCGCCGTGGGCGTGGACCCGAACGAACCGCCCGCCAAGGCAGGTCCCGCCATCCACGACGACAAGGGCCGCACCAGCACGCTGCGGCCGTGGAAGAACGGTTCCAACATGGACGTGAACGAGCTGCAGGCAGGCTCGACGCTGTACTTCCCGGTGTTCCAGAAAGGTGGCCTGATCTGGACGGGCGACTCGCACTGCCGCCAGGGCAACGGTGAGGTGAACCTGACCGCGCTCGAGTGCTCCTACAAGGAGATCGAGATACAGCCCATCGTGCGCAAGGACCTGAAGACCGAGTGGCCGTGGGCGGAGACCAAGACCGACTGGGTATTCATGGGCTTCGACGAGGACCTCAACCAGGCGATGAAGATCGCGGTCGAACAGACCGTGCACTGGCTGTCTACCCAGACCATCGTGCCGATGAGCCGCGAGGAGGCGTACGCGCTGACGGCGATGGTGGGCGACTGCCGTGTCTCGCAGGTGGTGGACATCCGCAAGGGCGTGCACTGCCTGATCCCGAAATCGATCTTCGTCGACTATGGCAAGCACCGCGCGGGCGGCGCCGCCAAGGCGGCGGCCAAACCGTAACTGCGGCGGCCACAAGCGGGGCGGCGTGGTCGTCGAGCAACCGACGACCACGCCGCGCCGCTACCTCGCGGACGTCGCCGCGCCGCCCCCCGTGACCAGGTAGGTCGCGAAGGTCCCGAGCCAGTGACCGCCCTCGTAGTGGGCGCCCGTGACCTCCGGCAGCGCGGCATCGGCGTGCCGCCGCGACAGCGCCTCGAGCAGTCGCGCGCGCGGGTCTCCGTGCGGCAATGCGGCGGCGATACCCGCGAGCATCCACGCTCGGCTCAGGTTCAGACCGTCGAGGTGCGCGAGCTTCGGATCGCTACGGTCGGTGACCCGTGCCGGCGCGAGATCGTCGAGCCGGCCGGCGCCGCGTCCGGGGGGCAGGAAGGCACTCAGCCAGCGCGCGAATGCCGGTCCGTCGAGCACCCGGCGCATGAGGTCGGCCTCGGCGAGGCAGGGCGAGAGAAAATCCTCGCCGGACGGCTCGTACGCCAGCGGACAATTCCGATCGCCGCCGTAGAACACCCGCGACTTGGCCGCAATCAGCGCCGCGAGATCCGTGTCGCCGCGCACCCGCGCGGCATCGATGAACAAGCCGAAGGAGAACGCCGTCTGATCGTGTTCGCCGCTGCGGATGGGGTACGCGAGTGAGCCGAGCCAGGTGAAGACGCGCCCGCGGACCTCGGCGACCAGCGGTTCGAGTGCGTCGGCCCAGCGCCGCGCGTCCGGGTCGTCCCAGGCACGAAGTTCCGCGCTCAGGGTGAGCAGCCAAGCGAGCCCATAAGGACGCTCGAAGGACGCCCGGCCGGCAGCGCGGAAATAGGCGGTCTCGCCGGCCAGCCGCTCGGGCGTCAGCGATTCTGCAAGCGCGGCACGCGCCTCGGGAACCCACGGGGCCGCGGAATGGGTGCGCGCGAGACGCGCGAGCAACCAGTGTCCGTGTACCGACGAGTGCCAGTCGTAGCAGCCGTAGAAGGCCGGGGTGAGCTCGCGCGGCGGCCGGGCGTCGGCGTCGCTCGCCAGCGTGTGCGAGAGGTGATTGGGGTACTCGCGATGAACGCACGCCAACGCGAGGTGCACGAATCGCGCCGCCGCCTCGGGCTCAAGCGCGGGTTCTTGTGCAGGTGCGCCGTGCGCCGCGGCCGCCGCCAGGACGGCCAGGCACACGGCTCTACTTGTGGTCTTAATGAAGATCATGCGATAGCTTGCGTGTGATGACCGCGTACGGAGCCGCATGATGCATCGGTACCGCAGGGGGGCACAATGACGAACCTGACTCGACGCGGATTCCTGACGGCGGCTGCGGCCTGGCTTGCCGGGTGCGCGACGGTTCCCGAGGCCCCCCCGGGGAACACGGCGAACGCAGGGGTGCGCGCGCCGAGCATCGGGCAGTGGTGGACGTTCGCCAAGCGCGACCTCGTGACCGGTGCATTCCTCGACGAGGAGGAGGCGAGAATCGTGCGCACCGGCCACATCACCGAAATCGCCATGCGATCGGTTCGCACGGGCAGTGCGCTGCCCGGCGAGATCCACGAGCCGTGGGGGTGGCTACGCGCCGATCCTCACTGGGGCGATGCGCAGGTGTATCGCGATCCGCTGCCGCTGTGGCCCCCTGCCCTGCGGCCCGGCTGGACGCACACCTTCGACACCGAATACCGAACCGCCGAGGACAACGAATCGTTGCCCTGGCAATTGACCATGAGGACGCACGGCTGGGAATCCGTCACCGTACCGGCCGGACGTTTCCAAGCCCTCCGCTACACCAACCTCGTCAACTTCCGCTACACGGAAGTCTCCGAGAAGGTCGCCGCGCGGCGCATGGAGACGCTGTGGTTCGCGCCCGAAGTCGGCCGCTTCGTGGCGCGCGAGAGCCGCGGGACCTTCTACCAGGACGTGGCCGAGGAGTTCAACGAGCCCGGACACCGCTGGGAACTGCTCGCCTTCGCCTGACGGCGCATCAGGGCGCGAAGTCGCGCAGGTGCCGCACCTCGGCGGCGTCCAGGCGCTTGATCAGCGCCACCACCAGATCGACGGTGCGATCGAAGTCGGCGCGTTCGAGGATGCCGTTGTGGGCGTGGGTGTAGCGCACCGGCACCACGATGTTCACGGTGGGCACGCCACCGTTGGATTTCTGGATCTCGGAGGAATCGTCGCCGTAGCCATTCACCAGGTCGAACTGCAAGGGAATGTGTTCGGCCTTGGCGACCTCCTTGACGAGAGCCACGAAGCGGCGATTGGGCTGTTCGTCGAAATCGTAGAGGAACACACCCGGACCCGCACCGAGCTTCGCCTGGGTCTCCTCGGGCCGTGCGCCCGGCACGTCGCCGGCGACGCCGCCCTCGATGGAGATGCCCACGTCGGGCTTGACCACGTCGGCCGCCGAATGCGCGCCGCGCAGGCCCACCTCCTCCTGCGTCGTGGCCGCCACGTAGAGCGCATTCGGATGCCCGGCGGCGGCCAGGCGTCGTAGCGCCTCGATCACCACGGCGCACCCCACCCGATCGTCCCAGGCCTTGCCGAGATACCGGCCGGTGCCGTTCAGCACCCGGAACGGCGCGTCCGGCGCTACCGGGTCGCCCGGCTCGATCCCGAGCGCGGCCACCTCCGCAGCGTTCTTCGCGCCGACGTCGAGGAACAACTCGTCGCGGCGGAACACACGGTTGCGCTCGTCGCTCGGCAGCACGTGAATGTCGCGTATGCCGGTCACCGCGTGCACGGTACCCTTCGAACCCACGATCACCCAGCGCTGGTCGACCAGCGCCTGGTCGAGCCATCCGCCCACCATCTGCATCGACAGGAAGCCGTCCGGGGTCACCCGACGCACGATGCCGCCGAGTTCGTCCATGTGCGCATCCAGCATCACCCGCGGGCCGGAGTCGCCGTGCCGAGCGATCACCGAACCCATGCCGTCGTAGCGGATTTCGGCCGCCAGGGGTTTCATCTCCTTCACCATCAGCGCCCGCACCGCCTCCTCGTAGCCGGACGGCCCCGGTGCGTCGGCCAGGGATTGCAGCAGCGACTCGACCCGGTCGCCGGCCGCGGCGGGCAGCGCGGCGGCAAGACCGAGTAGCAGAGCGCCGAAACGGTGGACGGTGTGCATCGAAGGGTCCTCGCGGAGCAGGTCAGGCGGAGGGAACGAAGTCGGGCTCGTCGTGGAACTCGCGCTCGAACTTCAGGAAATCATAGTAGCCACAGCGATTGCCGTACGGGTACTTGCGGCACACGTTGGGTCGCGCCTCGTACACCGTGCAGCGGCGCGTCTTCGGGTCGAGGAACCGGCACACCGACTTGTACACGTCGTCACGACGGTGCCGGAGGATCTGTTCGTCGGCTTCGCGGGTCTTGTAGGCGTAGGTGAAGCGCCGCCGCGCGGTGCGCACCGAGACGCCGAAGTGCCCGGCGAGCCGAGCGATGTCGTGCTCGCTCACGGCGATGCGGCCGTGGCTGCAGCAGTATCCCGGACACTTCGAACAGTCGAATCCCATCTCGGCACGACCTCGCTTGAAGCCTCGCCGAATGATAGCCGCTGCGCGCCCGCAGGTCGCCAAAAAAGAAGGGCCGGACGTTGCCGCCCGGCCCTCCCGAACGCCATCCGCCGCGGGCGCGGATCAGTGCATCTTGTAGGTGACGTTGAAGTACACGAACCGGCCCAGCGGATCGCCGTAGGACAGGTCGTAGCCGCCGATGAAGTTGTTCGCCGCGGCCGCGTAGTTGGCGTACGGCGGATTCTTGTCGAACAGGTTGCGGGCGCCGACCGTGAACTTGAAGGACTCCAAGCCCAGATAGGACAGCTGGCCGTCGACCGTGTCGTACGCCGACACTTCGCGACCCACCTGCGTCACGTTGGACAACGAGTCGTGGTACTTCTTCTGCCAGTTCTGGGTGAGCGACGCATCCCAGGAACCGACCTGGTAGTCGACGACGCCCACGTAGCGAGCACGCGAGATCAGGCCACCCGAGCCGAGACCCTGGTCGAGCTGACCGGTCCAGCTTCCGTCCGGGTTCTGGCTGGCGTACTTGTAGAAGTAGGTGCCGTCGAGCATCAGGTTCAGCCGCCCGGCGTTGCCCAGGTTGAAGGCGTACTTGATGTCGAAATCCAGGCCGCTCACGTTGGTCTTGAACAGGTTCTGGTTGGTCTGCGCGATCGAGACGATGTTGCCGTTGGCATCACGGTTAATCAGGTACGCGTACTGGGTCGCGGTCTGCGCGTTCTGCAGGAAGTACGAGTACGGCAGGCCGCCGACCACGATCGAGTCCTTCAGGTAGATCCAGAAGGAGTCGAGGTCGATGGACAGATTGTCGATCGGCTGCAGCACCGTGCCGAAGGTCAACGTGGTCGACTTCTCGGGCTGCAGGTTCGGGTTGCCACCGGTGATGGTGTTGAACTGGAAGCTGCAGGCCGGGTTGTTGGCGTTGAAGGTCGGACACTGGATCGGGTCGCGCGTGCCGTTGGAGGTCACGCTCGTCGCCTGCGCCGCGTAGAGGTCGGTGAGCGAGGGCGCCCGGAAGCCCGTTCCCGCGGAGGTACGCAGCAACAGCCAGGACTCCGGCTGCCACCGCAGCGAGGCCTTCGGGTTCACCGTGCTGCCGACGCGCTGATAGTTGTCGTAGCGAACCGCGACGTCACCGTCGAGGTGCTGCACGATGGGCGCGTTGAACTCCACGAACGCCGACTCGACGTTGCGGGCCGCGGACTCAGGCAGCTGATTGCCGCCCAGGCCGGCGATGTCGCCTCCCTGCACCGCCGCCGACGGGTCGAACTTGAAGGTCTCGTGCCGGAACTCGGCGCCGACGGCCGCCTTCAGCGGACCGGCCGGCAGGTCGAACAGCGTACGGCTCGCGGTGCCGCTCGCGCTGGCGATCGAGGTGCGGGTCGAGTAATCCGTGCCGACGAACTCGGTGGCCTTCGCCGCCGCGATCTGGGTCGGATCCGTCGTCGGACCGAACGGGTTGATGTTGCCCTGGTCGAGCAGCGGCAGGATCTTGGAA
Organism: Gammaproteobacteria bacterium; assembly: GCA_027459765.1. Classification (GTDB taxonomy): domain Bacteria; phylum Pseudomonadota; class Gammaproteobacteria; order Steroidobacterales; family Steroidobacteraceae; genus Bog-1198. Next base: position 23,140 of record DAIDHD010000053.1, on the reverse strand, counting down.
TACTGCGCAAAGCCCGAGAACAGGTTGTCGCTCACCGTGACGCCGCTGAACAGCAGCGCGGTGTCGTAGTCCCAGCCCCCGGCCGTGCCCTTGATGCCGGCGACCACGCGCGAGGTGTCCGCGGTGTCACCCTCTTGGCGCTGGCCGTTGGGGAAGTCCCGGAAGAACGACACGTTCAACGGCTGCCCGGTGAGGCCGTACTGGGCGGCGAATCCCGCGGGATAGTACGGGCTCGAGGGCGGCAGGAGGAACGCGCTCGTTCCGCGCAGACCCTTGGAGTTGTAGGTCGGATACTGCGTCGCCAGCAGGTTGTTGAGGTAGGCCACGTACGGGTTGGTCGGCGCCAGGTTGGCGGCGAACTGGCCGAGCAGCACCGGCTGCACCGTCGTCTGCGTCTTCACCTGCGAGTAGCTCGCCTCGCCGTACAGCGTGGCGTTGTCGCCCACGCGCAGGCTCGCATTCACCATGCCGGACAGCTTCTGCTGCTCGGGTTCCAGCGAATCGTAGGGCGAGTTGTCGAGGCGGCAACGGCCCGGGAAGTACTGGCTGACGAACGACGCCGGTCCGCAATTCGGAAAGGCCGGGCTCAGGAAGCCGTGGCCCGGAACGGTCACGTTGCCCGGGAAGGCGAACGTCGAGGTCACGTCGTTGCCGTACTGCGGGGCGTAGCGACTGGCGAAACTCCGGTCCTTGCCGGCGAGCGCCGTCATGTGCTCGAAGTTGATGCCGCCGTCGATGTTGAAGCCGTCGGTCTTGAGGTCACCCATGCCGCCGAAGACGGAGGCGTGCTGCTCCTGGCCACCGCCCGCGCGCGTCGGGGTGCCGGCGCCCGCGTCCACCTGCAGGCCGCGGAAGTCCTTCTTGAGGATGAAGTTCACGACGCCCGCGATGGCGTCGCTGCCGTAGATGGCCGAGGCGCCGTCTTTCAGGATTTCGACGCGCTCGATCGCCGCGATCGGAATCGCGCTGATGTCCACCGAGTCGCCGGCGACGCCGATCGAGCCACCGCCGTACACCGCCGAGCGGCGGCCGTTGATCAGGATCAGGGTGCGGCCGCTGCCGAGGCCGCGCAGCGAGACGGTCGAGATGGAGCCAGTCCCGAACCCGGTAGCCTGCGCGGCCACCGTGGTGCCGGCGCTCGACGCCGCCGTGAGCTGACGGAACAGCTGTTCGACGTTGTCCGCGCCGGTGCGCGCGATGTCGTCGGCCTTGAGCACCTGCACCGGCAGGGCGGTCTCGGCGTTCAGGCCCTTGATCGAAGTACCGGTGACGACCACCTCCTCGAGCTGGGTGGCGTTGGTATCGCCGGTCGCGGCGTCGCTGCCGCCCTTGGCGGCATCGGCGACGGCCGCCGAGGCGGTCGTGAAGCCGAAAATGGACGCTGCGACCGCAAGCCCTGCGGCTCGCAGGTCGAATGCATGTTTGCTCATGGACATCCCTCAAAAAAGGCGGCGGCGATACCGCTCGTTCATATATCTCGCCGGGGCGCGATGTTGAACGAGTTGTGTCCCGTTTACAACGGCCGGACGTGAATTTTTATCCGATGGCGTGGGTTAACCCAGTTCACCAGGTGGGCGCCGAACCCGGCACAAGCGATCCCTACAGCGCTCGAGCCGCGAATTCAGCCACTTGCGGCATTGCAATCGATCCCATTTGCAACCGACAGGCGGTGCACGGCCGGTCTCCCCCGACCCGTCCGGCGGCGCTCGCGCCGCGCTCGAATTCACTGTTGCGGCCACGCCACATTTGCTCTGGTGGCCTTTGAGGGCGCGAAAAAAAACGGGCCCCGAAGGGGCCCGTCAAAGTCCCACGGAGGGACGTTGGGTTGGTCGGCCGCGGGCGCCTCAGGGCGCGAAGCTCACCCCGCTCGCCACGCTGATGGTGGTCGGATAGAGCGTCGCGTTGCTCGACAACGGCACCGTGGTGTTGGTGGTGGAGGTCAGGCCGCTCGCGGTGATGGCCGCGGTGCCGCCGTCGGCCTGGAAGTCGACCGATACGATGGGCGCCGCGAGGATCTGCGTCGGCGTAACGCTGGCGTTGCCGCAGTTCTGCACCACGTTGGTGAACGCGGTCAGCGGCACGCTGTACGCGGTCGAGGCGCTCGCCGTCGCCGTCACCACCGCCGCCACCTTCGGGTTGCAGTTGGCGGGATTGCCGCTCGCGCCGGTCGACACGCCCGGCACGTTCGACGTGAGGATCACCACGAAGTTGGCCGGTCCCGAGGAGAACCACTCGGGATTAACACCCATCGTGAAGTTCAGATGCTGGTTGCTGCCCGCTGCCACCGTCTGACCCGTCGCGGCGGTGATCGTGATGCCCTGATAGGTGTAGCCGGCCAGGTTCGCCGCCGTATCCTGGACATACACGTACTCGTAGCTCGGATTCGCGGGCGGATTAGCGTCCGCGTAGCCACCGCCGCTGCCGCCGGCGGGATTGTTCTTGCCGCCGAAATACGCCGCCCAGGTACCGGTCTGGCCGGACACGGAGGTCGTCGTCGTGCCGGCGGCATTGAACCCAGTAGACAGCACGTTGGTCGTCGCCGGCGCAGTGCTGGTGCTGGCAAAGCTCACGCCACCCGCCACGCTGATGGTGGTCGGATAGAGCGTCGCGTTGCTCGACAACGGCACCGTGGTGTTGGTGGTGGAGGTCAGGCCGCTCGCGGTGATGGCCGCGGTGCCACCGTCGGCCTGGAAGTCGACCGATACGATCGGCGCCGCGAGGATCTGCGTCGGCGTAACGCTGGCGTTGCCGCAGTTCTGCACCACGTTGGTGAACGCGGTCAGCGGCACGCTGTACGCGGTCGAGGCGCTCGCCTTCGCAGTCACCACCGCCGCCACCTTCGGGTTGCAGTTGGCGGGATTGCCGCTCGCGCCGGTCGACACGCCCGGCACATTCGACGTGAGGATCACCACGAAGTTGGCCGGTCCCGAGGAGAACCACTCGGGATTAACACCCATCGTGAAGCTCAACGCGTTGTAGCCCGAAGCGCTCACCGTCTGACCGGTCGCAGCGGTGATCGTGATGCCCTGATAGGTGTAGCCAGCCAGGTTCGCCGCCGTGTCCTGGACATACACGTACTCGTAGCTCGGATTCGCCGGCGGATTGGCGTCCGCGTAGCCACCGCCGCTGCCGCCGGCGGGATTGTTCTTGCCGCCGAAATACGCCGCCCAGGTGCCGGTCTGGCCGGACACGGAGGTCGTCGTCGTGCCATTGGAGTTGAAACCCGTCGACAGCACGTTGGTCGTCGCCGGCGCGGAGACCGTGATGACGGTCGAGGTGGCCGTGGTGGTCGCGACGCCCGAAGCGACGTCCTTCGCAGTGATGGTCGCGGTGGCGCCGTTGGCGGCGCCGGCAGCGACTGTGACGAGTCCGGTCGCGCTCACCGTGGCCACGCCGGTGGCGAGCGACGTGAAGGTCTCACCCGACGCCGGCAGGGTCTTGGTCGATTTATCACTGTAGGTGCCGATCACCGTCAGCTGCTGCGTGGCGCCGGGGGCCAGCGTCGCCGTCAGCGGCGACAACGCGATCGACACCAGCGTCGGTGCCACGGTGGTCGTCGACACGGTCACCGTCGGCGAGGTCGCCGCCACCAGCCCGGAGGCGGTGTCGACCACGGTGATCGTCGCCGTTCCGGTCGCAACCGCGGTCACCAATCCGGCCGCACTGACCGTGGCAACGGCCGGTGCCGAGGAGACGAAGCTCTCGGCGCTGGCGGCCAATTGCAGTTGGGTGCCGTCGCTGTACTTGCCGGTCACGGTGAGCTGCTGTGTGCCGCCCGCAGCGAGGGCAATGCTCGTCGGCGTCACCGCGATCGATACCAACTTCGCCGCAGGCGGCGGCGCGGCCACGGTGACCGATGCGGTAGCCGTCAGCCCCGAGGCTGTGTCGGTGACGGTGATGGTTGCCGTTCCCGCCCCAACGGCGGTGACTTTGCCGCTCGCATCGACGGTGGCCACGTTGGTGTGGTCCGATGCAAAGGTCTCGCCGGTGGTCAGCGCCGCCGTCGCCCCCTGGTTGTAGGTGCCGATCACCGACAAGTCCTGGGTGGCGCCGACCGCGAGCGACAGCTGCGCAGGTTGCACGGCGATCGACACCAGCCCCGGCGGCGTCACGGTCACGGTCGCCGTGTCGGACTTGCCGTTCACGGTCGCGAGAATATGCGCGGTGCCCGGGGCCGTCAGACTACCCGCGGCGACGGCGGTGATCACTCCCGCCCCGCTCACGGTCGCCACCGCGACGTTGTCGCTCGAAAACGCGGCCGCCGACGTCAGATCCAGCGTCGAATTGTCGCTGAACGTCCCCGTCACCTTCAGCGCCTGCGTGCCGGATGGGCTCAGCGTGACCGTCTTGGGCGCAACGGCGACCGATTCGAGCGTGGGTTGCCCCGGTGCCGTGGCCGCCTTCGGCTGACAGCCCTGCAGCACGGTCGCGGCGCCCGCGACCAGCGCGAACACGGTGAAAAATCTGGCGAACTTCATGAATGGCCTCCCGTGATGTCCTTCGAATAATGGGCGAGGCGTCCCCGTCTGCGCGGCTTGCATGGATAACTCCCCCCTCTCCAAGAAAGCGCTTTCAAAAATAATCTAGCACAGCTGGATCGGACCGTGTCAAACGGATCCCGCGCCGAGCAGCTCCTGGACGACCCGCTTTGGCCTGCGATCGACCGTGAAAAGACCCCAGTGCTTCTCCGGTTCCGACGGATCCGGCGATCCCTTCCAGGGTTCGTCGAAGGCCTCGAACACGAACGTGAGCACGCCCCGCTCTCGCGACCACCCGATGAGATCGCGGCAGTAGGACGCCTGTAATTCCTCCGAGGCGTTGTCCGGGCGGATGCCGCGCCCGTTGGAACGCGTGGTCCAGCCCGCCTCGCTGATCACCACGGGCACTCCGGGATACAACTGCGCGACGCTGCGAAAATTCTCGTCGGTGTAGCCGATCGCCTCGTGTATGCCCTTGGATTCCCACACCGGATAGGTGTGCAACGAGATGAAGTCGATCTCGTCGACCAGATCGCGCAGCTTCCCCTGCCAGGGGACGTAGTTCTCGCACACCGTGATCGGCTGCCGGACGGCCGCGCGCGTTCGCCGCACGAGTTCGCGCACACGCGCCACCGGCACGATGTGATCGCTCCAGTCCACGGTCGCCTCGTTACCCACCGCGACGGCGAATACGATGTCCGGGTAGGTGCCTGCAAGCCCGGCGAGCCGCTCGATCTCGGCGTCGTTGTCCCGCACGTTGCCCTCGAGTTCCGCGGCGGAGTAATGCGCGCCCCAAGGACAGGCCTCGTTGCTCTGTTCGGCGGCGAGATTTGCGCCCAGGAGGACGCGGATGCCGAGCCTCTCGCGCCGAATCACCTCGAGCACCCGTTCGGCGTGCGGGCTGCAATCGTAGAGGCGGATCAGCGGCCAATGCGGTTCGATCATCCGCAGGTCCTCGGCGATTTCCTCGCGCGACGGGTAGCGGCGCTCGACCGGACTCTGTCCGTGCCGATAGCCCGAGTAGCAGATGGCGTTGCCGGAAGGCAGACCTATCTCGCGCATTCATCTCTCCAGGTATTTCAGCCGTCCCTGCGCGTCCCACAGGCCCCAATACGCGCCGACGTCGCCTTCCGCGCCCACCTTCCAGGCCTCGTCGAACGCCGCGAAATAGAACAACTCGACCTGGGACTCTCGGCACCAGCGCACGACGTCGACGAAGTAGCGCATTGCGTCCTCGGGCGACGGCCGTGCTCCGTGAAAGGCGCTGCCGCGATGCGGCCAGCCGGTCTCGCTCAGGATCACCCGCTTGCCCGGCGCCGCTTGCTGCGCCCGCCGCACCATCGATTGCATGTACGCCAGCGCCTCCGGCCGGGGGCAGCCCTCCCAGAACGGATAGCAGTTGGCGAAGATCACGTCGCATGCGGCGGCGACGCGCGGATGGCGCTCGAAAAGATAGTAGGCGTCGACGTAGCCCACCGGGACACCGGGCACGGCGCGCTTGACCCGCTCGATGAGTTCGATGAGTTCGTCCTCGCCGAGGTCCTCGCGCAGCAACACCTCGTTGCCCACGGCGAGCAGGTCGGCGTGGCCGCCGCGGGCCACGTCGATGGCACCGAGGATCTCGCGCTCGTTCGCCGCGCGGTCCTCACCGAGCCAGGCTCCCACCAGGGTACGCATTCCGAGCGAGCGTGCGATCGACGCCGTGCGTTCGTGCCCTTCGGTGCACGAGAAGCTGCGGATCCAGCCCGTGTAGGGGCGGATGATCTCGAGCCGGGCGCGGATCTGTTCCGGCGTCACCAGGGTTCCGGGCGCCTGGCCGGCGACGTACGGGCTGAAGCACAGTCCGGGCACGCCGTGCTCGAGGGTCGAGCGATACTCCGCGAGCAGACTCGCGTATTCGTCCGGCGCCAGCGCCGGTACGGCCGCCGTGGCGCTGACGACGCGCGCCGCGTCGGCGCCCGAGTGGCGGCCGGCGGTCAGTTCCTGACTGCCCGCGCCGGTGCGTGCCGGCTGCGGCCTTGCCGCCCGCGGTGAGTGCCCAGGTTTCGACATCGCCTCACTCCCCTTCTCTTGCGTCCTCGACGGCTCGCCAACCGCCGCAGCGGTGCCGGCCGCGTCGATGCCCGCGGCGCCATCGCGCTCGCGGGCGCGGCGTTCGGCGAGCTCGCGCCCCATGCGCTCCACCGTCGGGTCGTCGAGCCGATAGAACCAAAGCACAGCGACGGCACCGAGCGCGCCGACGGCGGGAATCAGGCTCATCATCAGGCGCATGCCCTCGAGCGCGCGCGGACTCTGCGCCACGTTCGGCACGTACCCGAAGTAACCCAGCAGCCAGCCGGTGCCGGCTCCGCCGAGCGCCCAGCCGAGCTTCTGCGAAAGGGACGCCGCCGAGAACACCAGGCCCGTCGCACGCCGCCCGCACTTCCACTCCGAGTAGTCCGCGGTGTCCGCGTACATGGCCCAGACCAGGGGTGCGGTCGGCGCCGCGCACAGGGTGATCAACGCATTGAGCGTCCACAGCAGAGGGATGTTGCCGGCAGGCACGAAATAGAAGGCCGCCGTGAGCACCGCCGTCAGCGACATCGACACCATGTAGAAGTTGCGCTTGCCGAAGCGCTTCGCGAGCGGCGAGGCCACCATGACGCCGGCGATGAAGGCGATGGCGGCGGTGGTCATGACCGGTCCGAAGTAGTGTTTACCTCCCGGCACCACGTAATCGAAGTAGTAGACGATCACCGTGCCGCGAATGTTGTTGTAGGTGAGCGCGGCGATGCCGACCGCGCACAGCACCAGCCACGGTCGATTGCGGCCGAGGTCCGCGAGATCGACGCGCCAGTGGGTCTTCTGGCCCTGCTCCGGCTGCACCCGTTCGCGAGTCATGGCGAACGTGGCCCAGTAGAAGAGCACCGCAAGAGCCGCGTACAGCATCATGGTGCTGCGCCAGCCCTCGGGAGAGTTCTCGCTGCCGCCGAAGTAGGTCGCGAGCGGCATGGTCGCATTGACGATGAGGAACACCGGCAGGAACGCCATAACGAAGCGATAGGAACTCGCGCTCGTTCGCTCCCTCGAATCGGGCGTCAACACGCCGAGCAGCGCCGAGTACGGGATGTTGATGGCGGAATACGCGATCATCATCAGGCTCAAGGTGACGTACGCGTAGACGACGCGCGCCGTGCCGCCGAAACTCGGGGTCGAGAACGTGAGCACCGCCGTGACCGCCACCGGTACGGCGGCCCACAGCAGATAAGGGCGGAAGTGCCCGAAGCGGCTGCGGGTGCGGTCGGCGAGCGAACCGATCAACGGGTCGATGAACGCGTCACCGGCCCGGGTCACCAGCATCATGGTCCCCATGGTCGCAGCGCTCAGCAGGAAGACGTCGGTGTAGAACTTGGCGATGAAGATCGAGAACATCTGCCAGAAGAGGTTCGAGGCCAGATCCCCGAATCCGTAGCCGATCTTCTCGGCGACCGTGAGCTTGCCGGCATCGCGTGTGGACGTGGCTGCTGGCGCTCGTTGCACGGTGCGTCCTGCGCGTTCAGCGCCGCCCGCGGAAGGGCACGACGCCATCGCCGCGGGGCTTGAGCGGCGGATACCCGCCGACACGCTCATAGACCCGCACGTAGTCGACCACGAGCTCGGCGGGAAATTCGGTCGAAGGATCGGGCTCGCCGGGGAAGTTGCCGCCAACGGCTACGTTCATCAGCAGATAGAACGGCCGGTCGAAGGGTGCCGGCCAGGGATTCAAGTCGGCGGCCGACCGCGGCACGAGGCCGCGGCCGTCGCGGGTCCGGCTGGTGCACCACCAGAAGTTCTGCCGCGCCCAGACTTCCCCGTCCACCAGCCAGCGGATCTCGCCCGGCTCCCATTCCACCGCGTAGACGTGGAATTCCCCGACGTGGCCTCCGGCGCGGAACGGGTGCACGTGCGTGACGAGTTCGCGCTTGGGAAAGGTGCCGCCGAAGTGCACCGAGCCGAGATACTCGTGGGGCTTCTCGCCGACGATTTCCATGATGTCGATCTCGCCGGAGGCGGCCCAGCCACCGTACGCGTCCTCGGCGGGCAGCATCCACAGGGCGGGCCACAGTCCCTTGCCGTGCGGCACCTTGGCGCGGACTTCGAACTTCCCGTAAGCCTGCGCGAACAACACGCCGCCGTCGCGGCGCCGAGTCTTGAGGCGGGCGGAGGTGTAACCGCAGCCGTGCAGCGACTCGCGCAGCGCGCGGATGGTGAGCAGGCTGTCGCGCACTTCGACGTTGCGGGGTTGATCAGTGTAGTACTGCAGCTCCTCGTTGCCCCAGCCGGGCACCCAGGTGTGGCTGCGGTAATCGAAGAAACCGTTGCCGATGTCGAAGTCCCACTTCGCCGGATCGACCCGGTCGCCCTCGAACTCGTCGCTCCAGGTGAGCCGCCAGCGGGCAGCGGACGCCGGCGCGGCGGCTCCGCTGCCGCGCCTCGTCCGCCGGGGGCCGCGCGTCGTCAAAGCACGGCCTCGCCCGCGACTCGTCGCGTGTCGCCGTGGCGGTGGGCCGCGCACAACTGCTGATACCAGCGCGCGCTGTCCTTGGGGATGCGCTGCTGCGTCGCGTAGTCGACGTAGACGATTCCAAAGCGCTTGCGATAACCGTCGGCCCACTCGAAATTGTCGAGCAGACTCCAGACGAAGTAACCGCGAACGTCGACGCCGCGCTCGATGGCATCGGCGAGCGCGGCCACGTGCCGGCGCAAGTAGCGCACGCGATCCTCGTCGCGCACGCGCCCGGCCTCCAGCTGGTCGCGATAGGCGGCGCCATTTTCCATGATGTAAAGGGGCGGCAGCGGATAGTCATCGTGCAGCCGCAGAAGCAGCTCGGTGAGCCCCGCCGGGAATACCTCCCAGCCCATGTCGGTCCGCTCGCGGCCATCCTCCGCCGGCTTCTGCGGCTCTCCCGTTCCGGAGACGTTGCGGGTGTAGTAGTTGATGCCGAGGAAATCGAGGGGCTGGCTGATCGTGCGCATGTCCTCGTCGGTCACGGTCGGCGCGTCCGCGCCCAGGAACTCGACCACGTCGGCAGGATAGCGACCGAGCAGCAGGGCGTCCATGTACCAGCGGATGGTGAGACCGTCGTCGAGGCGCGCCTTGGCCCGGTCCTCGGGGGAGTTGGTGGCGGCGTGGATCGGTCCCTGGTTGAGCACGATCCCGAGCGGCGTCGAGACCCCGTCCGCGCGCAGCGCCTGCAGCGCGAGACCGTGGCTGAGCAGCAGATTGTGCGCCACCTGCATGGCGAGCCTGCGGCTCTTGAGGCCGGGCGCGAAGATACCGGCTTCGTGACCCAGAACGGCGACCACCCAGGGCTCATTGTGGGTGGCGATGGAGCGTACGCGGTTGCCGAGCCGTCGTGAGACTTCGCGGGCGTAGTCCACGAATCGCAGCGCCGTGTCCCGATTCTCCCAGCCACCGCCGGCCTGCAGCGCGAGCGGCAGATCCCAGTGATACAGGGTCAGGTACGGCGCGATGTCACGCTCGAGCAAACCATCCACGAGGCGCTCGTAGAAATCGAAGCCGCGCTCGTTCCACGCGCCGGCGCCGAGCGGCTGCACCCGCGGCCAGGACACCGAGAACCGATAGGCGCCGATTCCGAGGTCCGATATCAGCGCGAGATCCTCGGCCATTCGGTGGTAGTGGTCGCAGGCCCGTTCGCCGCTGCTGCCGTCCTTGATGGCGCCGGGGCGCGCGCAGAATTCGTCCCAGATGGACGGGCCACGCCCGTCCATGGCCGCCGCGCCCTCGATCTGGTAGGCGCTGGTGGCGACGCCCCAGGTGAACTGCGACGCGAAACGACGCGCCAGGTCCGCGAACTCACCCGGCCGCCGGGCTTTCTCCCCGGAGTCCCCGGCAATCATCGCGCGGACGCCGCTCCCGACGCCGCGGACCTCACTTGGTGAAGCCCACGTAGCCGACGGCGATCACGTCGAGTTCGTTGGCCACGAGCTTCGGATTCTTGTCGCCGGAGAAACCCACGGAGACACTCGACACGCCGCTCGCCTGCAAGGTCCCCATGGATCCCTTGCTGCAGGTGAACGAACTCAGCGGGATGGCGTAGTTGAGCACGCCGAGCGGCGACGTGGCGCCGCGCCCGATGGTCGTCAGGGTCTGGTCGTACTGGCACAACGCCGTCTGACCCGATCCGTCCTGCTTCGTCGAGGTGTCGTTGTTGAGGGTGATCGTGAACACGGTGGCATTGCCGCCGACCGCGCCGGGCACGTCGCCCTGGGTGTAGATGTTGCCCATCTGCACGAGCAGGGTGCTCGCCTGGCTGATGTCGAGCGTGCCGATGCTCGTGGTGTCGGCACTCGTCCCGGGCGCGAAGATCACCATGGCCGCGAAATCGCTCGCCGTGGTGGGCGCAGCGCTGCTGAGCGGCTGACAGTTGGTGCCGTTCGGCGGGCCGCCGTTCGAATCGGCCTGTGCCTGGAAGGCATAGAACTGGGTGCCGTCCATCTGCGCCTGGCTGAAGGAGAAGCAGCCGTAGTTGATGTTGCCGCCGAACACCGTGTGCACGTCGCCCTTCTGTATCGAGTGGACGAAGGCTCCGCTCGGCGCCTGCTGCGCATAGGCGGCGTAATTCGACGAAAACAGCGTGTAGGGAGTCGGCGTCACGGTGGTGCCGCCGCCACCGCTGCTGCCTCCACTGCTGCCTCCACTGCTGCCGCCGCTCGATCCGCCGGTCGTGCCACCGCTGGATCCGCTGCTGCCGCCCGCCGAGGATGCCGGGATGGTGCCGCCCCCGTTGCAGGCGGCCAGCATGGCGCCGCAGACCGCCACGGCGGCGAGCGCGCCAATGCGGGCACCGGTGCCGTGCGATCGGGACGGGACGGTCGGGCGAAGACGATGGGTCGCGGACATGACTACTCCCCCAGTGCGTGCGAATGATCGACCGATTCGCGCCACGAACGATTTGCAGTCCGCTCGTGCCGCACCGGCCGGCCGCGCCCTTTTAGAAAGCGCTTTCAGAAAGAGACTAGCACAGGCTCGCGAGGTCCTGTCAATCGCCCCGTGCGGCGAACCGCCGCACGCCGCAAATGGCCGGTGGCGGCGTCGCCTGTTAGCGTATTGCGCCGATGTCGACGTCCAGACGCCGTAGCCCGCCCCTCCTCTGCTGTGCGCACGCGCTGCTCGCCGGCACGGTCCTGTCGCTGTGCGTCACGGTCGCCGCGACCGCCATCGCGATGCCGCCGGCACGATCGCTGGTCGAGGACGTGGCCACGGTGCCGGTGCGCTTCGGCGCCGCGGGCCTGCGCCGCGACCTGGTGGTCACCGTCGTGCGTCGCGAAGGTGATGCACGCGCACCCTGGCTGGTGCTGCTGCACGGACGCGCCGCCGAGCAAAGCGAGCGCGCCCGCCTGGGACGGGTGGACTATCCCGCCAACGCGCGCTACCTCGCCGGTCTTGGTTTCGCGGTGTTCATTCCCACCCGCATCGGCTACGGCGCGACCGGCGGCCCTGATCTCGAGAACACCGGCCCCTGCGCCGCCAAGCGTTTCGAGCCGGCGATTTCGGCCGCACTCGACGAGGTGCGCCAGGTTGCGGCTTTCGCGCGCCGGCAGCGCTACGTGGATCCGTCCTCGGGACTCCTCGTCGGGGAGTCCTTCGGCGGGATGATCGCGGTCGCCGCCGCGGCCGATCCCCTGCCCGGGCTGCGCGGCGTCGTCAACGTCGCCGGCGGCGACGGCGGCGACTCCTTGCGACATCCCGACGCACCGTGCGGGGCCGACCTCCTCGAGAAGTGGTACGCAGGCCGCGCCCCCGCGACGCGCATTCCCTCGCTCTGGCTCTACAGCGCCAACGACCGCCTGTGGGGGCCGGTCGCACCGCGGCGCTGGTGGAACGCCTTCCATGCCGCGGGAGGTCGGGGCGAATTCCAGGAACTGCCGCCGGACAAGAACAACGGCCACTTCATCTTCGTGCGCAACCCGCCCGCCTGGCACCCGGCCTTCGAGCGCTTCGCCGCTTCACTCGGACTGGCCTCCCCGACGGGCGACTAGAACCCGGTCCGAGTATTCCACGCGAGCCGCGTTGGCCAGGGCGGGCACGCCTGCGGCTGTGCGCGGCTTCAGGCTCGCAGCGGCCGCGTCGAGTCGCGTATCGCCAGCGTCGGCGCCGAGACCTTGGCGACCGGCGGCAATTGCTCGATCAGATCGATCATCGCCTCGGCGGCGGCGTCGCCGAGTTCGTTGATCGAGCGGTGCACTGTGGTGAGCGGTGGAACGATGTACGAAGACGTGGGCAGATCGTCGAACCCCACCACCGAGACGTCCTGCGGAACCTTCAGGCCCCGTCGGTGCAGGGCGAGCATCGCGCCATACGCCATCTGATCGTTGGCGGCGAACACCGCAGTGAACTTCTGTCCCTGCTCCAGGAGTCGGGTCATCGCCTGGAAGCCGCCCGCCTCGCTGTAGTCGCCGTCGGTCATCAGGCGAGGCTGCAAGGGCAGGCGACGTGCCGCCAGAGCGGCCCGATAGCCGGCGAGCCGCTGCCGCGCATCGGGATGGTCGCGGGAACCGCCGATGAAGGCGATGCGCCGATGCCCTTGGTCCAACAGGTAATCGGTGGCGAGGCGCGCCCCCGGGGTGCTGTCGACGTCGACCGCGTACAGATTCGGACCGGCCAGGCGCCGGCCGGTCAGTACCAGCGGCGTCGTACGCGCGAGCCGCAGGAGTTCCTCGTCCGCCAGACAGCTCGTGACCAGAATGATGCCGCCCACCCGCCTCGAGATCAGGTGCTCGATGGACTTGCGCTCGTCGCTCTCGCGCCAGTGGCCGCTGACGAACAGCGCCGAATAACCGGCGCGTATCAGGGCCTTCTCGATGGCCGCGAGCGCCTCGCCGTAGAACGGACTGTCGATCGACTGGATCACCACCCCCACCTCGGCGGACTTGCCGCGGGCGAGCGAGCGAGCCACGGGGTTCGGGGTGAACTTGAGCCGGGAGATCGCCGCGCGCACCGCCACGGTCTTCGCGTCGCGCACGCGCGCCGTGCCGTTGAGGATGCGCGACACGGTGCTCGGCGATACGCCGGCCTCACGGGCCACCATTTCGAGGGTCACGGCGGCGCCTGGACTGCGCGTCCTCCGCCTCGGCGGTTCTGTCTTGGCCATTTCCGCGTGAAAACCGTCCTGACGAAACACAATCCGCTCCATGGTATCGCGTCGAGGGCGCGATGGCGATTGACAAACTCGGTTCGGCTTCGGTAGGTTCTGCAAGCGCTTTCAAAATAATCATCCGGTCACGGCGCCGGCATCGGGACACCGACGCCAGGCCGCCGGCACGGCGCGTCTGAAGTAGGGGGAGGCAGAGGCGCATGAATCGAGAGGGGCATACCTCTCACGGCGGGTCGAATCGACGGCGTACCGCGGCCCTTCGCGCAGCGGCGCCGGCCGTTGCGCCGCCGCCCGACCGCGCCCCGCGGCCCCACCCCGACGTCCCGACACTCGACATCTCCCACAATGGAAGGCATCCCCGTGATCAGTGAAAGAATCCTTGCCTGGAGCCGGATCTCCGGACGCGGCTTGTCCTGCATCGCCCTGCTCGCGCTCGTCGCCTGCGGCAAGCAGTGGCAACCCGGGACGAATGCATACGTCACGGTCGGCGGCACCGTCACCGGCCTCACCGGTAGCCTCGTGCTCTGCCAGGGAGCCGCCTGCACGGCGTCGCCGCCGGGCGGCGACACGCTCACCGTGAGCGGCAACGGGCCGTTCACGTTCGCGATGCAGATCGCCAACGGCTCCGCCTACGCCGTCTCGATCCGGACCCAGCCGGCGAACGAGGTCTGCACGCTCGCCAATGCGAGCGGCACGGCCAACGGCAACGTCACCTCGGTGACGGTCACCTGTCACCCCGCCGTCACGATCGGCGGCACCATCACCGGACTCGTCGGCACGGTGGTGTTGACCGACACCAGTGCCTCCGGCGCGAGCGTGCTCGCGACCGCCAGCAACGGCGCCTTCACCTTCCCGAGCGCGGTGGACTACGGCGCCACCTACGCGGTGACGGTCACCACGCAGCCCACCGGGCAGACCTGCAGCGTCGCCAACGGCAGCGGCACCGCGACCGGAGCGGTCACGCAGGTCGCGGTGACCTGCGCCGCCAATCCCTCGCTGAAAGGCACGGTCACCGGTCTCGCGACCGGCACCACGCTCACCCTGTTGAGCAGCACCGGCGAGAAGCTCACCGTCGGCACGAACGGAGCCTTCGCGTTCGCGAACGGCGTCGCCGCCGGCAGCGCGTACTCGGTCACCGTCGCCACTCCGCCCGCGGGCGAGGTGTGCTGGATCGCCAACGACTCCGGAACCGCCGCCGCCGACGTGAGCAACGTCGCGGTCACCTGTGCCGCGCCGGTCGCGCCGGCCGTTCGGCCCCTGCCGGCGATCTTCGCGAGCACCCGTGCCGTCAACTACGGCCCGTCGCGCAGCTGCGGACCTCCCTGCAACGAGTTGCCGAGCGTCGCCGACGTCGAACAGGACCTGGGGCTGCTCGACAAGGCCGGGTTCCACCTGCTGCGCATCTTCGGCGGCTTGCCCGCGGTCAGCAGCGAGATCCTCGCCGACGCACAGCAGAACCACCCGCAGCTCGCCATCTATCTGGGCTCTTACCTCGCCGGGCCCAACGAAGCACCGGCCTGCATGAACGATGCCACCACACCGGTGCAGGTGCAGAACCTGCAACAGATCGACGCCACGATCGCGCTCGCGAATGCCTTTCCCAACGTCGCCGCCGTGAGCGTGGGCAACGAGACGGCGCTGGCCGGCAATCAGGACGTGAAGTGCCTCGCCTACTACACCTCGATCGTGCGCACCTTCGTCACCCAGCCGGTGGCGGTGGACGACGACTATTCCTTCTACGCGGGTGTACGCGGCGTACCCACCAATTTCGGCGATCCGAGCTACGTGGCGAGCCCCGAAAAGCCCGACTCGATCTTCCCGCTGGTCGATTTCGTGGCCATCCACGAGTACCCGATCCTGCTGGCCGACTCGGTGTGGCCGACCGCGGACTGGCAGCAGACCTCGGTCGCGGCCGGACCGCAACGCGCAGCCGCCATGATGAACGCCTCGTTCACGGTGGCCCAGCAGGCCTACGGGCTGGTGTCGAGCTACATGACCAGCCACAGCGTGAGCCTGCCCATCGCGGTGACCGAGACCGGCTGGAAGGCGGTTGCCACCAACAAGGCCTCGGCCATCGAGAACTGCTGCGCGACCCCGGTGAACTCCAAGTGGTACCTCGATCTCATGACCGCGTGGAGCGGATCCTCGGGCGGACCCGTCGCGGTATTCACCTTCGAGGCGTTCGACGAGACCTGGAAGGGCGTCGACGACGGCTGGGGCCTGTGGGACGTGAACCGCCAGCCGCGCTATGCGCTGTGCGGCACCACCGCCCCGAGTGCGCCGGCCTGTACGTCGCCCGTGTACCAGGGCGCGGGGTACTTCCAGTGAAGCGCCCCAGCCCGTCGAATCGCCCCATGCAGCACCCCGGAGAGTCCCACGTGACCCAGCGCACCGTTGTCGGATCCCTCGCCGCCGCGATGGCCTTGATCACCCTGCCCGCGGCGGCCGAAACGTTCGGACCGCTCGATGTGCTGGGGTTCGCCAAAGAGGAATTCTCGGTGTGCGACTACTGCTCGCACGGCTTCGTGAACCCGTCGCCATTCGATCCGCGCGGCGTGCTCTCGATTGCGAACGGTCCCATGCTGAACCAGCCGAGTCCCGCCGAGACGCGCTCCAGCAACCTGGGACTCGTGCAGCTCACGCTGGACCTGCACCATGAGTTCGACAATGCGGTGAAGATCGAGGCAGGAGCCACCGGACGCGAGCGCAACAACGCTCCCGACGTGTACGGCAACTATCTGATCGAGCTCTACGGGGAAATCTCGCATCCGAAATACGGCTCCATCCAGGTCGGCAAGCTCGCCACGCGCTCCTGGTTCCGCAGCGACAGCTTCGCCTACCCGCTCGGTCTGTCGACCTGGTGGGCGGAATCCGGCGCCGGTTACGGCGTCTTTCCGCGGGCGATCCGCATCGCCTCCAAGCCCTATGAGCTGGAACTCGGCAAGATTCTCTTCGAGGTGACCGCCGCCGAGGCGACCAAGCGCTTCCCGCTCAATCCCGGATCGAGCGACGTGGCGCCGCCCTCGCCGCAGGCGCTCGAGGCCTTCGTCCAGTACTCGGACGAAAAGAATCTGGTCGAAGTGATCTACCAGGACAGCACCGGCGGTCTGCAGAGTTCGTTCGCCAAGGGCGCCTTCTACGGCGCGCAGGGCGACACCAACGGCCCCGGCAGCGGCTACCACACGCCCACCGAGGACGTGTTCATCATCCAGGGCAACCACTGGTTCAATCCCACCTGGCGACTGACCTTCGGCCTGAAGCGCAGCGAGTGGTCCGGCCAGCAGCAACAGTGCGACTACGGCCCCGTTCCCCCCGCCGTCGTGGGTGGAGCGCTGGTGACGAGCGCCTGCTTCTGGGACCAGGCGGGCTTCAACTACGCCAGCGACAACGGCGTGCACCACGCGATCGAGTGGGATGCGATGGGCGGCATCACGTATACCATGGGGCTGTGGGATTTCACGCTGGGCGCCGTGCGCATGAACAAGGCCTACGTCTACACCCCCACGGAGTGGGGCCAGTCGAATACCGCGACCTACGCGAACCTCGGCTTCTACCGCAAGCTGCCGGAGCTCGACCGTCACCTGGAAATCTACGGCGGCTTCGGCCAGGTCTTCTTCGGCCGCCAGGGTCCGGCGCCGGTCAGCATGCCGAGCAACATCGCCGATGGCGGCTGGGATCCACGCGCAACCCACGCCGGCAACTCGCTCACGCTCGGCGTCAACTTCCAATTCGGCGAGACGCACTGACGTGGCCGCCGGGGGCGGACGGCGGACGATGCGGCCCGGCGCGACCCGCGTAGTCGCGGCGGCGGCACTGACCCTGTACGTGCTCGGGCTGAGCCTGCCGCCGATGGCGGTGCGCGCCGGCGACGGCGGCAACGTGACGGTGGGCCTCGGCGCGTACGCCACGCAGGCGCACGGTGCGCTTGCCGCAGACGAACGGCCGCCGCCGCCGACCTACCGTACGGCCGCGGCGCTCACCCGCGCGGTACCGACCAACCAGTGGTATTCGTCGGTGGTGTTCCAGAAGTGGGGCTATCCGCTCTACGCGCACCCCATGACCTATCGGGCCACCGACAAGGGCTTCGAGATCGGCCTGCCCGACCGGCACGCCGTCTCCCCGGATGCGTTCCAGCGCGAAATCGAGTACGCGCACGTCGCCGCCCTCACCGTGGCCCCCGCGGGCTTCACGCCCGAGGATGCGCGTATCGCCAACTTCGCCGACTGGATGGTGAAACTGCGCTTCGGCGCGCCGGGCGGCGACCCGGCGCTCGACGTCACCGTCCTGCACGGCAGTCCCTTCAGCTACTTCGATTGCACGAGCGGCGACGTGCGCATCACGTTCGCGTCGGCCGCGGGCCTCCTCGTCGACCCGCGCACCGCCGGCAATGACCCGCGCGTGCTCGCGGTGACCGTCGGCGGGCACAGCTATGCCCTGTTCGGACCCGCGGGCGGCGAGTGGCGCATCGATGGCTCGCAGGCGGCGACGTTGCACCTCCCCGTCGGCAAGGGGTATTTCTCGATCGCCGGACTGCCCGACTCCGACCCGAAGACCGTGCACGACTTCCTCGCCGTGGCCTACGCGTTCCCGGTGGACACCCGCGCCGAGTTCGCCTACGACGAGGCCAAGAGCACGGTGCGCACCACCTATCGGGTGCAGACCGTCGCCCGCGAGGGTGATTCCGTAGCCACCCTCATGGGTCTGTACCCGCACCAGTGGTCGGCGCTCGCCGCGCCGCTCACCACGCGCTACCGCTACGATTCGCTGCGCGGCCCCATCCGGCTGGTCGCGGGCAACGAATTCACCACGACGCGCATCTTCCACGGCGTGCTGCCGCGCTGGCCTGGTCTCAAGGATCCCGGTCACCGCTCGCCGGTCGAGAGCCTCCTCACCGGCGACGTCGCCAAGTCCGACGAACTCTTCATGCACCAGATGGGACACGGGACCTACTGGTTCGGCAAGGCGCTCGGCGCCGAGGCACAACTGCTCGGTGTGGCCGAGGCCGAAGGCAAGAACGGGGCGCGCGACGAACTCCTGCACGCGCTCGAGCACCGGCTGCAGAGCTGGTTCGACGGCCGCCACGCCAACTACTTCCTGAACGACAAGACCATCGGCACCCTGGTCGGCTTGCCGCAGGAATTCGAGAGCTACCGGTCGATGAACGACCACCACTTCCACTATGGGTATTGGCTCAATGCGGCCGCCAACGTGGCGCTGCGCGACCCGGCCTGGGGCGCCGCCGATCACTGGGGCGGCATGGTGAACGCAATGGTCGCGGACATCGCCACCGACGAGCGGGGCCGCGCGGATTTCCCCTACCTGCGCAACTTCGACACCTACGAAGGACACTCCTGGGCCTCGGGCACCGCGATCGGCGGACCCGTCATGATGTTCGGCAACAACCAGGAATCCTCCTCCGAGGCCGTCAACGCCTGGGCCGGCCTCATTCTGTGGGGAGAGGCCACCGGCAATCGCAGGCTGCGTGATCTCGGCATCTACCTGTACACGAGCGAGATCGCGGCGGTGAACCAGTACTGGTTCGATTTGGACCACCAGGTGCTCGGTAGCGACTACGGCAAACCGTTCGCGGTACAGGTGTTCGGCGGCAAGTTCTCCTACAACACCTGGTGGACCGAGGAGCCGCATCAGATGTACGGCATCAACATGCTGCCGTTCACGCCCGCCTCGACCTACCTCGGCACCGACCCGAAGTACCTCGAGTCGATCTTTGCGGCGCTGCCCGCGGAGGAGCAGCACTACCACCGCCACGGCAACATTCCCTCGCATCCGCCGCCCGACGACATCTGGCAGGACGCGCTCGCCGAGTGCCAGGCGCTCGCCGATCCCGCCGCGGCCCTCGCGCACTGGAACAAGCAGGGCAGCGTCGAGAACGGCGAGACCCGCACCCACACCCTGTTCTGGCTGTCGAGCCTCGTCGAGATGGGCACGCCCGACTTCGCAGTCAGCGCCGATACGCCGCTTTATGCGGTGTTCAAGGACGCCGGCGGCAACGTGACTCACCTCGCCTACAACGCCCGCAACACACCGTTGCACGTGACGTTCAGCGACGGCGCGACACTCGACGTCGCGCCGCACTCGCTCGGCGAGGGGAAGTCGGGGGGACGTTGACGCGGGCCGCACGCTCCCCGGGCAGACCGCGCGGCTAGCCCCCCCTCCAGAAACGAGTCAACCGCCTCTCTTGCTCCGCGTTGTGGTACGGTTGGCCATCAAAGTGAGTAAGCCGTCGCCATGAAGGGAATCCACCTCGGCGCCTTCGCGCTCATCGCCCTCGGAGCCGCCCCGGTCGCGGGCGCATCCGACTTCAATCCGCTGGGCTTCTATGTCGGTGCCGGCGCGGGCCGCTCGACCGTGCGTGCGGACGCCTCGCTCGCACAGACGGACGTGTCCGAGAACGCCACGGGATGGAAGGCAATCCTCGGCGTCCGGCCGCTGCACATCGTGGGCGCCGAATTCGAATACCTGGACTTCGGCAGTCACGACTATTCGGCGCAGTTCGGAAGTCCGGGCCTGGGCGTCTCGGGCACTGCGCGCAGCAAGGCGGAAGCCGTGTTCGGGACGTTCTATGCGCCGATCCCGGTGCCACTCCTCGACGTATTCGGCAAGCTCGGTGTCGCACACGTGCAAACCGACGTGGACGGCGTCCTGCGCGGCGTGCTTTGCCCGATATCGTCAGTGGCGCCGTCATGTCCGACATTTGCGTCTCGCTATACCACCACCGGCGTCGCGCTCGGCGCGGGCGCCCAGGTGACTCTCGACGGCTTTGCCGTGCGAATGGAGTACGAGCGTATCGAGGCCAGCCGAGCCTCACCGGATCTTTTATCCCTCGGCGTCACCTGGACTTTCTGAAGCGGGAGCGTGCACGGCAAAACCGTACTGATCACCGGCGCGACCAGCGGCATCGGCGCCGTCGCCGCCGAATCCCTGGCGCGTGACGGGGCCCGAATCGTGCTGGTCGCCCGCGACCGCGAGCGTTGTGAGCGCACCCTCGAGCGGCTGCGTGGCGCCGGGCCGCGCGTGCAGCACCGCGCGCTCGTTGCCGATCTGTCGTCGATGTCGGAGGTACGGCGCGTCGCCGACGAGGTGCTCGCGAGCGAGCCCAAGCTCGACGTACTCGTGAACAACGCCGGAGCCCTGTTCGGCCGGCGGATCGAGACCAACGAGGGACTCGAGAAGACCTTTGCCCTGAATCACCTCGCCGTTTTCGCGCTCACCCTGAGATTGCTCGATCGGGTGCGGGCGTCCGGACCCGCGCGCATCATCGTCACCGCCTCCGCTGCCCACCGGGTGGCGAGCCTGGACTTCGACGATCTGCAGTCCGCACGGCTCTACCGGGAAAGAAAGCTGGGCCAGCTGCTTCGTTACGGCGGCCCCGCCTTCCACGTCTACGCCCGCTCCAAGCTGTGCAACATCCTGTTCACCCGCGCGCTGGCACGGCGCCTCGCAGGCGCGGGCGTCACGGCCAACTGCCTGCACCCCGGCTTCGTCGCCACTCGCTTCGCCGACGAGGCCGGCGGCGCGATCGGCCCGCTGACGCGCATCGCCAAACTCTTCGCCATCCCGGTCGGCGAAGGCGCCCAAGGTCTCGAGTACCTCGCCGCCTCGCCTGCGGTGGAGAATCTCACCGGCCGTTACTTTGCCGGCACCGTGGAGCGCTCGCCGAGTGCCGCCGCACGGGACGACGCGACGGCCGAGCGTCTGTGGGAGGCAAGCGAGGCATTGCTCAGATCCCTCGGGTGGCCCGAGCGCTTCGGTTCATGATTGGCGCCCGCCCCGAGTTCGGTCCGTGGCGGCTGGCGGCGTGGGTCGCCTTCGCCGGCCTCACGGCCCTTGCGATCGCCCACTCGTCCCTGCCCATCCTGCGCACCGATCACCCCATGCATCCCGTGCTCGCCGCACAGCGATGGCTCCTCCTGCCGCACATCGCCGCAGGAGCGGCGGCGCTCGTGCTGGGGCCGCTGCAATTCTCGCGACGACTTCGGCTGCGCGATCCGGCACGACATCGGCTGCTGGGCAAAATATATGTGGTTTCTTGCCTGATAGCGGCGGGCTTCGCGCCGCTGCTCGCCTGGCACTACCCCGCTTTCTTTCCCTACAGCGTGGCGGTCAATGCGCTGCTTTGGATCGCCTTCACGGTCACGGCGTACCTGGCTGCGCGCCGCCGCCGAATCGACAGCCATCGCCGCTGGATGGCGCGCAGCTACGCGCTGGCAACCACGTTCGTGCTGCCGCGCCTGCCGCTGCCACTGCCCGGATACGACGACTGGAGCCTCGAGGCGAGCAGCTACGCGCTGCTCGTCATGACGGTGATTGCGCTGACGATCGCCGAGTTCCTGGTCGACTGGCCGACCACGCAAAGCAAGCGAATGTGACTCATATCCCAGACCGCCTGCCCCGCTGCGTTGACCCAACCATGCCCCATCGCTATCCTCGAACGGCATCGGCTGGCCGGGCACGCCCGGCGAATACCAACGTCAAATCGCCGAGCGACACGCTGACGTAAAGATCAGGGACGGCATGCACATCCACAAACCGAAGGCGGCGCACAGTCTGCGCGAGTTTCTCTCCGAAATCAGCGTCATCGTCGTCGGCATCATCATCGCGTTGCTGCTCGAGCAGGTGGTCGAAGCCGTCAACCGCAACCATGAAGTCGGTGAGGCCCGCGAAGCGCTCAAGGCCGAGATCTATCAAGACGTCGAACGGCTCACGCTCGAAATAGAATCCGGCAAATGTGCACTGCCTCAGCTCGACGCCTACGCAGCGTGGGCGCATGGCGGCCCCAAGCCGCCCCCGTACCGAAGTTTCCGCCCCCTGCTGCGCATCGAGACTTGGAATACGGTCAAGGCAGGAGCGGTCGCGCACATGCCGCTGGAAGAACGGCTTGCGCTTGCGACCTTTTATGACCAGTTGGAGAACCAAAAGCATTCCCTGTCCGTCGAGTCGTCGATCGATGAGATCATCGTCGGCTACGATGAACTGACGACGCTCAATGACGAGCAGCGCAATACCCTCCTAAAGGCCGTCGCACAGGCCAGGCGTGAGCTACACCATGCCGGCGGAATCGCCTCGCGGACGATCGATGTTGGCGAGGCGTTCGGCAAGCCCAATAGGCCACTTGCGTTGCCGGCCATCCTCCGCCCGGGTGTCGATTGGGCCTGCGGGCGCAGCGCCGAAGACCCCTATATCAGCCACCATTGCTCCGACGCCGCTGATTCGCATCTCGTCCTGACAAGCCGACTTGATATCCCCAAGCAAAACATGAGCGCAATCCTCGGCTCCACAGGTGGTTCACCGGATCGCCACAGGACCGACGACCGATTCTTTCTGATGGCATCCGCCGTCATGGTCGCGGTGATCATCGCAGGCTTCGCGCGACTCTACATACGGGGCATCTCGACGTTCGCCGCGCCGTGGCCGGTCCACCTGCACGCGCTCGCATTCATGGGCTGGGTGGGCTTCTTCATGCTGCAGGTGTCCCTGGCATGTACGGGCCGCGTCGATCTGCAC
>DAIDHD010000026.1 GCA_027459765.1 Gammaproteobacteria bacterium | reverse complement strand
TTCTTATCAGAACGATTCGGAGCCGCCTCATGCACAGTCTCGGTCGACCGCCCCGCATCGCGCCCATCGCGCTCGCCCTGCTGACGGCCGCGTGCGCCCTGGCCGCCGCACCCGCCTCCCGTGCAGACGACGCCGCGGCGCCCGACCGGACCACGCTGCTCGAGCAGCGGCTCGACGCCCTGCGAAACCAAGTCGAGGCGCTCACGAGCGAACTGGCGGCCCTGAAGGCGCGGAACGCATCGGCGGCGCCCGTGGCGGCGGCACCCACAGCGGAGGTAGCCACACCGCTGTCGGGCGTCGGGGCGAATGGCGCCATCGATCCGGTGACGGGCCTGCCGCGAGCCGCCGCGCCCGCCGCAGCGGCGCCGGTGAGCGGCATCTCGCCGGACTTGAGCCTGTGGGGGTACGGCGAGATCTATTACACCCACCCGACGCACGACGGCCGGCTTACCCAGTTCGATCTGGCGCGCGCCGTATTCGGCATCGGCTATCACTTCGACGACCGCACCTTCTTCAACTCCGAATTCGAGGTGGAGCACGCGGTCGCGTCGGCGGAGGATCGGGGCGAATTCGAAGTGGAACAGTTCTACGTCGATCGCCGTCTCGACGACGACCTGGGCCTGAAGGCAGGCCTCTTCCTGATGCCGTTCGGCTTCTTGAACGAGCATCACGAGCCGACCGCCTACTACGGCGTACAGCGCAATTTCGTGGAAACGCTGGTGATTCCGAGCACCTGGCGCGAGGGCGGCGTGGGCTTGCACGGCATCACGCCGGCAGGTCTCGGCTGGGACGTCGGCGTGACCTCCGGCATCGATCTCAACGGCTGGGATCCCAATCCAGCCACGCCACCGTACCGGACGGCCCTCGACCTCGAGAACACCAACGTCGCGCCGCTACAGGCCACGCATCAGGAACTACAACTCGCCAGCGCGCAGAACCTGTCGCAATACGTGTCGCTGAACTACAGCGGCGTGCCGGGGCTGCTCGCGGGTGCCGCGGTGTTCACCGGCAAGGCCGCCACGCCTACGGCGCCGGCCGGGCTCCCGGACGAGCGCGTCACGCTCTGGGAGACCCACGCGCGCTGGACACCGGGCAACGCCGACCTGCAGGCCGTGTACGCGCGCGGCACGATCTCGCATACCGCGGCGTACAACCTCGACCACTTCGGCGCCGCCAATCCGTTGCCGGCGGAGTTCCTCGGCTACTACCTGCAGGGGGCCTACACGGTGTGGCAACGCGACGAGTACCGGCTGGTGCCGTTCGTGCGCTTCGAGCGCTACGACCTCGGCGCCTCCTTCGAAGGCGTCACACCCGGTTACCCCACCCGGCCCGGCGGGCTCGCCGCCGACGGCAAGCCGTGGCCCGTCCCGCAGGACCGGGTGTGGACGGTCGGGGCGAATTTCTACGTCACCCCGCACGTGGTCTTCAAGGCCGACTACCAGCGCTTCGGCGTGAACACCGACTTCACCCGCGCCGACCTCGGCCTCGGCCTCGCCTTTTAGCTCGCGCGCGCGCGGCTGCCGGGGGGCGGTCAACCGCCCCCGGCGCCGAGTGCGTGCTCGACCTGCGCAAGTTCACCGCTGCGCACGCGCTGCCAGGCGGCGAGTTGTTGTTCCAGCTGCGCATGCAACGAACGATACATCGCCTCGTGCTGTTCGGTCGGAGCGACGTCGGCATCGTCCTGGCTGGCGATGAAGCTCGCGTACAGCTCGTTGAGCATGCCGGGGAAGGCGAGGTTCGCCTCCGATCCCTTCATGTTCACCTGGATGAGCTTTTGCTCGATGGGATCGAGCGACTGCAGCACGTGCGTGATGCGTACCTTGAGCGCCTTGCTCTTGGCCCTCGCGCTCGCCTGGCTGAGATCCTCGCGCGTCTTGCGGATCTCGTTGACGGCGTGATGGAGTCGGCCAATGTCGGCGACCGCCGCCGACTGCAGGGCGTACTTCGCCTCGATCGCCTTCACGTCGGCCTTGACCCGCGGATCGGCCGCGAGCGTCAGCGGCTGCTCGAGCCGCTTGCCTGCGTACGACAGCCGCACCGTGTACTCGCCGGGCGGCAGGCGCGCGCCGCGCGGCGTCGAGCCCGAGTAGAACGCACCGGGGATCTGTTCCGGGTCGGCGGCGCGCAGGTCCCACACCAGCCGGTTCATGCCGGCCTGCGCCGGAATCAGGTCGGTCGGCACGATGCGATCCGGCCACTCCGGCGGCTGCACTTCCTTCGAGGTTTGCGTGCTGGACAGGTGCCGCAGCACCTGGCCCTTCGAGTCCACGATGTCCACCGTCACTTCGCCGGCCGGCTTGTCCTTGAAGTAGTAGTCGACGAGCGCGCCCGCGGGCGGATTCTGGCCCACCGGGCGGCGCGTGTTGACCTCGTCCGGATAGGCGAGACGCAACGCCGTTTGCGGACGGTACAACACCATGGCCTCGGCCGCCGTGGCCGCCGAGACCTGCCGCAGCGGCGTCAGGTCGTCGAGGATCCAGAATGCGCGCCCGTGGGTCGCCACGACCAGATCGTCACCCTTGACGAGCAGATCGTGGACCGGGCTCTGCGGCAGGTTGAGCTGCAGCGACTGCCAGTGCGCGCCGTCGTCGAAGGAGACGAACACGCCACGCTCGGTGCCGGCATACAGCAGCCCGGCGCGCTTCGGATCCACGCGCACCGCGTGCACGAACGCGCCGTCCGGCAACCCCGCCCCGATCGCCTGCCAGGTCTTGCCGCCGTCGGCCGTCTTCCATGCGTACGGACGGATGTCGTCGAGCCTGTGCCGGTCTACCGCCACATAGGCGACGTCAGCATCGAACGGCGACGGCTCGATCATGCTCACCGTGCCCCACGCGGGCAGATCCTTCGGCGTCACGTTGTTCCAGTGCGCGCCGCCATCGCGCGTCACGTGCACCAGTCCGTCGTCGCTGCCGGCCCAGATCATCCCCGCGGCCTTGGGCGATTCCGCCAGCGTGAATATGGTGTCGTAGTACTCGACGCTGGTGATGTCCTTGGTGAGCGGACCGCCGGAGGCCTGCTGTTTGCTCTTGTCGTTGCGGGTCAGGTCGGGGCTGATGATGGCCCAGCTGTGGCCGTGATCACGGCTTCGCCACACCACCTCCGACGCGACGTACAGCGTGTCCGGGTCGTGCGGCGAGAGCGTCAACGGCGAGGTCCAGTTGAAGCGGTGCTCGAGTTCGGCCGCCGCGTGCCCGGAGTTGTCGACCGGCCAGGCGCTGATGTCCTGCACCTGCTCGGTGTGCTTGTTGTAGCGGTCGATCTGGTTCTCGGCGTCGCTGTAGATGATCAGCGCGTCGCGCGGATCGGGCACCACGAAGCCGCTCTCACCGCCGCCGGCCGGATACCAGTCGCCGGGGCCGATCACGCCCGCGTCGGCATAGCTCGCCACGGCGAGGTTCGTGTTGTCCTGCTGCGCCCCGTACAGCCAATAGGGAAAGCGCGCGTCGACCGCGACATGATAGAACTGCGCCGTGGGCTGGTTGTCCTGCGTCGACCAAGTGGCGCCGCCGTCGAGCGACACGCTCGCGCCACCGTCGTTGGCGTTGATGAGCCGCTTCGGGTCGTTCGGGTCGATCCACAATCCGTGGTGGTCGCCGTGCAGCGCCGGCACCAGATCGAAGGTCTTGCCGCCGTCGGTCGAGCGCAGCATGCCGGTGTTGAGGGCGTACACCGTGTCCTTGTCCTTCGGATCGGCGTAGATCTTGGAGAAGTACCACGCGCGCTGACGGATGCGGCCGTCCTCGCTGACACGCGTCCAGTTGCCGCCGCCGTCGTCGGAACGATACAACCCACCCTCTTCGGCCTCGACCATGGCATAGACCCGCTTCGGGTCGGCGGCCGACACCGAGACGTCGATTCGCCCGAGGATCCCGCCGGGCAGGCCGTGTCCGCGCAGCTCGTGCCAGGTCACGCCACCGTCGGTGGAGCGATACAGCCCGCTGCCCGGACCGCCGCTCGAGAAATTCCAGGGCTGGCGCCGCACCTGCCACAGCGCGGCATAGACGACGTTCGAGTTCGACGGATCGAAGGTGACGTCGACGGCGCCGGTGTTCTCGTCCTTGTAGAGCACCTTGCGCCAGCTCCGCCCCCCGTCCTCGGTGCGGTACACGCCGCGCTCCGCATTGGGGCCGAAGGCGTGGCCGAGCGCCGCCACCAGCACGACATCGGGGTTCTTCGGATCGACGATGAGGGCACCGATCTGGCGCGTATCGTCGAGGCCGACGTGCGTCCAGGTCTTGCCGCCGTCGGCGCTCTTGTAGACGCCGTTGCCGTACGTGATGTCACCGCGCAGGGCGCCCTCGCCCGTGCCGACGTAGATCACGTCGTGATTGGAGGGGGCGACCGCGATGGCGCCGATCGAGGCATTCGGCATCGAATCGAATATCGGCTTCCACGTAGCACCGCTGTCGGTGCTCTTCCACACCCCGCCGGCCACGGCGCCGAAATAGAACAGCCCCGGTTCGCCCGGTACGCCGGTCACGGCGAGTGCCCGGCCACCGCGGTAGGGGCCGACACCGCGCCATTTCATGGCCTGGAACAGCGCGGGATCGACCACGGCGGAGGACTGCGGCGCCGCCGGCACCGCGGCCGGAAGAAGCAAGCCCACGGCGAACGCAGCCATCGACCACGACACCAAATGGGCACGAACCAACGAACGGAGGTGCAGCATGATTTTACGGACTCCGAGTCAAGCGGCCTTACGGCGATGCGGCACGATGGATCAATCGTGCGGCCCACGCAAGGGGGCCTCGTGGAAAGCGCGGATGCCCCCGGGGGCACCGTGATTGCGATCCTGACACCGGACTGATCGAGTCTGGCCGGGAGAAGCGATGGTGAGCAGACGCGATGCGATGCTGGGCCTTCTCGCAGGTGCAACCACGGTCGGCGCTCCCCTGGCGGCGGCCGGAGCGCGCGCCGAAGCGGGCGAGCCGCGTCCCCGGTCGAGGACGCTGCCGGCACCGCGACGCGAGGGCGGCACCCCGCTGTTGTCGGCGCTGAGCCTGCGGCGCTCGACCCGCGCCTACTCGGGCCGTCCGCTGCCTCTCGAGACACTGTCCACCCTGCTCTGGGCGGCATTCGGCATCAACCGCCCGGGTGGCGACCGGACCGCACCCTATTGGCGGCACGTGATGGTGATCGACGTCTACGCCGCCATGGCCGATGGCGTCTGGCTGTACGATCCGCAGCGGCACGAATTGAGCCTTCACCTCGCCGAGGACATCCGCGCCGCAACCGGCTTGCAGGAATTCGTCGCCACCGCACCACTGAACCTCATTTATGTCGCGCATGGCGAGCGCATGGGGGAATTGACCCCGGAGGAGCGACACCTCTATTGCTCCGTGGACACGGGCTTCATTGGTCAGAACGTCTATCTGTACTGCGCCGCCGAGGGACTCGGCACCGTGTTCAGGGGCGCCGTCGACTACGCCAGGCTCGCGCAGTTGATGAGGCTGCCGCCGTCACAGTTCGTCACCTTCGCGCAAACGGTCGGCTATCCCGCCTAGCGAGGCAGCGCATGCCGCATTCAGCAGGTCGACGAGCAAACACGGCGGCGAAGTTCATCGCCGCCACCGGCGCCGCCCTGGCGGCGCTCGTGGGTTGCGTGGCACAGCCCGTGGACCAGGCACCCGTCGGCCCGCCCGACACCACGGTGTACTTCTATCCGCTGCAGGGACAATCGAGCGCGCAACAGGACCGCGACCGCTACGAGTGCCACACGTGGGCGGTACGTCAGAGCGGCTTCGATCCGAGCGTCGCCACGGTGCCGCCGCACCTGCGCTCCACCGTCGTGATCGGTCCGCCGCCGGGCACCGGAGTCGCCACCGGCGCGATGACCGGCGCGGTACTCGGCGCAGCGGTGTCGAACCCCTGGGAATCGGGTTCCGGCGCCTTGCTGGGCGCGCTCGCGGGCGCCGTGATCGGCGGCATCGCCGAATCGACCGCGCGCGCTCAGGCGGCTGCCGACAGCGCGGTCAGCGAGCACGCCGCCGCGCTCGAACGACAAGCGGGCTATTACCGGCGCGCCATGAGCGCCTGCCTCGAAGGCCGCGGCTACCGGGTGGAGTGACCATGCAAGGTGCAACGACGCATGCCGGAGCGGCCGGCGCGAGACATCGGCACATCCGGCTCGCGGGCCTGATGACCCTGGTACTCGCGCTCGGCGCGCACCCCGCCACTTTCGCACAGAAACTGCCGCCCGGCGGGCGCGCGCCGCCCGCCAGGACCGGCGGCCCGCACGCCCCAAGCGGACCACACCAGCACCTCGACGGGCGCTTCGGCCACAACCAGTACTACTACGACCGCGGCTATTCGGTACGCCGGCCCCCGACCGGTGGGCTCGGTGAGATTCGTGCCCGCGACGGGGTGCGCTACTGGCGCCACGGCGGCAACTGGTATCGCTGGAACGGCACCCGCTGGATCGTGTGGGGCGCCCCTTTCGGCTTGTTCGTACCGTACCTGCCCTGGTGGTACACGACGGTGTGGTGGCAGGGGGTTCCCTACTACTATGCCAACGAGACCTATTACCTGTGGGACGACGCCGAGAGGCAGTACGAAGTGGTCGCGCCGCCGTCCGGCATCGACGCCGGCGGTACCACCGTGCCGCCGGCAAGCGATGATCTGTTCGTCTACCCGTCGCAGGGACAGAGCGCCGAACAGCAGGCTCACGACCGCACCGACTGTGCACTGTGGGCGACCGGACAAACCGGCTTCGATCCCACCGTCGCGGGCGGCGGCGTGCCCGCCGAACAGGCAAGCGCCCGGCGCAACGATTACTACCGCGCGCAGGTCAGCTGCCTCGTGGGCCGCGGCTACACCGTCCGGTAGACGGCTCAGGACATCGCCGTCAGCCGCGACGGCATGCGCTACGAGAGGAACGCTGGTCTCGATTCACGCGAGCGCCGCGAGCGCGGCGGCGTGCAGCGGGCCGTTGCCGGCGAGGACGCTGGTCGATCCGAGTGAGAGTGGCGCACCGCCGAGATCGGTGAAGCGGCCACCGGCCTCCTCGACGATCACTGCGCAGGCCGCGACGTCGAGGATGTTCACGTCCGATTCGATGACGAGGTCGATCTTGCCGGCGGCGAGCAGGTGGTAGTGCAGGAAATCGCCATAGCCGCGGATGCGGTTGACGCGCGCCACCAACTCGCCGTACCGCGGCCACCGCGCCCCGCTCGCGAGCGTCTTCAGGTTGCCCGACGACAACGCCGCGAGCTCGAGGCTCGAAACCTCGCTGACCGCGATGCGCCGGCCGTTGAGGAACGCGCCACCGCCGCGTTCGGCATAGGCGAGTTCGCCGTAAACCGGCGCGCTCGACACGCCGAGCACGAGCCGCCCATCACGCATCAGCGCGATCTGGGTCGAGAACATCGGGTACTCGCGTACGAATGCCTTGGTGCCGTCGATCGGATCGACGAGCCACAGGTCGCCGCTCTCGCCGCGGTGCGTGCCGGTCTCCTCGCCGAAGAACCCGTACGCCGGAAAGCGCGCCTCCAGCACCTCGCGAATCGCGAGTTCGCAGCGCACGTCGGCGTCGGTGACCGGCGATTTATCCTCTTTGAGGCGCACTTCGAGATTGCGCTGGTAGAGTTCGCGCGCGATGGCGGCGGCGCGCTGCGCCGCCGCCAGTGCCGCCTGCAATTCGGGCGAATGGCTGCTCATGAGCGGAACCCTAGCAAAGGAGCGCGGCGCGCGTCGCGCGAAACTCATTTGACTTCCGCCTGCAAACATCTACTGTAGATGGCGGGCCATCCGCCCCCAACGGCGGACGTCCATCTGTAAGGATGGGAGACGATTCGTGACCGCACACATTCCTGCGCCGGGCGTTCGCCCGGCTGACGCCCGGTTTTCATCGGGCCCGACGCGAAAGCGTCCCGGCTGGACTTTGCAGGCGCTGGATGGCGCCTTGCTCGGCCGATCACACCGATCGGGCGCCGGCAAGACGCGCCTCAAGGAAGCCATCGACCGCACGCGGCGACTCCTCGAGGTCCCGGAGGACCACCTGATCGCCATCGTACCGGCCTCCGACACGGGCGCGGTCGAGATGGTGCTCTGGTCGATGCTCGGATCGCGCCCCGTCGACGTGTTCGCCTGGGAATCCTTCGGCGAGGAATGGGTCACCGACGTGAGCGAGCAACTCAAGCTGAAGGACGCGCGTACGCACGTCGCGCGACCCTACGGCACGCTGCCGGATTTCACGCAGGCTCGCCCCGAGGCGGACCTCGTGTTCACCCAGAACGGCACCACCTCGGGCGCGCGCATCCCGGATTTTCAATGGATCGCGGCGAACCGTGAAGGCCTTGCGATCAACGACGCCACCAGCGCCGCCTTTGCGCAACCCATCGACTGGTCACGCTGCGACGTCGTCACCTTCTCCTGGCAGAAAGTCCTGGGCGGCGAGGCCGCGCACGGCATGCTCGTTCTGTCGCCGCGCGCCGTGACTCGGCTCGAGAGTTACACGCCGCCACGACCGCTGCCGAAGCTCTTCCGAATGACCCGCAAGGGCAAGCTCGATCGGGAACTCTTCGAGGGTGCCACCATCAACACGCCGTCGATGCTCGCGGTCGAGGATTACCTCGACGCCCTGAAGTGGGGCGAACGCATCGGCGGACTCGCCGCGCTGCACGCGCGCGCCGACGCGAATGCGCGGGTGCTCAGCGAGTGGGTCGAGCGCACTCCGTGGGTGGACTTCCTGGTGAAGGACCCCGCGATTCGCAGCAACACCGGCGTCTGTCTCGAGGTCGTGGATCCGCGCGTCACCGCACTGCCTCCGGAGCGCCAGGCGGACTTCGCCAAGCGGTTGGCGGCGCTTCTCGAACGTGAGGGCGTCGCACTGGACGCCGCCTCGTACCGCTCGGCGCCGCCGGGACTGCGCATCTGGTGTGGCGCGACGGTCGAACGCAGCGACCTCGCCGCCCTCACCCCCTGGCTCGACTGGGCGTTCGCGCATTGCGTCGCCGACCTCACGCCCTGAACCTCCGCAAGGAATCGCCATGCCCAAGGTATTGATTGCGGACGAACTGAGTCCGCGCGCCCTCGACGTGTTCACGAGCCGCGGCATCGAGGCGCACGTGCGCACCGGCTTGAAGAAGCCGGAACTCCTGAAGATCGTCGGCGACTACGACGCGCTGGCGGTACGTTCCTCGACCAAGGCCGACAAGGACGTGGTTGCCGCCGCGGCCAAGCTCAAGGTCATCGGCCGCGCCGGCATCGGCGTCGACAACATCGACATCCCCGCCGCCACCGCGCGCGGGATCGTGGTGATGAACACGCCGTTCGGCAATTCGATCACCACCGCCGAGCACGCCCTCGCCCTGCTGTTCGCGGCGGCGCGGCAGATCGCCGCCGCCGACGCCTCGACCCAGGCCGGCAAGTGGGAGAAGAACCGCTTCATGGGGGTCGAGTTGTACGCCAAGACGCTCGGCCTGATCGGCTGCGGCAACATCGGCGCACTGGTGGCCGAGCGCGCGCTCGCGCTCAAGATGAAGGTGGTCGCCTACGACCCCTTCCTGTCGCCTGAGCGCGCCGTGCGGCTCGGGGTGGAGAAGGTCGAGCTCGACGAGCTGCTCGCGCGTGCCGATGCGATCTCGCTGCACCCCCCGCTCACCGACAAGACCCGCCACATCCTCTCGGCCGAGGCGCTGGCGCGCACCCGCCGCGGCGTGCTCGTCGTCAATGCAGCCCGCGGCGGCCTCGTGGACGAGGCCGCGCTGCGCGCGGCGCTCGAGAGCGGACACGTCGCCGCGGCAGCGTTCGACGTATTCACCACGGAGCCCGCCAAGGACAACGTGCTCTTCGGCGCGCCGAACTTCGTCGCCACGCCCCACCTCGGCGCGAGCACCCTCGAGGCGCAGGAGAACGTCGCGCTACAGGTTGCCGAGCAGATCGCCGATTTTCTGGAGACCGGCGCGGTGACCAACGCGCTCAACATGGCGTCGATGAGCGCCGAGGAGGCGCCACGCCTCAAGCCCTTCTTGCACCTCGCCGACCGCCTGGGCACGGTCGCCGGACAGATCGCCGACGACGGCCTCGAGGCCGTCGACATCGAATACGAGGGCGAGGTGGCGCAGCTCAACACCCAGCCGCTCACGGCCACCGCACTGGCGGCGCTCGTGCGGCCGCTCATGCCGGACGTGAACATGGTGTCGGCGCCCGCGATCGTCAAGGAGCGCGGCACCTCCCTCACCGAGGCGCGGCGCGACACTTCGCCCGTCTACGGCTCGCTGATCCGCATCAAGGTCAAGACCGGTGGCCGATGGCGCACGCTCGCCGGGGCCGTCAACGCCGGCACCGCCAAGATCGTCGAGGTGAAGGACATGCCGCTGGAGGCCGACTTCCACCCCGTGATGCTGCTCATCAACAACCTCGACAAGCCGGGCTTCATCGGCGCGCTGGGCACGCTGCTCGGCGAGGCGCGCATCAACATCGCGAGCTTCCACCTGGGTCGCCAGTCCGAAGGCGAGGATGCGATCGCCATCGTCGGCGTCGACCAAATGGTCCCCGAGGCCATCCAGGAGCGGCTCCGAGCGCTGCCGCACGTGCGTTACGTCAAGGTGATCCGCCTGTAGGGATGGGTCGTCGCCGCGGGCGCAGGTACCGACATTCCCGTCTTGCATTGACGCACCGCCCGAGGCAGTCTCGAAGAAAACCGAAACTCCGGGGATACGTCGATGACGAGAGCGCGCTACGCCAGCATCCACTGGCTCCGTTATACGGCCCGCAGGACGCCAGACCAATTGCCGCTGGCGAGCCAACCCGCGGCCTGCCTGAGCTGGAAGGTCGGACCCGACGGTGCGCTCGGCGCCGACGGCCGCCGCCTGCCGAGCGACGTGTGGTGTGGTGTGGCCACTTACGAGAACGAGGCGGACGCGCGTGCCGGGTTCAACGAGCGCGAACGATTCGTTCCCGCCCTCGATCAAACGCTGGAGAACTGGCACGTGCTGTTGCTCGCGGTCGCCCACCGCGGGGAGTGCAATCATCTAGACTCGGAGCGCCCTGGACCGATGTTCGAACAGTCACAGCACGATCCCGGCGGACCCTTGTTCGTCATGACCACGGCCGGATTCAACTTGGGACCCGGGTTCGACGTGGGCCGGGTCATCGACTTCAGGAAGAACGTCGATCACGTCCGCGCGTGGCTGGGCTCTGCGGATGGTCGGATCGCTTCGCAGGTGATCACGCCACACACTCCGGGAGACGACGGCGTCACCATGTCGGTGTGGCGGGATGACGCGGCGATGGTCTCCGCTGCGTACCGACCGGGCAAACATCGCGATCAGATCGAGCGTTACAAGGCGGAACACACCGCGGATCGAACCTCCTTCACACGATTCCGGGCGCTGGAAACCTGCGGCACCTGGGGCGGCATCGATCCTGTCGCCGTGGCTCGCCGCCGTGAGTGACGCGCGCAGTGATCGACGACAGCGACTGGAAGCGTAAGTATCTCGACGCCCTCCGCGAAGCCGAGGCGGAGCAGGCACGTTGGAACGCCCAAGAGAGGGTACTGCGCCGGATCGTGAGTCGGCTGTGCGCGGTGGGAATGGGGACGGACCCGGAGGTCGATGTCCTCCTGCAAAGACTCGCCGAGTCCGCGCGGCGCGATTCCGACACCGCCGAACTGCAGGCCGTAGCCGAATCGCTGGCCGATTCGGTGCTGGCGCTCGACAGGCGCAATCCGACTCGTACGTTGCCGGCGACGGAAGCCGCCACACCCCCGGAGCCCACACCGCCGGTACCACTCGCGGAATCGCCGGTCGCACCCCCTGGCGAGCCGCGGTCCGCCGCCGAGCGCTGGAGTGCATCCTGCACCGTCGCCAAGCGGCTGCTCGACGAACTCGACGCGGCCGACGCGCCTCGCGATGCCACGGACGCGCTGCGCGCCACGCTTTCCGAGGCGAACGAAGATCGCGATCTGGCCGTCGTGCTCGACCGCATTGGCGACCTCATTGCGGCTCGCGCGGCCGACGTCGCGGTGGAACGCACCGAGGCTGCGGCGATGCTCGCGCAGGTCACGACGCGGCTCAATGAAATGTCGGAATACCTCAGCGGGGACAGTGCCGATCGCAAGGCGGTTCACGACGCCGCCGACACCCTCAACGTGCAGATACTCTCCCAGGTGGAGCGCCTTGGCGGCGAGGTACGGTCGAGCACCGACCTACGCGCCCTGCAGACTTTGGTGGCACAACGTCTGGAAGCCGTCTCCGAGAATCTACGGGAATTTCGCGCGCGCGAGGCGCGGCGCTTCGAGGATTATCAGGCGCGCAGCGAGAACATGCGCCTGCGGATCACGCAACTGGAGGCCGAGACGCACTCGCTCAGCCAAAACCTGGATCTGGAAAAGCGGCGTGCCCGCACGGATCCCCTCACGCGCGTCGCCAATCGCGCGTCGTTCGACGAGCGCATGAAGCAGGAACTGGCGCGCTGGCAGAGATATCGGACGCCCGTATGTCTGTTGGTATGGGACATCGACCACTTCAAGGCGGTCAACGACACCCACGGACATCGGGCGGGCGACGGCCTACTGCGCGCGGTCGCGGACTGCCTGAGCGAAGGACGGCGCGGCGTCGATCTGGTGGCGCGCTTCGGCGGCGAGGAATTCGCGACCCTGCTGGTCGGCTCATCGCTCACCGACGCCCTCAAGGTCGCCAACCAGACTCGCGAGCGAATCGCAGCGCTCAAGATGCACTTTCGCGGCACGCCGGTCCCCGTCACGATTTCCTGCGGCCTGACGGAAGTGCGTGACGGCGACACCGCCACCCGCGTGTTCGATCGTGCCGACGCCGCGCTCTACCGGGCCAAGGAGCAAGGACGAAATCGGTGCGTCGCGGAGTGAGGTTGCCCACGAGACGGCCCTGTTGCGGCATGATGGGGCGATGACGCGCACCTCCATGTTCGCGGTGCTCACGACCGGCCACGGCGGCTTCGATCGCCTGCAGTGGCGCGAAGACGTCGCAGTACCGGAGCCGCGGGCGGGCGAGGTGCTCATCCGGGTGGGCGCCGCCGGGGTCAACAACACCGACATCAACACCCGCATGGCGTGGTACTCACGCGCCGTCAGCGAAGGCACGACCGCCGACGCCGCCGCCGCGGGCATCGCGACGGCCGACGCCGCCGACTCGGGATGGACCGGTACGCCACTGGGCTTCCCGCGGATCCAGGGCGCGGACGCCTGCGGACTCATCGTGGCAGTCGGTCCGGACGTCGATCCGGGACGATTGGGTGAACGCGTGCTGGTAGAGCCCGTCTTCCGACCGCCCGATTCGAGCCGCATCGAAGATGCCATCTACTTCGGCTCGGAGTGTGATGGCGCCTTCGCCGAATTCGCCCGCGTGCCGTCACGTCACGCCCACCGCATCTCGAGCACGCTCAGCGACGCCGAACTCGCCTCGTTTCCATGCGCGTATTCGGCCGCCGAGAACATGCTGACCCGCGCGGCCGTGACGTCGGCCGACACGGTACTCGTGGTCGGCGCCTCCGGAGGCGTCGGCAGCGCCGCCGTACAGCTGGCGCGACGTCGTGGCGCCAAGGTCATCGCGGTCGCCGACGCGTCCAAATCCCAGGCCCTCGAGGCCCTGGGGGCGGCGCGCGTACTCGACCGCAAGGCCGACGTCCTGCGGGCGCTCGGACCCGAATCCGTACAGGTCGTGGTCGACGTCGTCGGCGGCGAGGCCTTCCCCGCCCGACTCGACGTTCTGGTGCGCGGCGGCCGCTACGCCGTGAGTGGCGCTATTGCGGGACCCGTCGTCCCGCTCGACTTGCGCACGCTCTATCTCAAGGACTTGCGCCTGCTCGGGTGCACGGTGCTGGATGCGAATGTGTTCGCCAATCTCGTTGGCTACATCGAACGCGGTGAGATCCAGCCACTCGTCGCGGCGACCTATCCGCTGCC
>DAIDHD010000046.1 GCA_027459765.1 Gammaproteobacteria bacterium | reverse complement strand
G
This sequence comes from Gammaproteobacteria bacterium, assembly GCA_027459765.1. GTDB lineage: Bacteria > Pseudomonadota > Gammaproteobacteria > Steroidobacterales > Steroidobacteraceae > Bog-1198. The sequence goes on along the minus strand of DAIDHD010000046.1, from coordinate 136,494 downwards.
CGCTTCACCACTGCACAGCGCCGCCGTGCTCGCCGCCCAGGCCGTCGCGGAAAAGCGCCTCGAAGGCACCGGCCGCCTGCTGATCCGCGCCTCGGGCACCGAACCGCTGATCCGCGTGATGGCCGAGGGCGAGGACGAAGCGCAGATCGTCGCCATCGTCGATGAACTCTGTGCCGTGATCGAGGCGGCCTCGGCCCATTCCGTGGCCTGATTGAGCCCGCCGCGCATCCTCGCGATCGGCGGCTCCGACAGCGGCGGCGGTGCCGGCATCGAGGCCTATATCAAGACCATCACCGCGTTGGGCGGCTATGCCATGACCGCGATCACCGCCGTCACCGCGCAGGACACCAGCGGCATCGCCGCCATCGCCCCGGTGCCGCCCGATCTCGTCGCCCGGTCGATCCGCATGGTCGTGGCCGATCTCGGGGTCGATGCCATCAAGCTCGGCATGCTCGGCAGCGCCGGGACGGCCGAGGAAGTCGCCCTGGCGATCGCCGCCGCGGCGCCGGCCGCGCCTCTGGTGCTCGACCCCGTCCTCGCCTCGACCAGCGGCACCGCGCTGGCTGGGGAGGGCGCGCTCGCCATCATCCGCGACCGTCTGCTGCCCCGCGCCACGCTGGTGACGCCCAATCGCGACGAGGCGGCAACCCTCGCCGGCCTCGCCATCGATTCGCACGAGGATGCGATCCGCGCCGGCCGCGCGCTCTGCCGCCTCGGCGCCCGGGCCGTCCTGCTGAAGGGCGGCCATTTCGACGGCGATCCGGTCATCGACCGCCTGATCGCCGGCGACGACGTCGTGACCTTCGCCCATCCCCGCATCGCGACGCGCCACACCCACGGCACCGGCTGTACCCTGGCCAGCGCGATCGCCTGCGGCCTCGCGCGCGGTCTGGATCTCCGGGCCGCGATCGAGGCCGCCGAAGCGTTCCTCCACGCCGCCCTGCGCGCCGCCCCGGGGTTGGGCCGCGGCCACGGGCCGCTCGGCCATGCCCGCGCCGCCGCGCTCTTGCAGGATCGTCCGCCGGCATGATCTAGAAATCCGTCACTGATCGAGGAGGAAGTTCCTGCCATGAAAACACTGTATCACGGGCGCGGCCACGCGACCGGCGGCCGCACCGGCCATGCCGAAACCAGCGACGGCCGCCTCAAGGTCGATCTCAGCACGCCGAAGGAACTCGGCGGCGATGGTGGGCAGGGCACCAATCCGGAACAGCTCTTTGCCATCGGCTATTCAGCCTGTTTCCTCGGCGCGCTGAAATTCGTCGCCAATCAGGCGAAGGTGAAGATCCCCGAGGATGCGAAGGTGAATGCCGAGATCGGCATCGGCCCGCGCGACGACGGCACCGGGTTCGGGATCACGGCGCACCTGACCGTGACCATCCCGGGCATGGACCGCGCGCAGGCCGAGGACCTGGTGCGCAAGGCCGAGATCGTCTGTCCCTACGCGCATGCGACGCGCGGCAATATCGACAGCAGATTCGCCGTTGCCTGAAAGGCTTTCTTAAACTTTTCCGGCTATCCGGGTGCCATGCAGTCAGTGTTGCCCATGGCACCCGTGAGCGGGCCTGCCGCAGCCGGGCGCCCAGCGGGGCGCTGCGGTTGCGTGCCGGCGGCGAACCCTCGTCGCCATGGATAACCCGTCGCTCAAGCCGGCCGAAGAGCCGGGGAACGTTCTCGGCGCGCGGATCGACCAGCTCACGGTCCTGAGCTTCGTTGCCGATGCGGCGACCGAGCAGGTGATACGCGACGGGCTGGGCGACCTGGCCCAGACGGGCATCCAGAACACGGCGGACATTCGCCGCGGCAATCTGAAGGCCGCCATCGCCGCCCTCGCGAAAGTCCCGACGCCGCAAATCGTCGTCGTCGACATCGGCAAGGACGAGCGGCCGATGCACGCCCTGCTCGAACTCTGCGATGTCATCGAACCGTCGGTCTCCCTGCTGGTGATCGGCGAGGTCGACGATGTCGATCTCTACCGCAACATCATCCGGCGGGTCGGCGCGATCGACTACCTGTTCAAGCCGATCACCCGCGAGCTTGTCGCCCGCCATTTCGCCTCGCTGATCACCCGAAATTCGCCGGTCGCCGACCTGACGCGAGGCGGCCGGGTCATTTCCGTCACCGGCGCGCGCGGCGGGGTCGGCGGCAGCACCATCGCCGCCGCGCTGGCCTGGTATCTGGGCGTCGAGTCGAACCGTCACACCCTGCTGCTCGATGCCGATCCGTTCATCGGCACGGCACAGGACTGGTTCGGGGTCGAATTCAAACCCTCGTTCCAGACCCTTCTGCAGGATGCCGGGGATGACCCGGGTGCTGCCGTCGCGGGCGCGGTCCGGCCGGTCCGGAACCGGTTGCATGTCCTGGGCTCCCCGCCCGATCTCGCCTGCCAGCCGGCCGCCTCCGCCGGCGCCGCCCGGCGGATCATCGATGCGATCCGCATGCGCTTCAACTTCGTGATCGTCGACCTGCCGTTCCTGCCGATCCAGCAGCACCGGGAACTGCTCGAACTCGCCCATCACCGCATCATCGTTCTCGACCCGAGCATCGCGAGCCTGCGCGATACGGTGCGCCTGATCGCCGCGTCCAGCACGCCGGGCCAGCCGCAGCGGCCGACGATCTTCCTGAACCGCGAAGGCGCGGCCGGCGGCCTGCGTCGCAAGCACATCGAGGATGCGCTCAAGCGCAAGGTCGATCTCAGCCTTCCCGAACTGCCCAAACTCTTCACCAGCCTCGGCGCGCAGGAACGCTTCGCCGGGGTGCCCAAGGGGCCGCTCGGCCGCCTGATCGAAGACCTGGCCCGCGAAGCGGGCTTCGAGCGCGGACGCAACGCCGCCGCCTGACCGCCTGACGCAGCGCGTCGGCCACGGGCCGAGCCTGCCACAATCCACCCCGATATCGCGCCTTCACCGCTGCCCGCAGAAGGCTGTCATGCGCGGTACATTAAATTCGGCAAAAAAACATACAAAGAAAATTTATCTTTACTTAGCTTAATTTCGTCTGCCAGTCTGATTTCCGCGATGCCGAGACAGCGCGGGGGCACGAGACCGGACAGCACGAGCCACAATGTGGTGCGCCATTGAGGAGGAAACGAAATGAGCGACGCTCTGAGGCTCGATACCTGTCTTGACCAGATCGCCAGCCAGCTTCCCGCACTGACCGCTTCATGCCGCGTCGTCGAGGCGCTGGCCGGCGCCGCGAGACAGATCGCCCATCTGCTGGCCCGCGGCCCGCTCTCCGGCGATCTCGGCGCCGTCATCGGCGAGTCGCTCGACGGCGACGGCCAGAAGGCGCTTGATGCGATAACCCACGCCCTGGTGCGCGAGGCCGTCATCGCTTCCGGCGCCGCCGCCTTCGCCTCCGAGGAAGCGGCCGCGCCGGAATGGCTCGATCCGGCGGGCGAGGTCGCCGTCGCGGTCGACCCGCTCGACGGCTCGTCGAACATCGACACGCTGGCGCCGGTCGGAACGATCTTTTCCATCCTGCCCGCCCGGCATGCCAGCGGCGCCGATCCCGCAAGCCCGTTCCTGCAGACCGGGCGGCGCCAGCTCGCGGCCGGCTTCTTCATCTATGGCCCCCGCACCGCGCTCGCCGTGACGTTCGGCAACGGCACCCGCATCTTCACGCTCGATCCCGTCTCCGGCGCCTTTCTCGCGCCGGCCCCGCCGGCCACCGTGCCCGCCGCAACCCGCGAATACGCCATCAACGGATCCAATCTCCGCCACTGGGAAGAACCAATCCGCGACTACATCGTCGAGCTGAAGCAGGGCCGGAACGGTCCGCGCGGCATCGATTTCAACACCCGCTGGCTGGCCTCCATGGTGGGCGACGCGTTCCGCATCCTCGGCCGCGGCGGCATCTATCTCTACCCGGCGGACGAACGGCAAGGCTACGAGGGCGGAAGGCTGCGGCTCGTCTATGAAGCGAACCCCATCGCCTTCCTCATGGAGCAGGCCGGCGCCTCCGCCACCGATGGCCGCATCCCGATCCTCGACCTCCAGCCGGCCCATATCCATCAACGCTGCCCGCTCGTCTTCGGCTCGGCCGATGAAGTCCGCCGCGTCGCCCAGGCCTATGAAAGGGCAGGGCAGCCTTCCTCGCCGCTGTTCCGCCGGCGTTCGTTGTTCCGTTCCACCTCGAACGTGGCGGAACTGTTCGCATGAGCCAGCGCCATCCCATCATCTCCGTCACCGGCTCGTCCGGCGCGGGCACCACCTCGGTGCGCAACGTGTTCGAACAGATCTTCCGCCGCGAGAAGATCACCGCCGCGCATATCGAGGGCGATGCGCTTCACCGCTACGATCGTGCCGAGATGAAAACGAAAATGGCCGAGGCGGAAGCTGCGGGAAACCGCCATTTCAGCCATTTCAGTCCGGAGACGAATCTGCTTGCCGAACTCGCGGCAACCTTCGAGAGCTACGCCGCGACCGGCACCGGACAATACCGGCACTACATCCACGACCAGGACGAAGCCGAACGCTACGGCGGCACGCCCGGCACCTTCACGCCCTGGGAGGACCTGCCGGCGCCGACCGACATTCTCCTGTATGAAGGCCTGCACGGCGCCGTCAGGCATGGCGACATCGATACCGGGCGCCATGCCGACGTGAAGATCGGCGTCGTTCCCGTGATCAATCTCGAATGGATCCAGAAAATCCACCGCGACCGCGCGGCCCGCCGCTATTCCACCGAGGCGGTGATGGACACGATCCTGCGGCGGATGCCGGACTACGTGCACTACATCTGCCCGCAATTCACCGAGACCGACATCAACTTCCAGCGCGTGCCCACGGTCGACACCTCCAACCCCTTCATCGCCCGCTGGATCCCGACCGCCGATGAATCGATCGTGGTCATCCGCTTCCGCGATCCGCACGGCATCGACTTCCCCTACCTGCTCTCCATGATCCACGACTCGTTCATGTCGCGACCCAACATCATCGTCGCGCCGGGCGGCAAGATGGAACTCGCGATGCAACTCATCCTGACCCCGATGATCCTGAAGCTGATGGACGGACGCCGGCGCGCTCTGGGGATTCAGCCGCCGCGCGGCTGAGCCGCGCGCACGAGGCCGGCGATCGCCTCCGAGTCGACCACCGGCAGCGGCAGATAGCGCGCGCTCATCTGCTCCGCCAGCGTACGGGCGGCCGGATTCGGGCGTGGCGACGTGTCGATGACGATGACGGGGACGCCCGCTCCGCGAAGCCGGCGCGCGGCGGCGAGGGCCTGTGCCTGCGCGATCTCGCGCCCGCCGAGCCCCTCGAGGGTCACGTTGGCGCGGCAATCGCTGAGCAGCACCAGTGTCGGCGCGTCGCCGCGCCGCTGCGCGCGTTCGGCGAGATCGCGAGCCACGTCGAGAGCCGCGGCGAGCGGGGTGCCGCCCCCGCCCGGCAGGCCGGCGAGCGCCCGCTTGGCCCGTACCAGCGACCGGGTCGGTGGGAGCAGCACGTCGGCGGCACGGCCGCGAAACGCGACCACGGCCACTTCGTCGCGCCGCACGTAGCAATCCGCCAGCAGCCGTTCCACCGCACCCTTGGTCTCGGCGAGCCTGTGCAGCGCGGCGGATCCGGACGCGTCCACCGCGAACAGCGTGAGGGTTCGCGCCTGCTCGCGGTGGCGCACGACGCGAAAGTCGGCGCTGCTGAACTTGAGCGGCGCGCCCGCCGCGGACGGACGGCCGCGAACGCCCTGCCAGGGCGCCGCCGCGCGCAAGGTCTCGAGCACGTCGAGGCGCGCATCGCCGCCCGGCTTTCCCGCACGGACTCCCGCGGGCCGGCCGCGCCGCCCGGCCTTGCGCCACACACCTGCGCGGCCCGCTCCCGCGCCACGGCGCGGCGCCTGTGCCAGACGCAACGACTCGAGCAGGCCCTCTGGCAGCGCGGCGCTCACCGCGGCGATGACGCGCTCCTCGAGCGGCTGCGGCGGCTGCGTGCGCTCGGGCGACTCGTCGCGCGGCGTGTCCTGCGCCGCACCGTCCGGCGGTGGCGCTGCCGGCGGCTCGGCCGCCGGCTCGTCCTCGACCGCCTGCGGCGCACGGCTCGCCCGCGGCGCCAGTACCAGCCGCCCCGCCACGACGGCGTCGGCCTCGGTGGCCGTGTCGCGCCCGGCCAGCGCCGCCGCGAGCCGCGCCACCCGCGCCGCGAGCACCGCGGTGCGCAGCGACTGAACGCCCAGCGCCGCCGCGGTGGCGCACAGCGCCTCGACCAGTTCGTCGCCAAGTTCCACGCCGGCGAGTCGCGCGCGGGCCGCCGCCGCCTCGGCCGCGGAGCAGACCGGCTCGAGCGGCAGGCGCGGATCGAGAGCGTCCAGGTCGAGCGCAAACGCCAGGCGATCGACGAGCGAAGCAGGCACCCCCTCCTCCGCGGCAACGCTCTCGTCGAGTGCGATGACGGCGACGCGGGCCTCGTCGGTCAGGGCGAGACCCTCGCGCTCGGTGGCGATCTCGCCGCGATCGAGGGCGGCGTTGAGGATGCCGGCGCTGCGCACGGGCAGCCTTTCGGCCATGGTGAGCAGCAGCACGCCGCCGTGTGCCTCGGCGAGCACGCCACGCGCCGCCACGGCACGCCCTGCGCGCAAGGTTGCGGCGAGGTCGAGTCCGCCGAGCAGGCGGCCCTCGGCCGCGTGGCTCGGCAGGCGGCGCCAGGGCGTCGCCGCGGGCAGTGCGGCCCGCACCGTCTGCAGCCAGGCGTCGCGCAACGCGTGCGGCGCGGACTTGAGACGCACTCCGCCACACCCGGCGGGATCGATGGCGAACAGCGCGGCCACGAGCGCCGCATCGCGCCGGGCGCCGGCCTCGCGCCCCGCCGCGGTCATGCGGGCCCGAAAGTCTCCTCGAGCGCGCGGTCCACGCGCGCCGAGGACCCGGACTCGTCGAGGGGATCGCGGCGCAACCGGTGCCGCAGGGCCGGACCGGCCACTCGCCGCAGGTGCTCGAGATTCACGGTCCGGGCACGCTCGAGGCTCGCATGCGCGCGCGCGGCACGCACCAGGGTGAGTTCGGCACGCAAGCCATCCGTGCCGAGCTTCATGCACAGCGCCGCCGCCGCCTCCAGCAACTCGTCGGGCACCTTGATCTCCCCGAGACGCCGGCGCGCGGCGACGATCTGGCGGCGTAGAGCCTCGTCGGCGCCCCGCCACTGCTCGACGAAGGTCTCCGCCGAGCGTTCGAAGCCGTCGCGGCGCTTGATCACCTCGACGCGCTCGGCAATCACGCTCGGGGTCAGGACTTCCACCGACAGGCCGAAGCGGTCCAGCAACTGCGGCCGCAGATCGCCCTCCTCGGGGTTGCCGCTGCCCACGAGCACGAAGCGCGCCGGATGGCGCACGCTCAAGCCTTCGCGCTCGACCACGTTCTCGCCTGAGGCTGCCACGTCGATCAGCAGGTCGACCAGGTGATCCTCCAGCAGATTGACCTCGTCGATGTACAAAAAGCCGCGGTTGGCCCGTGCGAGCAACCCCGGCTCGAAGGCACGCACGCCCTCGGAGAGCGCGCGCTCGAGGTCGAGCGCACCGACCACGCGGTCTTCGGTCGCGCCGAGCGGAAGATCCACCACCGGCACCGGCACGGAGCGCGACTTCAAGGACTCGCGCTGCGCGCGCTCCTGGCAATCCGCGCACCAGGCCGCCGCGTGCTCCGGATCGCAACCGTAGCGGCAGCCGACGATGGCCTTCATGGGCGGCAGGAGCGCGGCCAGCGCCCGTACTGCCGTGGACTTGCCCGTGCCACGATCGCCGAACACGAGCACCCCGCCCACGGTCGGATCGACTGCTGCGATCGACAGGGCGAGCTTCATGTCCTCCTGACCGACGATGGCGGAGAAGGGAAACACCGGACGCGAGCGGATCGGCATGCTGCTGGTCACCTCGGCGACGATTATAGTCGGTTGCACACGCTTTTATTTTCCCGATTCGCCCCCAGATACGCAGGCCCACAGGAGGTCCTCATGCCCTACATCCGCCGCAGCGACGAGCGCGGCCACGCCAGTCACGGCTGGCTGGACTCGCGCCACACGTTTTCTTTCGCCGACTACTTCGATCCCCGGCACGTTCAGTTCGGCGTACTGCGGGTCATCAACGAGGACCGGGTCGCGCCCGGAGCCGGGTTCGGCGCCCACGGACACCGCGACATGGAGATCGTGAGCTACGTGCTGGAGGGAGGGCTCGCACACCGCGATTCGCTCGGCAACGGTTCGACGTTGCGGCCCGGCGACGTGCAGCGCATGAGTGCGGGCACCGGCGTGACGCACAGCGAGTTCAACGCCTCGGCCAGCGAGCCGGTGCACTTCCTGCAGATATGGCTGTTGCCCGCCGCGCGCGGGATCGCGCCGGGCTACGAGGAACGGCGTTTCCCGGACGAAGAGAAGCGGGGCCGACTGCGGCTGCTGGTTTCGCCCGACGCGGCCGATGGGTCGCTCTCGATTCACCAGGACGTGCGCCTGTACGCCGGCCTGTTCGACGGCGAGGAACACGCGCGGCTGCCGCTCGCCTCCGGCCGCCGCGCCTACGTGCACGTCGCGCGCGGCTCGGTCCGCGTCAACGGCCTGGACATCGCCGCCGGCGACGGCGTCGGATTCGAGGACGATTCGGCGCTCGCGATCGAACGGGGTCGCGCGGCCGAGGTGCTCCTGTTCGACCTACCGGGCGGGTGAATCGAGGATCGCGCGCCAATTGATGAGCGCGTTCCACAGGAGCCTCTGGTCGCCGCGGTTGAGATCGCGGTAGACCGGATTGAAATTGAATGCGACCACGTGGCCCCGCTCCACGGGCTCGTCGAGTATCGCGGGCCGATCGAGCAGGTTCTCCTCGCCCCAGACCTGGCCGCTGACCACCAAGGGTTGGCCGTCGTGGGTGCCCCAGGTCATCACCACGGGTCGCGGATCCGGCGGCCCGTCCAGGCAGGTCGTGCAATAGGCCATGCGCAGCCAGCGCCGCGGCGTGGCATAGAGCGCGAAATTGGAGCGGAACACCTCGGTGGTGGCCGGATAGCCGTACGCGATCGGGTGATCGGGGCGCGCGAAGCTCACCCGAACGTGCACGCCCGGCGTACGCGTCGCCGATAGCTGGGAGGCCGCCGCGGAAGCCGCGCCGCCGCCCTGGGTGCTGCGGGGCACGCCACCCGAATCGCGGCGTACGCCGCGGATCAGGCCGGCCTCGATCGGCAGCATGCTCGCGTTGCCGAGCGTGATCAGCAGCCCGCCTTGCGCGACGAAGCGCTGGATCTGCGCGAGGCCCGCAAAGCCGATGCCCCCGGTGATGTCGTCGGACGCGGCCGGCACACCGAGACTCGGCGTGGCGGGTGTCTTGCGGTAGGCCATCGGGCCCCACGCCGCGGGAATGCCCTGAATCTGTTCTGCGAGCTCCAGATCGACGTTGCCGTACAGCAGCACGTCGACGCGGCGCGCGAGGTCGCCTGCGCGGATGTCCTCGTCGCGAAGGTAGACGTACGGAATGTGGCGCTGATCGAGCGAGTAGCGCAACCAGCCGATCGAGTCGGTGTCGGCCCACGGCACCCAGAGGCCGAGTCGCGGCGCGCGCGCCGTGTGCCGCGCCACCGAGGGAACACGAGCCGCGCTGCTGAAGTTGAGGCCGAGGTCGCGCGCCACGGCGCTCAACGCGGCGGCGAGTCGCGGCTGCGGCCGGAGGATCCACGATCCCGCCGGATAGTCGGCGCCGTCGAGCGCGAAGCGCTGCTCGGCGATTTCCACGTCGAAGTCCGCCAGCCGGTAGCGCGCCTCCAGCAACGACTCCTGGCCGGTGTCCGCGAGCACGTAGAAGGGCCCCTGCCCTGCGACGCGCCCGGCCGCCCGCGGCGCAGCCCGGAGCAAAGGCGCATCGATGGAACGCGCCGCAGGATCGGCGCTCGCCACCACCTCGAGGTGATAGAACGCCGGCAATTCCCAGGAGACGTCGTCGTAGGGCTCGTTGCCGTCCTTGGGGTAGTGCTGCGGCGTCAGCAGATCCACGGCGTAATTGCGGTACGGCTGATCCAGCCGCACGATGTAGGTGCCCGCGGGGAACCGGCCCTCCGCCAGGCTGACGGGCGCGTCGCTGCGGCGAACCTCGATGTGCTGCGCCAGGAGTCGCTCCACCAGGGCGGCAACCCGCCGCGGGTCGCCCTGGCCGTCCCGGATCAGGAAGGCGTACGGGGCCTCGGTGCGGCCGCGCTCGAGCGAGTGCACGCCCTTGACGTAGAAATCGCGCAGCAGCGCACGCGAATTCTGCGCCGCGTAGTCGAGGGCCGCGAGCGCGGCGGTCTCGTTGTAGTTGACGGTGTCGCGCGCCGACCAGGCGAACGGCGTCGCCGGTGGCGGCAACACCCGATACCACTGCGGCGCCGTGTCGTCCCGGTCCAGCTTCTGCACCAGCGTTTCGGCGGTGCCGTTGCCGAAGGTCTCGTATCCGCGGCCAATGGCATTGTGGTTCATCGCCACGCTGTCCAGAAACATGTGACCGAAGCCTTCACCGAAGTTCCAGGTGGTCACGCCCGGCATCCCGAGTCCGGTGAGCGCCTCGACCTCGTGAAAGCTCAGCGCCAGGAACTCGGTGTAGGTGATCGGATCGATGTGCGGGTTGTATGGACCGGTGCCGTTCCAGGACATCAGCAGCGGCTCGCTTTCGTGCAGATCGTGCACCACCACCGGGTGCCACTCGAAGAACATGCGGCTCACCGCCTTGGTGGTCTCGTGCGTGAGCTGGTGCGCGTCGCGATTGATGTCGACGAACGCGTACTTGGACCAGTACGGCGGCGACTGCCGCGGCAGCGTGTCACGGTCGGTCCTGCCCTTCAGATAGCGATAGAACCACTCCACCTGCTTGTCACGACCGTCGGGATTCGAGACCGGATTTATGAGCACGACCATGTTCTCGCGGATGCGCCGGATCATCGGCTGCTCCGACACCGCGAGCCGGTAGGCGAGTTCCAGCACCGACTCGGTCGAACCGGTCTCGTCGGAATGCAGCGCTGCATTGAAGTAGTAGAACGGGCGTGCGCGCGCGATCACCTTCTCGGCGGTCGCCTCGTCGAGGGTGCGCGGATCGGCGAGCGCGCCGGAGTCGCGCTTGAGGTCCTCGAGGGAACGGATTCCACTCTCGTCCGCGATGGCGATGAGGATGATCTCGCGCCCCTCCTCGGAGCGGCCGATGCGGAACACCCGCACGCGAGGCGAGGCGGCCGCGAGCGCTCGCGCATAGGCGTAGGCCTGCGCAGAGTTCACGAGCTCCCCGGGTGCGCCGCAGATGCGGCCGAAGAACTTGCGCGGCGACGGCACCGCCGCGGAATCCGGCAAGTACGCCACCCACGGCGAGGAGAAGCGCGGCTCGGTGGTGGCCGCGGCGATTGCCTCGATGGAACCGGCTTCCGGCCGGTCCGGGCCGGTGTCGACTCCGGCACGCGACGTCGCCACGGCCGCGCACAGCGAACACGCCAGCGTCGCAAGACTACGCAACGGGAACATCGTCACCTCCTCGCCGAGACCAGTAGTAATAGAACGGCAGACCGAGCACGAGCACCCCCACCCCCTCGAGCGCCTGCCGCGGGGCCGCGACGCAGGCGTTGACCAGCAGCCCGCCCGTGACCAGCAGGAAGAGCAGCGGCAGCAGCGGATAGCCGAGCGCCCGGTACGGGCGCGGCGCGTCGGGAAGGCGCCGGCGAAACACGAACAGCGCCCCCGTACTCAGACCGTAGAAAAGCCAGGACGTGAAGATCACCGCGTCGGTGAGCGAGTCGTAGGAACCGGACACGGCGAGCACGCTGCTCCACGCCGCCTGGGCGAGAATGGCGCGCGCCGGCACGCGGCTGCGCGGCGACAGGCGTGCGAGCGCGGCGAAGAACAGGCCGTCACGGGCCATGGCGAACGGGATGCGGGAATTGGCGAGCACGCTCGCGTGCAGGGATCCGAACGATGACACGGCGAGCGCCACCGCGGTGACGGACACAGCCGCCGGGCCCAGGAAGGTCTCGATCGTCGCGGTCGCCACCGAAGAGGACAGCGGCACGCTCGCCACCGCGCGCGGCGCGAGCGCGTAGAAATAGGCGGCGTTCACGAACAGGTACAGCGCCGTGACCGAAATCATCCCGCCGACGAAGGCGCGCGGCAGATTGCGCTGCGGGTCGCGAATCTCGCCGGCGAGCGGCGCCACGTTGTTCCAGCCGTCGTAGGCCCACAATGCGCCCAGCATCGCCGCCCCGAAGCCGGCGACGCCGCCGCGCGCCTGCGCGGACACGCCGGCGCACGTGCCGTCCGCGCCCGACTGCAGCAGGTGACCCAGATCGCCGGGAGCGAAGCCGAAGGCCGCGATGCCGACGCTCGCAACCAGCGCGACCTTGATCAGGGTCAGAACCAGGGCGGCGCGCCCCCCGGAGGTCACCGACGCACAGTTGATCGCCGCGACCGTCCAGATGGCGCCGAGTGCCACCAGGGTCAGGCCCGAGACCTGGATGCCGACACCGAACGGATTGACGTGCCAGGGCGCGGCCGCCAGTCGCCCGCCCAGCGCGACGTTGAGGAAGATCGCGAGCCCCACGGCGAGCGCGGCCTGCGAACCCGCCCGCGCCACGGCGAACACCGTCCAGCCGTAGAGGAAGCCCGCCAGGCGCCCGTAGGCGCGCCGCAGGTACAGGTAGTCGCCGCCGGCCTCCGGCATCATGGCGGCGATCTCCGAGTAACTGAACGCTCCGGCCAGCGACAGGAGCCCGGCGGCGAGCCACACCCACAACACGGTGCAGGCGTCGCCGACGTTGCAGGTCATCACCCGCGTCTTGAGGAACACGCCGGTGCCGATCATGTTGGCGACGTTGACTGCGATCGCCGACCACAACCCGACGCCGCGCCGCAGGCCGACCTCGCGCACGCGCGTCAGTCGCGCATACGCGCGCCCCGCGGATCGTACGCGGCGCCCGCGAGCCGCGTGGCGCCGCGCCGCTCGCCCATGATCTCCACTTCGAAACCCGAAGTCGCCTGCGCCACGTCCCTCGGCACGTAACCGAGCGCGAGCGAGCGGCCGACCCGGTGCCCGTAGGCCCCCGACGTCACCCAGCCCACCACCCGGCCGTCGTGCCAGATGGGCTCGTCGCCGAGCGCGTCGGCGTCGGCCGCCTCGACGGCGAGGCCGATCAATTGCAGGCTACCGCCGCCGGCGCGCTCCTCCGCCGCCGCCGCACGACCGATGAAGTCGCCCTTGTCGAGATCGACGAATCGCCCGAGCCCGGCCTCGTAGGGACCGTAGATCGGCCGGTACTCGCGCGCCCAGGTGCCGAAGGACTTTTCGATCCGCATCGAGTTCAGAGCCCGGCCGCCGAATTGGCGCAGCCCGAATTCGCGGCCCGCGCCGACCAGCGCGTCGTACAGTGCCCGTTGGTACTCGGTGGTCACCCAGATCTCGTATCCGGCCTCGCCGGTGAAGGAGACCCGCCCGACCAGTGCGGGCACCATGCCGACCTCCATGCGCCGGAAGGACAGGAACGGGAACGCCGCCGTGGACAGGTCGTCGCGCACCAGCGTCTGCAACAGAGCGCGCGCATTCGGTCCTGCGATGGCGAGTCCCACGTACTGCATCGCGCAGGGGCGCACGCTCACGCCGGCGGGCGGCAGGTGCCGCTCGAACCAGCGCATGTAATAGGTTTCCGCGGCGTACGTGCCGACCAGGAACACGTGATCGTCGGCGAGCCGGCACAGGGTGAAATCGCCGATCAGCTTGCCGCGGTCGTTGAGCATCGGCGACAGCGCGATGCGCCCGACGGCGGGCACCCGGTTGGCCATCACGCGCGACAGCCATTCGGCGCTCGCCGGACCCCGCACTTCGAACTTGCCGTAGTTGGAGATCTCGAGCAGACCGACCGTGTCGCGAACGGCCAGACACTCCGCACCGACGTGAGGATGGGCGTTCGAGCGCCGGAAACTCACGTGATCGACCGCCTCGGCGGCGCTCGGCGCGAACCAGAGCGGGTGCTCGAGCGCGCAGTAGTCGCCGAACACCGCATGGCTGGCGGCGAGCTTCTCGTAGATCGGCGTCGTGCGCAGCGGTCGCGCCGCCGGCAGCTCCTCGTTCGGGAACCGGATGCGGAAGCGGCGCGAGTAGTTCTCGCGCACCTTGGCGTTGGTGTACGCGAGAGTGGTCCAGTCGCCGTAGCGCGCCACGTCCATGCCCCAGACGTCGGCGCCCGGGTCCCCGTCGACCATCCAGTGCGCAAGCGCGAGTCCGACCCCGCCGCCTTGGCTGAAGCCGGCCATCACGCCGCAGGCCACCCAGAAGTTCCGCAGGCCCCGCACCGGGCCGATGAGCGGATTGCCGTCGGGTGCGAAGGTGAACGGCCCATTGACGACCTTGCGGATACCCGCCCCGGCGAGCGCCGGGAAGTGCTCGAATCCCACCTCGAGGCTGGGTGCGATGCGCTCCAGGTCGTTCGGCAGCAGGTCCTGGCCGAAGTCCCACGGCGTGGTGACGGGGGACCACGGCTCGCCGGCGCGCTCGTACGTGCCCATGAGCATGCCGCCGCGCTCCTGCCGCAGATAGATTTCGCCCTCGAAATCGATGGCGTGCAGCTGCTCGGGCTTGCCGACGAGCTCCGGCATGTCACCGGTGATCAGGTACTGGTGCTCCATGGCGAGAATCGGCAGTTCCAGGCCTACCATGCGGCCGACCTCGCGCGCCCACAAACCGGCCGCATTCACGACGTGCTCGGCGTGCACCGTGCCGTGCTCGGTGACGACGTCCCAGCTGCCGTCGGCGCGGCTCGCGAGAGCGGTCACGCGCGTGTGGCGCACGATCTCCGCGCCGCCCATCTGCGCCGCCTTCGCGTAGGCGTGGGTGACGCCGTAGGGATCCACGTGGCCCTCGATCGGGTCGTACAGGGCGCCCTTGAAGTGGCGCTTATCCATGAGCGGAAAGAGCCGCGCGGCCTCGTCCACCGAGATGAGTTCGAGGTCCATGCCGAGGTAGCGGCCGCGCGCCTTGGCCATCTTGAGCCAGTCCAGACGCTCGTCGGTGCCGGCGAGCATGACGCCGCCGGTGATGTGCATGCCGCAGGACTGGCCCGAGATGCGCTCGAGCTCCTTGTAGAGGTTGATCGTGTATTGCTGCAACTTGGCGACGTTGGGATCGCCGTTGACGGTGTGCATGCCGCCGGCGGCGTGCCAGGTCGAACCGGACGTGAGTTCCGCGCGCTCGATCAGCAGCACGTCCTTCCAGCCGGCCTTGGTCAGGTGATACAGCACGCTCACGCCCACGACGCCGCCGCCGATCACCACCACTCTCGCGTGGCTCCTCATCGATGCTCCTTACTCGTTCGATACCGCCAGATGAAGACCCGCAGGGCTCGACGCAGGCGAAGTGCCGAAGCGCTCGATGAGCCAGGAGCGGAACAGCGCGATGGCCGTGTCGCTCAAGGCCTCCGGATGCGTGGTCAGGTAATAGCCATAGCCGTCGTCGAGGGTGTCCTCGAACGGTTGTACGAGACGTCCGGTGCGCACGTAATCGGCGAACAGATAGTTGTCCACCAGCGCGATGCCCTCGCCGCTCAACGCGTACTGCACCGCAAGCACCGCCGTGTCGAACACCAGTCCGCGCTCCACGTTCAGCCCACCGCGGCCGGTCTGGCGCACGAACTGGGACCAGCAGTGGTGGCGTGGCAGATCGGCGATGCGCACGTGCACGAGCTCGTTGGCCTCGATGAATTCCGACAGGCTCGCACCGGCGCAGCGCGCCGCGATGTCCGGGTGGCAGAGCACGGCGAGCCGCACCGGCCAGAGCAGGTCCGTGACCAGGTCGGAGACCGTGGGCCTCGAATAGACCACCGCCACGTCGATGTCGCCGGGCGGCGGTCCGACGCCGTAGGGACTCACCAGATCGATCTCGACGTCGGCCGACGCGCGGCGAAAATCGCGCAGGATCGGCACCGCCAGGTGCACGGCGAAGCTCGGCGGCATCTGCACGCGCAGCCTGCGCAGGCTGCCCGCGCCCTCCTTGCGGATGTCGTCGAGCGCATATTCGAGCCGGTCGAAGGACTTGGCGACCGCGGGCAGCAGGTGCTGGCCGGCCTTGGTGAGCACCAGCGAGTGCGGGCGACGCTCGAACAACTGCGTGCCGATCAGCTTCTCGAGCGCGATCACGTGCCGCGACAGGGCGCTCTGCGAGATCAGCAGCGCGTTCGCCGCCGCGGTGAAGCTAGAGTGTCTGGCGACGCCCTCGAATGCGCGCAGCGCATTCAACGGCAGCCAGCGCCGGTCGATGACGGTCTTGGACATGGTCGGATTCTCCGCGCGCGGCCTAGGGGTCCCCTCAGGGGGACCAGGACTTGGTGTAGCCGATGGCCCGCGCCTGATCCTCGACGATGGTGCGCGAGGCGAGGTACAGGTGGTAGGCCGCCCAGAAGCCCGTCGGGGCGAGCACCATCAGGGCCGCGCGCAAGCTCTCGGCGTCGGTGGCGTGCCCGGCGGCGAACCAGTCGCTCAGCATGCCGACCACCCAGGGCGCGACGATCAGATTCAGGATGTTGGCCACCAACAGACAGATCGCGATGAACATGTTGCGCATGTGGCAGGGCGCGAGGTTGTTCAGCAACCCGAAACAGGGGCCGATGTAGAAGTAGATCGCCGGGATGAAGACGCAGAACATCAGCTTCGAAACCCACAGCGTGTGGGTCCAGTAGGCGAGCAGCGACGGCACCGTGGTCGCGGCCACGCCTCCGGCCAGAAGCCACACCACGCGGCGCGGGTCCGACATGAAGCGCCGCGACAGCAGCCAGGCCGTCGCCACGGTGGCGATCGATCCGCCCCAGAGGTGGATGTTGCCGGTCACCGCGCCCGCCTGACCCACGTCGAGCGAGTAGGCCCTTTGCAGGAAGGTCGGCGTCCAGTAGATGAGGCCCCAGCCCCACAGCGCACAGACGCCGCCGCCCATCACAACGTGGAAGGCGGCGCGCTGCCGCCACAGGAACTTGAGCGAATCCCACAGCGTCGGTTTGACGTCGTCGACGCGGGCGTCGAGGCACCCGCGCGCGGGCTCGCGCACGGTGAAATACACGATGAGTCCGACCACGAGTCCCGGCACGCCCAGTGCCAGGAACGCCGCGCGCCAGGAGAAGGCGTGTGCCACCGCGCCCGCCATGTCCGCGCCCAGCCACGCGCCGATGGGCGCGCCCAGCGCGAGCACCGTCATCGCCATCGGCCGGCGTTGCGGCGGGAAGCAGTCCGACACGATCGCCGTCGAGGGCGGGGTGCCGCCCGCCTCGCCGACCCCCACGCCGATGCGGCTCGCCAGGAATTGCCAGTAGCTGCGCGAGGTTCCGCAGAGCGCGGTGAACGCCGACCAGATCACGAGGGACGCGGCGAGGATGTTGCGCCGGTTGGAACGGTCGGCGAGCCAGGATATGGGGATGCCGAAGGAGACGTAGAAGAGCGCGAGCGGCACGCCGGTGAGGAAGGCCACGCCCGCGTCGTTCAGCTTCAGCTCCAGGCGGATGGGCTCGAGAACCGTGGACACGACATACCGATCGGCGATGTTGATCGAGTAGATCAGGCACATGAGGATGAGCACGTACCACCGCTCGATCGACGACGGCGCGCGCGTCTGCGGAACGTCAACTACGGTCGTTGCCAAGTCTCTCGCACCTCCCCGCCGTGCTCAAGTCGCCCAACCTTAGCAGGGTTCGATCGCATTGCGCGACCATCCTCCGCGATGCGCGAAAAAGACATGGGTGAATCGCGAAATGGCATAGCGTCGCCCCGGGATACGGCTAAGCTTGGAGCCCGTGGGGAGTTTCGATTTCGTGATCGTCGGCGCTGGCTCCGCCGGCTGCGTGCTCGCCGAGCGCCTTTCGGCGGACGGCCGTACGCGGGTGCTCGTCCTCGAGGCGGGCGGCGGCGACGACCGCTTCTGGATCAAGACGCCCATCGGCTATGGGCGCACCTTCGCCGATTCGACGGTCAACTGGAAGTACAACGCCGAACCGAGCCCGGGCCTCGACGGTCGCCCCATGTACTGGCCGCGCGGCCGCGTGGTCGGCGGCTCGAGTTCCATCAACGCTCTGGTCTACTGCCGCGGCATGCCGGCGGATTTCGACGATTGGCGTGCTCTCGGCAATGCGGGCTGGGGCTGGGACGACGTGCGGCCCTACTTCGAGCGCATCGAGCGTCGGGTGGCGCCGGACGGAGGCGTGCTGCGCGAAGGTCCGCTCGACGTCAAGGACGTCACTCCCCACCTGCACCCGCTGCGCGAAAGCTGGCTGGCGGCGGCCGCGGAACTCGGCCTGCCCGTCACCGAGGACTTCAACGGCGACCGCCCGGAGGGCTTCGGCTGCTACCAGATCACGGTGCGCGATGGCCGGCGCTGGTCGGCGGCGGATGCCTTCCTGCGTCCGGCGCTCGCGCGCGGCAACGTCGCTCTGCAGACCGAGGCTCTGGTCAGGCGGGTGCGCATCGAAGGCGGCCGCGCGACCGGCGTCGACTACGTGCAGGCGGGACGGGAGCGCAGCGTCACCGCCACGCGCGAGGTGATCCTCTGCGCCGGCGCGGTCAACTCGCCGCAGCTGCTGCAGCTCTCCGGAATCGGGCCCGGCGCGCGCCTGGCCGGGCTCGGCATTCCGGTGATCCGTGACAACCCGGCCGTGGGCGCCCATCTCCAGGACCACCTCGCCGTGGTGTACTCCTACAAGTCGACCCGCGCCACGCTCAACGACGTGCTCAATTCCTGGTGGGGACGGACGCGCGCCGGCTTGCGCTACCTCTTGACGCGATCCGGACCGCTCGCGCTGAGCGTCAACCAGTTCGGCGGATTTCTCCGGGCTCGTCCGGGCGTCGATCGCGCCGACGTGCAGCTCTACTTCAATCCGGTCACCTACGGCGCGGGCGACGCGAGTCGCCGGCGCATCAGGCTCGATCCTTTCTCCGGTTTCTACCTCTGCTTCCAGCCGACACGCCCGACCAGCGAAGGCCGCATCGACGCGGCCAGCCCGGATTTCCGCCAGCCGCCGCGAATTGCGCCCAACTATCTGTCCACCGACCACGACTGCGAGGACGTGATCCACGGCGCGCGGCTGCTGCGGGCGATCGCCGCGACGCCCTCGATGCGCGCTCTCATTCGCGAACCCGTCGGCCCGGACCTGGCACGCATGGACGACGCGGCTCTGCTGGCGGACTTCCGCGCCCGCGCGGCGACCGTCTATCACCCCGTCGGCACCTGTCGGATGGGCGTCGATCCCGCCGACTCGGTGGTCGATGCGCGCCTCGCCGTGCGCGGCGTGGAGCGGTTGCGCGTGGTCGACGCATCGGTTTTTCCGACCGTGACTTCCGCCAACACGAACGCGCCCACCCTGATGGTGGCGCGCAAGGCGGCCGATCTGATCCTGGCCGGGTGACTCCGGCGCGCAACGGTCCGGCGCGGTGCCGGCCACGAGGTTGACATGCAGCTCGACAGCGTCAAGGTGTTCGTCGTGGGAAATCCGCCGCCGGGCTTCGGCGGGCGCTACTTCGTGTTCCTCAAGCTGCGCACGCGCTGCGGCATCGAGGGGGTCGGCGAGGTCTACGCGGCGACTTTCGGGCCGCACGTGATCGCCAAGATGATCGAGGATCTGTTCGCGCGGCGATTCGCCGGGCGCGATCCTTTCCAGATCGAGTCGCTGTGGCGCGAGTCCTACGGCTCGGGGTTCTCGCTGCGGCCGGACATCTCTCTGGTCGGCGTGATGAGCGGCCTGGAGATGGCATGCTGGGACATCGTGGGCAAGGCGGTCGGCCAGCCAGCGTACAACCTGCTCGGCGGCAAGGTACACGAGCGGCTGCGCAGCTACACCTACCTCTACCCGGCCGAGGGCGAGGGCGACGACTTCTATCACGACCCGGACCGCTCAGCGCAGCGGGCCGCCGAGTACGTGAAACTCGGCTTCACCGGCCTGAAATTCGATCCGCTCGGCGGCTACTCGGTGTTCGACCCGCGCCAGCCGACCCAGGAGTCTCTCGAGCGCACCATCCGCCTCGTCGGTCAGGTGCGCGAGGCGGTCGGCCGGGATGCGGACCTGCTGCTTGGCACGCACGGACAGTTCACGACTTCCGGCGCGACGCGCCTCGCGAAACAACTCGAGCGCTTCGACCCGCTCTGGTTCGAGGAACCGGTGCCCCCCGACATGCCCGAACAGATGGCGATCGTCGCGCGCTCGACCAGCATTCCGATCGCGACCGGCGAGCGTCTCGCCACCAAGTACGAATTCGCGCGCGTGCTCGCCTGCGGCGCGGCCAACATCCTGCAGATGGACCTCGGCCGGGTGGGCGGCCTTCTCGAGGCGAAGAAGATCGCGGCCCTCGCCGAGGTGCACCACGCGCAGATCGCTCCGCATCTGTACTGCGGCCCGATCGTCGGCGCCGCCAACGTGCAGATCGCCACCTGCTCGCCGAATTTCCTGATCCTCGAGAGCATCCAGCGCTGGGACGGCTTCCAGGCGCGACTGCTGAAGAAGCCGATTCTCTGGCAGGACGGCTACGTGATCCCGCCGACCGAGCCCGGACTCGGCGTCGAACTCGACGAAGCGGTCGCGCTCGCGCATCCATACGATCCCGCGGGCAAGCTGCATCTCGAAATGGCCGATCGACCACTTGGCTGAAGCCTTCTCGAGGAGATTCGCATGCGCTATGGATTCGTCGGACTCGGCCACCTCGGCCGCCACCTCGCCCACAACCTCGCGCGCGCCGGCTTCGACGTGCTCGTCTACGACCGGCGCCGGGAGGCCGCGCAGGCGCTGACGGCGGCGGGAGCGCGCTGCGCCGAGAGCGTCGATGCGCTGGCGGGCGAGGTGGACGCGCTGATCACCTGTCTGCCCTCCCCCGCGGCGACGCGCGCAGTTCTCGCCGAGGCGCTGCCGCGGCTCAAGCGCGGCGCGGACTGGATCGAGATGAGCACCAACGACTACGCCGAGATCGAGGCGCTTGCCGCCCAGGCGCGCGAGCGCGGCGTGGGCACACTGGCCTGTCCGGTGACCGGCGGTGTGCACCGCGCCGCCGCCGGCGAGATCACCGTGCTTGTTGGCGGCGAGCAACAGTTATTCGAGCGCCACCGCGATGCACTCGCCGCCATGGGGGGGCGGATCATCCACGTCGGCGGCCTGGAACAGGTCGCCGTCACCAAGGTGGTCACCAACATGCTCGCCTTCATCCACCTCATCGCCGCCGGCGAAGCGCTGATGCTGTGCGCCAAGGCGGGCGTCGATCTCGGCACCGCCTTTCACGCCATCGCCGCAAGTTCAGGCACCAGCTTCGTCCATGAAACCGAGAGCCAGGTGATCCTGAACGGCAGCTATGACATTGGATTCACGATGGATTTGGCCTGCAAGGACGCCGGGTTCGCGCTCGAGTTCGGGCGCCGTTTCGGCGTGCCGCTGAAACTCGCCGGGGTGATGGAGCAGACCTTCATCGAGGGCCGTGCGCGCTACGGCGGCGAAGCCTGGTCCTCCATGATCGTGAAGCTTCTGGAGGACGCCGTGGCCACGCCGCTGCGCGCTCCGGGATTTCCGGCCCGCCTCGGCGAGAGCGAGACGTGATCGAATTTCTGCATGCGCGAATCTAATTTACGCATCGCCGTTGCGTCGTCTTTACCACAAATAGGACTGTCCATTCGTGACGGCGATGTTATCCTCCAAAAAAAAGTCGTATTGCTGGCCCGCGAAATCCTGAAACAGTCAAGTTCTCAAACGCAGGGGATGGAAGCATGAATTCGAACCAGAAACTCTATTGTGCGATTGCCGCAATCCTCGGGAGCGGCGCCGTGGGGATGGCGCACGCGGCGACTGCGGCCACCGACACCTCCGCCACCGCCGCCACCGAAACCACCGGTCTGCAGGAGATCGTCGTCACCGCGCAGCGCCGCAGCGAGAATCTGCAGGACGTGCCCATCGCCATCCAAGCGTTGACCGGCGAGACGCTGAACCAGCTCAACGTCACCACCATCGAAGACTTCCTGAAGTACCTGCCGAACGTGACCTCGCCGACCAACGGTCCGGGCCAGGGCAACATATTCATGCGGGGCTTGAGCGTCGGCGGTTACGCCGGCACGCAGTCGAGCGGCACCATCGGCGGCTTCCCGAACGTCGCCATCTACCTCGACGACCAGTCGGGCCAGCTGCCCGGTCGCAACCTCGACATCTACGCGGCCGACCTGGAGCGCATCGAAATCCTCGAAGGCCCGCAGGGCACGCTGTTCGGCGCCGGCGCCCAGGCCGGTGTGGTGCGCTACATCACCAACAAGCCGAAGCTCGACGTCACCGAAGGCAGCGTCACCGCGGGCTACGGCATCACCGCGGGCGGTGATCCGAACACGAACGCGACCGCGGTACTGAACGTGCCGCTGATCCCCGACACGCTCGCCGTGCGCGCGGTGATCTACGACGACACGCGCGGCGGCTACATCAACAACGTGCCCTCGACGTTCACGCGCCAGGCGAGCGACCTCGGCATCTACTACGCCAATTACGCCACCGCCTGCAGCGCCGGCGCGCCGGTGAATGGCGCCTGCGGAACCGGCGCCAAACCCACCGCCTACGGCGTGCCGCCCGGCAGCCCGGTGATCAACAACTACAACATCGCCCGCAACGCCATCAACCCGGTGACCTACCAGGGCCTGCGCGCGTCGGCGCTGTACAAGATCAACGATGACTGGAATTTCCTGCTCGCGCAGACCTTCCAGAACATGGATGCCGAGGGCGTGTTCTACCAGATGCCCTACAGCTCCGAAGGGGTCGCCCTAGCTCCGCAGCAGGTGACGCTGTTCAACAACTCCTACGACAAGGACAAGTTCGAGAACACCGCCTGGACCCTGAACGGCAAGGTCGGCGCGCTCAAGCTCGTCTACACCGGCGCCTACCTGGTGCGCAACGTCGACCAGGTGCAGGACTACACCAACTACGCCCGCGGCGTGTACGCCGACTACTACCAGTGCCACGGCGCCAATGCCGCGCAGGGTCTGTCCTCCACCTGCTACTCGCCGGCCTCCACCTGGCGGGAACAGGAACGCAACACCCACCAGAGCCACGAGCTGCGCCTGAGCACGCCCGACGACTGGCGCTTCCGCGCCATCGGCGGCGCGTTCTGGGAAGATCAGCGCATCTACGACCAGACCGACTGGGCCTACAAGACCTTGCCGGCCTGCACGGCCTCGGACAACGTCGGCTGTCTCACCGACGTCGGACCGGTGCCTGGATCGACCACCGTCAATCCTTCGATCCGCAACGACTCCACGGCCTTTTTCGAGGACGTGCAGCGCGGCTACAAGCAGTACGCCGCCTTCACGTCCCTGGACTTCGACATCATCCCGAAGGTGCTCACCATCACGGCGGGCACGCGCTACTACCACTTCACCAACTTCGAGACCGGCACGGTGGTGAGCAGCTTCGGCTGTTACGAGGGTGGCGCGGCGCCCTGCACCGGGAATGCGCCGTACTCGCACAACCTGGATGCGCTCAACCTGCACTCGACCTATTCCGGCTTCAAGAGCCGCGCCAACCTGACCTGGCACGTCACCTCGGACGCGCTGCTGTACTACACCTGGTCGCAGGGCTTCCGTCCGGGCGCCTTCAACCGTACCTCGAGCTGCCACGTCCCGGATGCGAGCGGCGTCAACCAGTACTGCACGCCGCAGCAATACACCTCCGACTCGCTCACCAACAACGAGCTCGGCTGGAAGACCGAGTTCTTCGGCCACCGGCTGCAGTGGGACGGCGCGGTGTACCAGGAGAACTGGAACAACGTGCAGTTCGGCTTCTTCGATCCGGGCCAGCTCGGCAACCTCGCCTTCGGCACCAACGGCCCGAATTACCGCATCCGCGGCCTGGAGACCTCGATCACCGCGCAGCTCATGCAGGGGCTCACCTTCACGGGCGCCGGGTCCTGGAACAGCAGCGAGCAGACCAACTCGCCCTATCTGGTCGCCAACAACCCGGCGCTGCTCGCCAATCCGGCGACGGCCGGCGAGTACGGCAAGCCGCTCACGGCGTTCCAGAATCCGTTCGGTCCGATCGGCAGCCCGAGCGCCAACTCGCCGCCCATCCAGCTGAGCGCGCGGCTGCGCTACGAGTGGATGTACAACGACTACCACTGGTTCGTGCAGGGCGGCGGCACCCACCAGGGACACTCGTTCACGCAGGCCGGCAGCAATCCGACGCTGTCGCAGGGAGGCGCGATCAACACCACGCTGCTGCGCTTCGAGAACCCGGCGTTCTCGACCTTCGATGCCTCCTTCGGCATCGCCAAGGACGCGTGGAATGTGCAGTTCTTCGGTCAGAACCTCACCGACTCGCACGCGCCGGTGTTCACCTCCACGGGTCAGTTCGTGGAGGCCCAGACCATCATCCGGCCGCGGGTGCTGGGCATGTCGGTCGGTTACAAGTTCTGACGCCTTGACCTTCCTCGGGCGGCGGTGCTCTCGGGCGCCGCCGCCTTTTTCTTTTCCGGCGCCCTGTTCCCGCCGCCGTCCGGCCACCCCGAGTGGCTGATTGAGTATTCAACGAATCGGCGAGCATTGGCAGTTGCTTCCGCCTGTCGGTTGCGCGACACTCTGGCGAAACGCGGCGGCGACTTCAATTGAACGTTCATTCAACCAATGTCGAAACGCCGGCATCGAACACGTCGAACTCGAAAAGGGAGAACGCCATGGGGATCGAGTGGGTCGAGGTTCGTGAGCGCACGTCCAAATTGTCGGTCGCCATCGCGACCATCCTCGGGGGCGCTGCGGCCGTATTGCCGGCGCACACGGCTTTTGCCGCGGACGCCGCGTCCGCGCCGACGCCGGACGCCCTGGGCGAGATCGTGGTCACCGCGCAGCGCCGCTCGGAGAGCATGCAGGACGTGCCCATCTCCATGCAGGCTCTGACCTCGACGACGCTCACACAACTGAACGTCACCACCTTCGACGACTACATCAAATACCTGCCGAACGTGAGTTCGGCCAACAACGGGCCGGGCCAGAACGAAGTGTTCATGCGCGGCTTGAGCGCCGGCTCGCAGGCGACGCAGGGCAGCGGTTCCACCGCCGTGTTCCCGAACGTCGCCCTGTACCTCGACAACCAGTCGGTGCAGCTGCCCGGCCGCAATCTCGACATCTACGCCGCCGACCTGAACCGCATCGAGGTGCTGGAGGGTCCGCAGGGCACGCTGTTCGGATCAGGCGCCGAGGCCGGCGTGATCCGCTACATCACCAACGAGCCGAAGCTCGACGTCACCGAGGGCAGCGTCACCGCCGGCTACGGCGTGACCGCGGGCGGCGATCCCAACACCAACGCGACCGCGGTGCTCAACCTGCCCGTGATCCCCGACACCCTCGCCGTGCGCGCGGTGATCTACGACGACAGGCGCGGCGGCTACATCGACAACGTGCCGGCGACCTTCACCCGCCAGGCGAGCGACCTCGGCATCCACTACGCCAACTACGCCACCGGCTGCTCGGCGGGCGCACCCACCGGCGGCGTGTGCCCCGGAGGCGCGACGCCGACTGCCTACGGCGTACCGCCCGGCAGCCCGTCCATCAACAACTACCAGATCGCGCGCAACAACATCAACCCGGTGACCTACACCGGTTTTCGCCTGAGCGCGCTGGCCAAGTTCAACGAGGACTGGAACCTGCTGGTCACCCAGCTCTACCAGAACCTGGAAGCCGACGGCGTGTTCTATCAGCAGCCGAACGCCTCCGACGGAGCGCCGCTCGCGCCGCTGCAGGCGACCCTGTTCAACAACGCCTACGACAAGGACAAGGTCGAGGCGACTTCCTGGACCCTCAACGGCAAGTTCGGCGCCATCAAGGCGGTCTACACGGGCGGCTACCTCGTCCGCAAGGTCGAACAGGTCGGCGACTACACCAACTATGCGCGCGGCGTGTACGCGGACTACTACCAGTGCTACGGTCCGGGCACCGGCGGCGACGCGAACCTCAAGTCCACGTGCTACTCGCCGAGCGCCGTGTGGCACTCCGCGGAACAGAACGAGCACCTGCAGAACGAGTTCCGCTTCAGCACGCCCGACGACTGGCGGCTGCGCGCCATCGGCGGCGCCTTCTTCGAGGACAACAAGCTCTACGACCAGACCGACTGGCGCTACAAGACCATTCCCTCGTGCACCACCAGCGGTCCGGCCGGCACGCCGGGCAACAGCGGTTGCCTCTCGGACATCGGCACCGTGGCGGGCACGACCGTGGTCAACCCGGGACTGCAGACGCCGAACAGTTCGTTCTACCAGGACGACGTGCGCGACACCCGCCAGACGGCGTTCTTCCTCTCGGCTGACTACGACATTTTGCCGAAGGTGCTCACCGCGACGGTCGGCACCCGGCACTACGAGTTCCGCAACTCCTTCCGCGGCAGCGTCAGTCCGAGCTTCGGCTGCTTCGAACAGGGCGCTCCGAACGGCGGCTGCACCGCCCTCGCCTACAATCTCGACGCCGAGCACCTGCATGACACCGAGTCGGGATTCAAGAGCCGCGCCAACCTCACCTGGCACGTCACCTCCGACATCATGGTGTACTACACCTGGTCGCAAGGGTTCCGCCCCGGCGGGTTCAACCAGAACGGCGGCACCGCGCACGCGACCGGAGCGGACGGCCAGGCGCAGTACCTTCTGCCGTCGGCGTACAACTCCGACAAGTTGACCAACAACGAGATCGGCTGGAAGACCGAGTTCTTCGATCACCGGCTGCAGTGGAACGGCGCGGTGTATCGCGAGAACTGGGACAACGTCCAGGTCGCGTTCTTCAACCCGGGCGTGGTCGGCAACGTGTTCTACGACACCAATGGCCAGAACTTCCTGGTCAAGGGCGTCGAGACCTCGCTGATCGGCCGACCCATGCACGGCCTCACGCTGCAGGCGGCCGCGTCCTGGAACCACAGCGAACAGACCAATTCGCCCTCGCTCATCGACAACAATCCGGCGAGCGCCAACTTCGGCAGGCCCATCACCCAGATCTGTCCGGGCTCGACCGCGACCCAGCCGGCGCCGTGCACGCCGATCACCAACCCGTTCGGACCGATCGGATCGCCGACCGCGAATTCGCCGCCGATCCAGTTCAACCTGCGCGCGCGCTATGAGTGGCAGATGGGCGACTTCAACACCTTCGTGCAGGCCGGGGCGAACCACGTCGGCCACTCCTTCACGCAGGCCGGCTCGAATCCCACCATCGCCCAGGCGGGCGCCGTCAACACCTCGCGCCTGCGCTTCGAGGATCCCGCCTACACGACCTACGACGCCTCGGTGGGCATCGCCAAGGACGCCTGGACGTTCTCGGTGTTCGGCGAGAACTTGAGCAACTCCAACGCCGCGGTGTTCACCAGCACCGACCAGTTCATCGTGGCGCAGACGCCGCTGCGTCCGCGCGTGATCGGCGCGACTTTCGGCTACAAGTTCTGAGAGGTGGGGTGAGGGGCGCGCGGCGCGCCCCTCACAGGTCCGCGACGGTCGCGCGAATCCACCCGAACAGGTGGGGCGCATACACGCGGTCGACCAGCAGCAGACGCTCCGCGCCATCGCCGGGGGCCGCCACCATGACCGTCAGTTCGGCGATCCGGGTGACGTGCGCGGCGCCCGCGGCCACCAGTGCCGCGGTCGAGCCGATCCGCGTCAGAAGCTCCTCGATGCGCGCTCCGCGAACCCGCACCGGCCACAGGCCCCCGCTCTGATCGACCAGGCAGCCGTCGACGCAGGGCGCAAGCTGCGCCGCGAGCGCACCGAAGGCCGCGCCGTCGCGGGTCATCACCCACGTCTCGGTGGGACTGCGCGCGGCCAGCAGGAAGTGCGCGCCACCGGGTCCGCGCGCCTCGACGGCCTGGCCGAGGGCGGGCAGGCCGAGTCCGCATTTCGCCAGCGCCTCGATCAGGTCGCCGTGCACCGCGAAGTAGCGCAGCGCCGCCACGTGCCAATCACGCTCCAGGATCGCTTCGATGCCGTCAGCGGACACCGGCGCGAGCGCCGCCTCGAGATCCCCCATCGCCTCACTCCTCGCCATCGATCCGCCTGCCCTCGGGATCGACGAACGGCGCCCGCGTCACCACGGCCTCGATGACGCGTCCGAGGTGGTGCACCTTGATGCGCTCGCCGACGCGCGAACCTCCGCGCTCGAGCATGGCGAGCGCCACCGGTCGGCCGAGCGTCGGGCTGAAGTAGCTCGAGGTGACGTGGCCCTGGGTACGCGTCGGCGGCGGTTCGGGCGCGATCTGGGCGCCGACCGGCAGCAGCGTACGTCCGTCGGCCGAATCGAGGGCGACCAGCACGAATCGATTCGGATCGAGCGCCGCGGGACGCAGCAGTGAGCGCCGCCCCACGAAATTCGCCGCCTTGCGTTCGACGCCGCGCGCCATGCCGATGTCGCCGGGCAGCGTCGTGCCGTCGGTGTCGGTGCCGACGTGCAAGTAGCCCTTCTCGGTGCGCAGTATCTCCAGCGCCTCGATGCCGTAGGGAACCGCCTCGAATTCAGCGGCACGCGCCCAGAGCCGATCGAGCAACGCGCGCGTGCGGTCGACCGGCAGGTTGATCTCGTACGAAAGCTCGCCGCAGAAGCTCGCGCGCATGACCTTGAGCGGCGTACCCTCCCAGGTCGCCTCCCGCAACGTCATGTGGCGCATGGCCTTGGGCGCGAGCGCCGCGTCGAAGCCGATCGAGGCGAGCCAGGCCCACGCCCGCGGTCCGGCCACGGTGACGTTGCCGTAGTGCGATGTGACTGGAGTGATGCACAACCGCAGCTGTGGGTACTCGCACTGCAACCACTCCTCGAAGGCGGCCGCCGTACGCTCGACCCCGGCGCTGGTGGTGTTCACCCAGAAGCGGTTGTCGGCCAGCCGCGCCACGATGCCGTCGTCCATCACCACACCGTGTTCATTGAGCACGACGCCGTAGCGCGCCTGGCCCGCCTTGAGCGTCGAGACGGTGCCGACGTACATGAGGTCGAGGAACGCGGCCGCATCCGGCCCGAACACGTCGAGCTTGCCGAGCGGCGAACCGTCCATCAGGCCGGCGCCACGGCGAACCGCCGCCGCCTCGCGCTGCGCAGCGGCGTGCAGGTCCTCGCCCGGCTGCGGATAGGCCGCCGGCCGCCACCAGTTGCCGAACTGCTCGAACAGCGCGCCGCGCTCGACGTGCCAGGCTTCCGCCGGCAGGCGCTTCAGCGGCCGGTACAGGGCGCCGGTGCGGCGGCCGACGAAGGTCCCCAGCGTGACCGGCACGAACGGCGGACGGAAGGTCGTCGTACCCACGGCCGCCGGTTCCCGACCCGAGAATTCACCCAGGGCCACCAGTGCGTTGACGTTGCTGGTCTTGCCCTGGTCGGTGCCCATGCCGGTGGTCGTGTAGCGCTTCAGGTGTTCGACCGAACGGTAGTTCTCGCGCGCCGCGAGTGCCACGTCGCCAAGGTCGACGTCGTTCTGCAGGTCCACGAACTGCTTGCCGCGCGCGCCGGACAGCGCCGTGTGGGCGAGCGAGCGGCCGATTCCCGGCGCCGGCCACGGCGGCAGCCGCTCGCCACGCGCCAGCGCCCGGCCCGCGAGTTCGGCGTGCTCGGCGGCCGCCGTCGCGTCGAACACGCCGGCACAGGCACCGACGCTCACCACCACGCCGGCGGGCCCATCCGGCACGAACATCGCCTCCGCGTCGAGCCAGCGCAGACGCCCCCCCGCGTGGGAATGCAGGTGCACCGCCGGCGCGAATCCGCCGGCGCTCGCGATCAGATCGCAGTCCAGGCGCTCCGCGCGGCCGGTGGGTGCCGCGTCCTGGCGCACGCTGCAGCCGCTGACGCCGTTGCGTCCGAACACCGCCGACAGTCCCGCGCCGGCGATGACCCGGGTACCGGGACCAGGGTCACGGCCGCGCTCGGCCTCGCGACGCCGATCGACCACGGCGACGACTTCCATGCCCGCTTCGCGCAGGCTGCGCGCGGTGTCGTACGCGGAATCACAATTCGCGGCGACCACCACCCTCCGCCCGCAGGCGACGCCGAACGCGCGTGCGTACTCTTCCACCGCGCCCGCCAACATCACGCCCGGCCGGTCGTTGTCCGGGAACACCATCGGGCGTTCGAATGCCCCGGTGGCGGCGATCACCGCGCGTGCGCGGATCTTCCACAAGCGCTCCCTCAGCCGCGGGCGCTGCGCACCGTCTTGCTCGACCAGCTTCTCGCGGGCGCACACCAGACCGTGATCGTAGACACCAAAGGCGAGCGTGCGCGTTGCGATCCGCGCACCCGCGCGTTCCGCAGACGCGGCCAGCTCGCGGGCGCGCTGCGGGTCTCGGTACGCCAGCGCGCCTCCCGGCTGCGGCCCGGCGGCGAGCACGCGCACCCGTGCGCCGGCTTCGGCGGCGGCGCGCGCCGCGCACAGCCCGGCGAGGCCCGCACCGACGACCAGCACGTCGACCTCGACGGCAATCTCCTCGTAGCGATCCGGATCCGATGCGTTCGCCACCCGTCCGAGGCCGGCCATGCGCCGGATGGAGGGCTCGTACCAGTGCCAATCGGGCCACTTGAAGGTCTTGTAGTAGAACCCGGCAGGAAGCACGGCGGCGAGGCGTGCGTTGATCGCCCCAAAGTCGAAGCGCAGGCTCGGCCAGCGGTTGACGCTGCTGGCGGTGAGACCCGGTACCAGTTCGAGCGTGGCCGCGTTCTCGTTCGGGCTGCGGTAAGCGCCCTCGCCGACGTCCACCAGCGTCGAGGTCTCCTCCACGCCGGCGGCGAACACGCCGCGCGGGCGGTGATATTTGAAGCTGCGGCCCGTGAGCCGCACGCCGTTTGCGAGCAGCGCCGAGGCGAGGGTGTCGCCGGCGAAGCCCTCGAAATCACGACCATCGAAGCTGAACGGTACCCTCGCCGCGCGGTCGAGCCGGGTTCCCCAGGGCGCAGGCAGCCGGTGGGCGCTCATCGCGAACCCTCTGCGGAGGGCGGGGTGCGCTCGACGATCGCCGGCGGCCGCTCAGTGATCGGGTAGACCGCGAGTATCTCGTGCGTCACGGTGTGGCGTGCCAGGTTGAACCACGCGCCGCAGCCCTGCGCGTGCCGCCAGCGCTCCAGGTGCAGTCCCTTGGGGTTGTCGCGGAAGAACAGGTACTCGGCCCACTCGCCGTCGCTCGCTCCCAGCGGCGGGCGCGTCAGGTGCGACGTACCGCCGCAGACGAACTCGTTCTCGTCGCGCGGGCCGCAGTGAATGCAGCGAATGCGCAGCATCAGTGCGCGATCCCCGAGGCCGCGGCCTCGTCGACCAGCCGGCCGGTGACGAAGCGTTCGAGCTGGAACGCTTCGGCGAGCGGGTGGTTCTCGCCGGTCGCCAGCACGTGCGCCAGCGTCCAGCCTCCCACCGGGATCGCCTTGAACCCGCCCGTGCCCCAGCCGCAATTGATGTAGAGCCCTGGCACGGGCGTCGGCCCGATGATGGGACTCGAGTCGTGCACGACGTCGACGATGCC
Source organism: Gammaproteobacteria bacterium (assembly GCA_027459765.1). Taxonomy (GTDB): domain Bacteria; phylum Pseudomonadota; class Gammaproteobacteria; order Steroidobacterales; family Steroidobacteraceae; genus Bog-1198. Next base: position 105,097 of record DAIDHD010000046.1, on the reverse strand, counting down.
GGCCCAGTGGCGCAGCATCTTCAGGCGGCTGAACGAGGGGAACATCTCCAGCGTCGAGGCGAGGATGGCCTGCAGCACGGCGAAGCTGCCGCGCTGCGCGTACGACGGAAACAGATCGAGCATCGCACCGATCACCATGCCGCCCTTGTCCGACTGGCTGATGTAGGCGCCGGTGCCCGGCGAGATGACCACCGTGTCGAGCGCCGGCTTGATCGGCTCCGTGACCAGGGCCTGCAGTGCGTAGCTCGTGACCGGCAGACGGAAGCCCGCCAGCCCGGCGAGCACCGAACTGTGTCCGGCGGCCGCGATGCCGACCCGCACCGCCTGGATGCGGCCGCGCGAGGTCTCCACTCCGGTCACGCGCGCGCCGTCCTTGAGGAAGGCGCGCACCTCGCAGTTCTGGATGATGTCGACGCCGAGTGCGGCCGCGGCGCGCGCATATCCCCAGGCCACCGCGTCGTGCCGCGCCGTACCGCCGCGCGGCTGCAGGAAGCCGCCGATCACCGGCAGACGGGCGCGCGGCGACAGGTCGAGTGCCGGCACCAGATTCGCCACCGCGGCGCGGTCGAGGAGATTCACCTCGATGCCGTTCATGCGCATGGCGTTCGCCCAGCGCGACATGGCGTCGAGGTCGTGCCGGCTGTGAGCGAGCATGAGCAACCCGCGCTGGCTCAGCATGATGTTGAAGTCGAGATCCTTGCCGAGCCCCTCGTACAGCTTCAACGAGAAGTCGTACAGGCGGGCGCTCTCCGGATAGAGGTAGTTCGAGCGCACGATGGTGGTGTTGCGCCCGGTGTTGCCGCCGCCGATCCAGCCGCGCTCGACCACCGCCACGTTGCGCAGGCCGTGGTTCTTGGCAAGGTAGTAGGCCGTGGCGAGGCCGTGGCCTCCCCCGCCCACCACGATCACGTCGTAGCGGGACTTCGGTTCGACCGCGGGCCAGGCCGGCGGCCAGTGCCTGTGGCCGCCGACGGCGCCGCGCAGCAGCGACCAGGCGGAATAGCCGCTCGTCACGCCAGCGCCTCCAGTCGGGCGCGAAACCGGGTGGCGTACCAATCGAGGAACTGCATGCACCCGTCTTCGTGCACCGCCGAGTACGGCCCCGGCTCGTAGGCCGGCGAATTCACGCCGAGCTGATTCTCCTGACAGACGCGCCGGTCCTCGTCGTTGGTCGCGAGCCAGACCTCCGTGAGGCGCTTCAGATCGTAGTCGACCCCTTCCACGGCGTCCTTGTGCACCAGCCACTTGGTGACCAGTTGGGTCTTGGTCGGGGTCAGCGGCAGTACCCTGAACGTCGTGGCGTGATCCGCCATGATGTGGTTCCAGGTGGTCGGGAAGTGGAACAGCAGCAACGAGCCGACGTCGGCTTCGGTGACCGTATCGCACAGCGGCCGGCTGACGGCGGCCTTGCCGTCCATGGTGTAGCAGGTCGCGCCCTCGATGAGCGGATAGCGCACGGTGCGGTACTGGCCGTCCGCCGCGATCCGATACTGACTGGGCAGGCCGATCGACTCCCAGCGCGCCCACTTCGCCGCGATGCGCGGATTGCCCAGCCCGCCCGATACGCCCGTGATCACCGGCTCCTCGGGGAACGTGCGGCAGAGCTCCGGGTGGTTGCCGGCGCAGTGATAGCACTCGCGGTTGTTCTCCCACACGAGCTTCCAGTTGGCCTCCTCGACGATGGTCGACTCGAAGGCCACCTTGGTGTCCTGCAACCGGTGCGGCAGGAAGTACGGCTCGAGGTGCCTGCGCACGGGCTCGAAGTCCGGCGCCTGGTCCGCCAGGCAGATCCAGACGTAACCGCCGACGCTCTGGCAGTGCACCGGCTTCAGGCCGTAGCGGGACTTGTCGAGGTCGGCGCCCATGTCGCGCGCGGCGAGCAGCCGCCCGTCGAGCGCGTACGTCCATTGGTGGTAGGGACAGACGAGCCGCGGCGCGTGCCCGTGCGTGCTGGTGCAGATGCGCGAGCCGCGGTGGCGGCACGCGTTGTGGAAGGCACGCAATCCGCCGTCGCGATCACGAACCACGACGACCGGATAGTCGCCCACCTGCACGGTCAGGAAGCTGCCCGTCGCGGCGAGCTCGCAGTCGTGGCCCACGAACAGCCACTCCCGGTACCAGAGCTGCTCCATCTCGACGCGGAAGATCTCCGGATCCACGTAGAAACGGCGCTCGAGCGCCATGTGGTGCGGCCGGCGCCGCAGCGAGTCGATCAGGTCGGTGCGAAGGTTCATGCGACGGCTCCTCGTGCGCTCCCGGCAAGCTGCCCGCCCGCGGACACACGCCGACGCAGCGCAAGATAACAACATTCCCGGGACGCACGTGGCTTCGAGGCGACGTCCGCTGCCACGGACACGACAGCGGCGCTCACGCGGGCCTGCGCGACTCGGCGATCTTGCGTTCGGCGCTCGGCGGGTGCCCGAACTGATTGCGGTAGCACTTCGAGAAGTGCGGCGGCGACTGGAAGCCGCAGGCGGTGGTGATGTCCATGATGGGCATGGCGGTCTGCAACAGCAGCTCGCGCGCGCGCTTCAGGCGCATCTCCAGGTAGTAGCGCTTGGGGACGCAGTTCAGATCGCGCTTGAAAAGCCGCTCGATCTGGCGCCGCGACAGCCCGGTCATCCTGGCGATCTTCTCGAGCGGCAGCGGCCGCTCGATGTTCTCCTCCATGAGCTGCGCGACGCGGATCAGGCCGCGATGCGAAGGTCCCACCTGGGCGCGCAGCGGCACGTATTGCCGATCCGTGTCGGTACGCACCCGCTCCACGATGAACTGTTCCGAAACCAGCTTGGAGATGCGCGCACCGAGCTTCTGCTGGATGAGGTTCAGCATCAGGTCGAGTGGCGCGGTGCCGCCCGAGCAGGTGTAGCGATCCCGATCGATGGTGAACAATTGGTCGCTGATGCGCACCCGCGGGAACTCCTCGCGCAGTGCCGACAGGTTCTCCCAGTGGATGGTCGCCTTGAAGTGGTCGAGGAGACCGGCGCGCGCCAGCGCGTAACCACCAGTGCACAACGCTCCGAGAGGAATGCGCCGCTCCGCGAGGCGCTTGAGCGTCGCGATCAGTGCCGGCGAAACGGCTTCGCGCACGTTCACGCCGCCGCATACGAACACGATGTCGGCCGGGCCGAGCTTGTCCAGCACCCCCGTGGGAGCGAGCGCGAGTCCGCTGCTGGCGGTCGCGGGCTGTCCGTCCACGCTCGCGAGCGACCACGCGTACACGTCCCGCCCGACCAGCCGATTGGCCATTCGCAGCGGCTCGAGCGCGTTCGCCACCGCGATCAGCGAATAATTCGGCAGCGTCAGGAACACGTAGCGGCAGGGCCGCAGCGCGACGTTACCGTCCATCGACGTTTTCCTCCTCCCGCGAATTATGCCATTTCGGCGCGGGAAAATGTCTGTTTCCGACATCTAGGTGTCGTGTTCGCGACAGGCTCGGTCGCGATGCTCGCTACACTCGTGTCGAGGCGAGGTCAGCCGGGGAGTTCGAAGCTATGAAGAGCCATGCCCGCGTGGTAGTCATCGGCGGTGGCGTGGTCGGGGTGAGTACGCTCTATCACCTGACCCTGAAGGGCTGGACCGACGTGGTCCTGCTGGAACGCTCGGAACTGACCGCCGGCTCGACCTGGCACGCCGCCGGCCTGCTGCCGCTGTTCAACATGAGCTACACGGTCGGCCAGCTGCACAAGTACTCGGTCGACCTGTACAAGCGCCTGCCGGCCGAGACCGGTCAGGACGTGAGCTTCCACGTGACCGGCAACCTGCGGCTCGCGACCTGCAAGGCGCGCATGGACGAGTACCTCAAGTACTGTGGCACGGCCAACACGATCGGCGTGCCGTTCCGCATCATCGGCCCCGCCGAGGTCAAGTCGCTCTGGCCGCTGGTGGAGCTCGGCGACGGGCGCGAAACCTCCGCCATCGTGGGCGCTCTGTATCACCCGGACGACGGTCATATCGCGCCGGCCGACCTGACCATGGCGCTGCGCAAGGGAGCGCGCAGCCGCGGCGCCGACATCCACGAGCAGACCGAAGTCACCGCGGTGGCCCGTACGCCCTCCGGCGAGTGGCGTATCACCACCACGCGCGGCGAAATCACCGCCGAGCACGTGGTCTGCGCCACCGGCAACTACGCACGCCAGACGGGCCGGCTGTTCGGCATCGAAGTGCCCTCGATCCCGGTCGAGCACCAGTACATCGTTTACGACGAATCGCCGGAGCTCAAGGCCTATCGTCAGGGCGGCGGCAAGGAACTCGCCGTGCTGCGCGAGTCCGACCAGTCGTATTATCTGCGTGAGGAGCGCATGGGCTGGATCCTGGGCCCCTATGAGGCAGGCGCACCCGCGCGATTCGCGGACGGCGTACCGGACTGGTTCGGCAAGAGCCTGTTCGAAGGGGATCTGGAGCGCCTCCTGCCGCACGTCGAGGCGGCGCAACGGCGCGTTCCGGCGCTCGCCCAGTGCGGCATCAAGGACATCGTCAACGGCCCCATCGCCTACACCCCGGACGGCAGCCCGCTGATCGGGCCGGCCTGGCAGCACCGCAACCTCTGGCTCAACGAAGGCCACAGCTTCGGCATCACGGCCGCGGGCGGGTCCGGATGGCAGCTCGCGGAGTGGATCGTCGAGGGAGAACCGGGCATCGACATGATGGCGGTCGATCCGCGGCGCTTCGGACCGTACACCGGCAAGCGCTACGTGGTGAAAAAGAACGAGGAGACCTACCGCAACGTCTTCACCATCCACTTCCCGGACGAGGAGCGCGAGGACGCACGTCCACTCAAGACGAGTCCGATCTACGACAAGCTCAAGCGCATGGGCGCGGTGTTCGGTCAGCGCTACGGCTGGGAGCGCGCCAACTGGTTCGCGCCTCCCGGCGTCGAAGCGCGCGACGTGTGGAGCTTCCGCCGCTCGAACTACTTCGAGCACGTCGGCAACGAGGCGCGCCGCATCCGCGAGCGCGTCGGCGTCATCGATCTGTCGCCCTTCACCAAGCACGAGGTCCACGGACCGGGCGCGGAAGCGTGGCTCGAGGGGCTCGTGGCCAACAAGGTGCCTTCGCGCATCGGGCGCATGGCGCTGTGCCATGCGCTCACCCACCGCGGCGGAGTGCGCTCCGAGTTCACCATCACCAAGATCGGCGAGGACCGCTTCTACGTGGTGAGTGCCGGCGCCGCCGAGCGCTATGACGGCGACTTCCTGGTCAAATCCCTGCCCGCCTCCGGTGTCACGCTGCGCAACGTGACGACCAGCCGCGGCTGCTTCGTGGTCGCCGGTCCGCGCGCTCGCGACGTGCTCGCCAAGCTCACCGACGTGCCGCTCGACAACGCGGGCTTCCCGTGGCTCACCGGCCGGATCGCGGAAGTGGGCTTCGCGACCGACGTGTACCTGCTGCGCGTCAACTTCGTGGGCGCGCTCGGTTGGGAACTGCACTTCCCCATCGAGTACGCGCACCACCTGTTCGACGCCATCTTCGCGGCCGGCGCCGAGCACGGGATCGGGATGGCCGGCATGCGCGCCATGGAGTCGCTGCGCATCGAGAAGTCCTACCGCATGTGGGGCACGGACCTGTCGCCGGATTACACGCCGTTCGAATCGGGGCTCGACCGGTTCGTGCGCATGAACAAGGGAGACTTCGTCGGCAAGGCGGCCCTCGAGCGGCAGCTGGCGGCCGGCGTGCCCAATCGGTTCGTGACCTTCGAAGTGCATGGGGTCGTCGACGCCGATCCTCTCGGCAACGAACCGTTGTTCGACTCGGCGGGACACATCGTCGGCCGCGCCACGTCGGGCTATTATGGACACGCGCTGCGCAAGAGCCTCGGGCTCGGGTACGTGAAGGCCGCCCACGCGGCCGTGGGCACCGAGTTGTCCATCGAGATCCTCGGCGAGCGCCGTCGCGCGACGGTGCTGGTCGACTCGCCGTACGACCCGGACAACGCGGACCTGCGCGCCTGACGCGGCGGCGAACACGGCACAGGATCATCGAGCGAGCATGTTCCGACAACGTTTCTCCGGCCTGGCGCTGATCCGGCGCGGCCTCACCGGCCACCGTGACTGGCAGCCGCACTGGCGCAAGGCCGCCCCCTTGGCGAGCTACGACGCGGTGATCGTCGGCGGCGGCGGACACGGGCTCGGGGCGGCTTACTATCTCGCGAGGGAGCACGGGCTGACGCGGGTCGCGGTGGTCGAGAAGGGCTGGATCGGCGGTGGCAACACGGGCCGCAACACCACCATCATCCGCTCCAATTACCTCTTTCCGCAGAGCGCGGCGCTCTACGACCACGCCGTCAAGATGTGGGGCGAGCTCTCGCAGGTGCTCAACTACAACGTGATGTTCTCGCCCCGCGGCGTCATGATGCTGGCCCACACCGTGCACGACGTGCAGGTGTTCAAGCGGCACGTGCACGCCAATCGCTGCGCCGGCGTGGACAACGAGTGGCTGGAGCCCGAACAGGCCAAGGCGTTCTGTCCGCCGCTCAACATCGGCAGCGACATCCGCTACCCGGTGCTGGGTGCGGCCCTGCAGCGGCGCGGCGGGACGGCTCGGCACGACGCGGTTGCCTGGGGCTACGCGCGCGCGGCGGACGCGCTCGGCGTGGACATCATCGAGAACTGCGAAGTCACCGGCATACGCCGTGATTCGGCCGGGGCGGTCGAGGCGCTGGAGACCAGCCGCGGCCTGATCAGGACCCGCAAGGTCGGCGTGTCGGCCGCCGGCAACACCAGCGTGGTCATGGCCATGGCGGGCGTGCGACTGCCTCTCGAGAGCTATCCGCTCCAGGCCCTGGTATCGGAGCCCGTGAAGCCCGTGTTTCCCTGCGTGGTGATGTCCAACACCATCCACGCCTACATCAGCCAGTCCGACAAGGGCGAACTCGTCATCGGCGCCGGCACCGACGCCTACACCTCGTACACCCAGCGCGGCGCGCTGCACGTCAACACGCACACGCTCGACGCCATCTGCGAGCTCTTCCCCGACTTTCGCCGCCTGCGGATGCTGCGCAACTGGGGCGGAATCGTCGACGTGACGCCCGACCGCTCGCCCATCATCGCCAAGACGCCGGTACCCGGGCTGTACGTGAACTGCGGCTGGGGCACGGGTGGCTTCAAGGCCACCCCGGGATCCGCGCATCTGTTCGCCTGGACGATCGCGCGCGACGAGCCGCACCCGATCAACGCGCCATTCAACATCGAGCGCTTCCGCGACGGGCATCTCATCGACGAGGCGGCTGCGGCCGCCGTTGCTCACTAGAGGCGTAGCGTGCTGCTCATTCCCTGCCCTCATTGCGGACCGCGACCGGAGCTCGAGTTCAGCTACGGCGGTGAGGCCCACATCGCGCGTCCACGGCAACCGGCCGAACTCGACGACGCGGCCTGGGCGAATTTCCTCTACACGCGCCGGAACACCAAGGGCGCGCACGCCGAACGCTGGCGCCACGCCCGCGGTTGCGGGCGATTCTTCAACGTGCTGCGCGACACCACCAGCGACAAGATACTGACGAGCTACCCGGTGGGAGCGCCGCGTCCCGACCCGAGAGCGGCGGACTCGGCGGCGCCGGAGTCGGCGCGATGAGGCTGCGCACCGACGGCGGCGGACGCGTCGACCGGAGCCGCAGCCTGCGCTTCCGCTTCGACGGGCGCGAGTACCAGGGTATCGCCGGCGACACGCTGGCATCCGCGCTGCTGGCGAACGGCGTGCACCTGATGGGCCGCTCCTTCAAATACCACCGGCCGCGCGGCGTGCTCGCCGCCGGTGCGGAAGAGCCCAACGCGCTGGTCACGGTGATCCGCGACGACGCGCGCAGCACCCCGAACCTGCGCGCGACGCAGGTGGAACTGTACGACGGACTGGTGGCCGAGAGTCAGAACCGCTGGCCGAGCCTCGAGCGCGATCTGCAGCGCTTGAACGACGTGTTGTCGGCGTTCTTTCCGGCCGGCTTCTACTACAAGACCTTCATGTGGCCGCGGCGCGCGTGGAAGGCGTTGTACGAACCTTTCATCCGCCGCGCGGCCGGCCTCGGCCGCGCCCCGACGCGCCCGGACCCCGATCGCTACGCGCAAACTTATGCTCACTGCGAGGTGCTGGTGGTCGGCGCAGGTCCTGCCGGGCTCGCCGCGGCGCGTGCCGCGGCGGCGACCGGCGCGCGCGTCATCCTCTGCGACGAACAGAACGAGTTCGGCGGCAGTCTGCTCGCCGATCGCGCCGCCCGCATCGACGGGATGTCGGCCGCCGCCTGGGCCGAGGCGGTCGTCGGCGAGCTCGCCGCCAACCCCGCCGTGACCCTGCTGCCGCGGACCACCGCGTTCGGCTACTTCCCGCACAACTTCCTCGGCCTCGCGCAACGCCTGACCGATCATCTGCCGTCGCCGGTCCCCGGTGCCGCACGCGAGCGCCTCTGGCAGGTGCGTGCCCGCGCCGTCGTGCTCGCCACGGGCGCCATCGAGCGGCCGCTGGTGTTTCCGGGCAATGACCGGCCCGGCATTCTGCTCGCGGGTGCCGCCCAGACCTACCTCAATCGATACGGCGTGCGCGTCGGCGAGCGGGTCGTGGTGGTCACCGCCACCGATGCCGCCTATCAGGCGGCACTCGACCTCAAGGAACGCGGCGTCGACGTCGCCGTCATCGCCGACGTGCGTGCCCGAGCCGAAGGCCCGCTGGTCGCGGCGGCCCGGGCCGCCGGCCTGTCCGTGTTGCCATCGGCCACGGTCGTGGGCACCGACGGCGACCTGCGCGTGAGCGCGATCACGCTCGGCACCGTGGCCGCGGACGGAAGCGTTCGCGTGGGCGAGCGCATCGCCTGCGACACGGTGCTCATGTCGGGCGGATTCACGCCGAGCGTGCACCTTTTCTCGCAATCGCGCGGCAAACTCGCATGGAACGACGCGCTGCGGGCGTTCATTCCCGAGCGCTCCGCCGAGAGCGAACGCTCCGCCGGCGCCTGCCGCGGCGTGTTCGATCTCGCTGCTGCTCTCGCGGACGGTGCGTCGGCCGGACAGGCGGCCGCCGCCGAAAGCGGCGCCGCGGTGGCGCCCTCCACCCGGGCATCGCTGGTGGAGGCTGCGTCGCGAAGCGACGAGGCCGTGCTCGGCGCATTGCCGCACCCCCCGGGCCCGGTGCACAAGGCCTTCGTCGACTTCCAGCACGACGTCACCACCCGCGATCTGGCGCTCGCGGCCCGCGAGGGCTTCCAGTCCATCGAGCACGTCAAGCGCTTCACCACCACCGGCATGGCCACCGATCAGGGCAAGACGTCCAATCTCAACGCGCTCGCCATCGTCGCCGGAGAACTCGGCAAGTCCATACCCGAGGTCGGACTCACCACGTTCCGCATGCCGTACACGCCGACCACCTTCGGAAGCTTCGCCGGCCTGTCGCGCGGCGCGCTGTTCGATCCGGTTCGCACCACTCCCATGCACGCCTGGGCGGAGGCCCACGGCGCCGTGTTCGAGAACGTGGGACTGTGGAAGCGTGCGCGCTACTACCCGCGCGGCGGCGAGGACATGCACGCCGCGGTCGCGCGCGAGTGTCGGGCCGTGCGCGAGGGCTGTGGTCTGTTCGACGCCTCGACCCTCGGCAAGATCGAGGTGGTCGGAGCCGACGCGGCACAGTTCCTGGAGCGGCTGTACGTGAATGCGTGGAGCGGGCTCGCACCGGGCCGCGCTCGCTACGGCATCCTCTGCCGCGACGACGGCTTCATCTACGACGACGGCGTGATCGCGCGGCTCGCGAAGGATCGCTTCCACGTCACCACGACCACCGGCGGCGCGCCGCGGGTGCTCGCCATGATGGAGGACTACCGGCAGACCGAGTGGCCGGAACTCGAGGTCTGGCTCACGTCCACCACGGAACAGTGGGCCGTGATTGCGGTGCAGGGGCCGAATGCCCGGCGCGTACTCGAGCCGCTGGTCGAGGGGGTGGACCTGTCGCCGGCCGCGCTGCCGCACATGGGGGTCGCCACCGGCCGCATCCTGAACGTGCCGATGCGCCTGTTCCGCGTGAGCTTCACCGGTGAACTCGGGTTCGAGGTCAACGTCCCTGCGGGCCACGGCGCCGCCGTTTGGGAGGCCATTTACGCTGCCGGCCAGACCCACGGCATCACGCCCTACGGCACGGAGACCATGCACGTACTGCGGGCCGAAAAGGGCTACATCATCGTCGGCCAGGACACCGACGGCACGGTGACGCCCGACGACGCCGGTCTTTCCTGGGCGATCGGCAAATCCAAGCCCGATTTCCTCGGCAAGCGCTCGCTGGCGCGCGCCTCGATGCGCGCGCCCGAGCGCAAGCAGCTGGTCGGGCTGCGCACCCGGGATCCGCGCCTGCTGCTCGAGGAAGGGGCACAGATCGCGGAGCGCCCCGGCCAGACGCCGCCGATGCAGTTGCTCGGACACGTGACCTCATCGTATGCGAGCAGCGTGCTGGGGCACTCCATCGCGCTCGGGCTGGTGGCGGCAGGCCGCGCCCGCACCGGTCAGACGCTGTACGTACCGATGCCCGGAGGTGACGTCGAGGTCACCGTGGTTTCGCCCGTGTTCTACGACCCGGAAGGGAAGCGACTGAATGGCTGACGCCGATCGACCCTGGCTGGTGCCGCTGCCGCCGGCCGCCCGCTTCGTACTGCAGGGCGGTGCCGCGGCGCGCGCTGCGGCCGCCGTCGTCTGGGGGGTGGACCTGTCCGATCAGCCGTGCCGGGCGATCGTGCACGAGGGTCGCGCCACGCTCTGGCTCGGGCCGGACGAACACCTCCTCATCGATCGCGGCGGCGACGACGAAGCCCTCGCCCGCGCTCTCGAGCAGACATTGAGCGCCGTTCCGCACTCGCTGGTGGACGTAGGTCACCGCCAGCTGGGCTTCGAGGTTCGCGGGCCCCGGTCGGCGCTCATCCTGGCCGGCGGCTGCCCTCTGGATCTTCACCCGACCCGCTTTCCGGTCGGCATGTGCACCCGTACCGTGTTCGCCAAGGCGGAGATCGTCCTGTGGCGCACCGCGGACGACGTCTTCCACGTCGAGGTGTGGCGCTCCTTCGCGGGTTACCTCACGGAACTCATGAGCGAGATCGACAGCCTCCTCCCCAGGATGGCCGACTGATCCGCCGATCCGATCGGCGGCGCTGACGAACGCGCCCGGGACCTCAGCGCTGGCTTTCGCGCCAATTCTCCGCACGATGGAACGGCGCATCCTCGGGCGCCAGTGCGGGCCTGCCGAGAATGTGATCGGACGCCTTCTCCGCGATCATGATGGTCGGCGCATTGAGATTGCCCGTGGTCACCGACGGCATGATGGACGAATCGACCACGCGCAGGGCCGTGAGTCCGTAGACGCGGGTCTGCGGATCCACCACGGCGTGGGGGTCGTTCGCGGCGCCCATCTTGCAGGAACAGGACGGGTGATAGGCGCTCTCGACCTTGGCGCGAATGAATGCGTCTATCTCGGAGTCGCTGCGCACCTCCCCGCCCGGCTGGATCTCCCGCCCGCGGTAGCGGTCGAAAGCCGGCTGCGCGAAGATCTCGCGCGTCAGGCGCACGCAGGCGCGCATCTCGGTCCAGTCGTCGGGGTGTCCCATGTAATTGAAGAAGATGCGTGGCTTGTCGAGCGGATTCGCGGAAGCGAGCCGCACCCAACCGCGGCTCTTGGTTCGCATCGGTCCGACGTGCGCCTGGAAGCCGTGCTCGCGCGCGAGCGTCGAGCCGTCGTAGGCCACCGCCATCGGCAGGAAGTGATACTGGATGTCGGGATACTCGACACCGGCGCGGCTGCGGATGAAGCCGCAGGTCTCGAAGTGGTTGGTCGCGCCGAGCCCGTCCTTGAACAGCAGCCAGCGCGCGCCGATCTTGATGCGCGCCCACGCACCCAGCGCCGAGTACAACGTGATCGGCTCCTTGCACGCCACCTGAAAATAGAACTCGAGGTGGTCCTGCAGGTTCTCGCCGACGCCGGGCAGATCGTGGCGCACGTCGATGCCGTGCGACTCGAGTTCCGCCGCCGGTCCGACGCCCGACAACTTCAGGAGTTGCGGCGTGTTGATCGGACCTCCCGAGAGAATGACCTCGCACTCGGCGCGCGCCCGCTGAAGATTTCCGCCGCGCAGGTACTCGACGCCGACCGCGCGCCGTCCCTCGAACAGGATCCGCGTGGCGTGCGCGTGCGTAACGACGGTGAGATTCGGCCGTCGCATCGCCGGCCTGAGGTAGGCGTTGGCCGCGCTGCAACGCCGGCCGCCGCCCACGGTCATGTCCATGCGGCCGAATCCTTCCTGTTGCGCCCCGTTGACGTCGGCCGTGAGCGGATAGCCCGCCTGCCGCGCGGCCTCGAGCCAGGCGGCGTGCAGCGGATTCGCGAGCGTGCCGTAGCGCGTGGCGAGCGGCCCCGAACCGCCGCGGTAGGCGTCGCCCCCCTCCTCCCGCCGCTCCGCGCGCTTGAAGTAGGGAAGCACGTCGCGGTAGCCCCAGCCCTCGGCGCCTTGCGCCGCCCAGTGCTCGAAATCCAGCGGATTGCCGCGTATGTACACCAGACCGTTGATCGACGAGGAGCCGCCGAGCACCTTGCCGCGGGGCGTGTGCATGCGCCTGCCGCCGAGTCCCGGCTCCGGCTCGGTGTGGTAGAACCAGTTGTAGCGGGCCATGTTCATCGGAATCGACAGCGCCGAGGGCATCTGGATGAACACCGAGCGGTCCGAACCGCCGCGCTCGAGCAGCAGCACGCGCCGACTGCCGTCCTCGGTCAGCCGTGCGGCGAGCACGCAGCCGGCGGAGCCTGCGCCGACGATCACATAATCGAACACCTGGTCGCTCACGGCGGCACCTTCCTCAGTACGGCGACTCGACGCCGGTCAGGGCGACGTACACGCTCTTGAGCTGCGTGTAGTGCTCGATCGCGGCGCGTCCATTCTCGCGCCCGAGCCCCGACAGCTTCACGCCGCCGAAGGGCAGCTCGATGGGCGTAACGTTGTAGTGATTGATCCAGCAGGTGCCCGCCTCCAGCGCGGCGATCACGCGGTGGGCGCGCGCCAGATCACGGGTGAACACGCCGGCCGAAAGCCCGAACGGGGTGTCGTTGGCGCGCTCGATCACCTCGCTCTCCTCGTGGAACTCGAGCACCGACATGACCGGACCGAAGATCTCCTCGCGCACGATCGCCATGTCGTCGCGGCAGGCGTCGAAGACCGCCGGTGCGACGAAGGCGCCGGCAGCGAGCGCGCCGGCCGTCACCCGTTCGCCGCCCACCAGGAGCCTCGCTCCCTCCGCGATCCCGCGCTGTACGTAGCCGAGCACCTTGTCCATGTGCTCACGCGAGATGAGCGCGCCGACCTGCGTGGCCGGATCGAGCGGGTCGCCGATGCTCAAGCGCCGCACGCGCGCCACGAGCCTCTCCAGGAAGGCCTTCTTCACGGCGGCGTGCACGAAGACGCGCGTGCCGTTCGAGCACACCTCGCCGGCGGAGTAGAAATTGGCGAGCATCGCGGCGCTCACCGCGTCGTCGATGGACGCGTCGTCGAACACGATCAGCGGCGACTTGCCGCCGAGTTCGAGCGTGACGTACTTCAGGGATCCGGCCGCGTCCGCCATCACGGCCTTGCCGGTGCCCACCTCGCCCGTCAGCGAGACCTTGCGGATCGCCGGGTGCCGCGTCAGCAGGCGGCCGGTGTCGGCAAAGCCCTGCACCACCTGGAACACCCCTTCCGGCAAACCTGCCTCGGCGAAGATCTCTTGAAGCTTGATCGCCGTCAGGGGAGTCAGTTCCGCGGGCTTGAAGATCATGGCGTTGCCGCATGCGAGCGCCGGCGCGGCCTTCCAGCAGGCGATCTGCAGGGGGTAATTCCAGGCGCCGATGCCGGCGACGATGCCGAGCGGCTCGCGACGTGTATATCCGAACGCCTGCGGGCCCAAGTCGACGTGCTCGCCGGCGAGACTCTGCGCGAGGCTCGCGAAATACTCCAGACAATCCGCGCCCGAGAGCACGTCGACCGTCGAGGTCTCCTGGATGGGCTTGCCCGTATCCAGCGTCTCGAGACGCGCGAGCTCGGCATTGCGGGCGCGCAAGGCGGCCGCCGCCGCGCGCAATATTCGCGCCCGCTCTGCGCCGGACTTCGCGGCCCAGACCTTCTGTCCGGCCCGCGCCCGCTGCACCGCCGCCTCCACCTGCGCCGGTCCGTCCACCCGCAGGCGTTCGAGCACCTCGCCGGTGGCGGGATTCACCGTTTCGAAGCTTGCGCCGAAGGCCGGCGCCGAGCGCACGGCCGCTTTCGCCGCAGCCGCGACGGCCGGCGCGCCCGCGCGCGTCCCCGCGTGTGCGGCGAGACGGCGATCCACGAACTCGTTGAGCAGCGCCCGCGCCGTGCCGCTGTCGGCCTCGCGCCAGCCCGACAGCGCCGCACGCAGCCACACGCCGTCGATCATCGCCGCGATCATCGCCGCCAGATCGCGCGACTCCCCGGCGCTGACCAGCTCCTTGAGCGACGCTCGCAGATTCGACAGCGTGCGCCGCTGGTAGATCGACTGAACCCGCGTGAGCCGCGGCGACTGCAGCGCCTGCCCCCAGAACGCGAGCCAGGCGGTGCCGGTGCGCTGATCGAACTCCTCCGGCGCGAGATTGGCGTCGATGACCGCCTGGATGCGCGCGCGCGGATTGCCGACCTCGCGCAGCCGCGAGCGCACCTGGTCGCCGACGCGTCGCACGAGAGCGCGAAACGTCGCCTCGAGCAGCCCCTCCTTGTCGCCGAAGTAGTGCGCCACGAGCCCGGGCGAGACACCGGCACGCGCCGCGATCTGCGCCAGCGTGGTGCCCGTATAGCCGACTTCGGCTAGGCTATCGATGGTGACGTCGATGAGCTGCCGCCGGCGCACATCCTCGAGCGGCTCGCGCGGCTCGGTGGAGCGGCTTGATTGATTCTTCAATTGAATCCCCCCGACTGGCCTGCAACGTGCCTATGGACGATCGGTTCGGCTTACGACTAAGATCGGCCGGTACGATCTCAACCCGTTTCACATCAAGTGTGTAGGGAGGACGGGTGCCCGGTGGTCTCGGATCGTTGAACGTTCAATCAAGGCCGATTTCCTGGCGCACATGTTGCCGTTCTCTGCGCCTGACGGTCAAGTCGCTCGGCGTTGCCATCCTGGCATTTGCGGCGGCGTGGGCGCAGGCGCCGACAGCCGCCGCCGACGCCTCGCTCGCGGCGGCGTCCTCGACCCCGACCGCGTCCTCGCCACCGGCGACGTCCCCGACACCGGCGACGTCCCCGCCACCGACGACGCCCCCGCCCTCGGCGGCACCCACCCCAGCCGTCGCCGAATCACCCAATTGCCGTACGGTGCGCTTCGCGGACGTGGGCTGGACCGACGTCACCGCCACCACCGCGCTCGCCGCGCAGGTGCTGCGCGAACTCGGCTACCAACCCACCGTCACCGTACTGTCGGTGCCCGTGACGTTCGCCTCGATTCACCACGGCGACATCGACGTGTTCCTCGGCAACTGGATGCCCATGCAGGAGGCGGACCGGGCGCCCTACCTCGCCGACGGCTCGGTGACGGTCGTCGGGCCCAATCTCGAGGGAGCCAAGTACACGCTTGCCGTTCCCGCATACGCCTACGCCGCTGGTCTGCGCGACTTTCACGACATCCACCGCTTCGCGGACGCCCTGAATCACGCCATCTACGGCATCGAACCCGGCAACGACGGCAATCGCCTCGTGCTCGGCATGCTGAAGCAGGACCTGTTCGACCTCGGCGACTTCAAACTCGTCGAATCGAGCGAGCAAGGCATGCTCGCCCAGGTCGAGCGTTCGGTTCGCGACCACCAGCCGATCGTGTTCCTCGCCTGGGAACCGCATCCCATGAACATGCGGTTCGACATCAAGTACCTCTCCGGGGGCGACGCGGTTTTCGGACCGAACTTCGGCGGCGCGACCATCTACACGCTCACGCGCCGCGACTACGCCAAGGAGTGTCCCAACGTCGCGCGACTGGTGTCGAACCTGAAGTTCTCGCTGCGCGGCGAGAGCGAGATGATGGGCGCCATCCTCGACCGCCACGAGCAGCCGGACGCGGCGGCGGCGGCGTGGCTCGCCGCTCATCCGCAGGTGCTCAAGAACTGGCTCGACGGCGTTCGTACCGCCGACGGCAAACCCGCCCTCGGCGCGACCACGCGCGCGCTGCAGCGTCTGGGACCGGCAGGTTTCGAGGCCTGGGTGATCGCGCACAAGATTCCGGTGGGCGACGTGGTCGCGCGCTTCATCGACCTCGTCAAGGCGCATGGCATGCTCTTCTTCGATGCGGTCTCGGTGGTCATTCGCGGCACCGTGCAGGCGGTGAGCGTGGCGCTGGCGGTGCTGCCGGCCCCGGCGCTGATCGTGGCGGCGGCGGTGCTGGCGTGGCTGCTGCGCCGGTCGTTCGCGCTCGCGGCCTTCGTGCTGCTCGCGCTGCTGTTCATCCTGAATCAGGGTTACTGGCAGGCGACCCTCGACACGCTGGCCCTGGTGATCGTCGCCACCCTGCTTTCCGCGCTCATCGGCGTGCCCGTGGGGATAGCGGCGGCGCATCGTCCCCGACTGTACGCGGCGCTTCACCCGGTGCTCGACCTGATGCAGACCCTGCCGACGTTCGTGTACCTCATCCCCACGCTGGTGCTGTTCGGCCTCGGCGTCGTGCCCGGACTGATCTCCACCGTCATCTTCGCCCTGCCCGCACCGATACGCCTCACACACCTCGGCATCACCTCCGTTCCGAAGCCGCTGTTGGAGGCCGGCGAGGCCTTCGGTGCGACGCCGCTGCAGCTGCTGTGGAAGGTCGAGCTGCCGAGCGCCGCCCCGACCATCGTGGCCGGCATCACCCAGTGCATCATGCTGAGTCTGTCCATGGTCGTGATCGCGGCACTGGTCGGCGCCGGCGGGCTTGGCGTACCGGTGGTCCGCGCCCTGAACTCCGTCCAGGTCGGCATGGGCTTCGAGGCGGGCTTCACCATCGTGCTGCTCGCCATCGTGCTCGACCGCATGAGCCGCCCGAAGGATCGGGGTCCGTCGCGATGAGCGGCTCCACCACGCCGCTGACGCCCGCGGTGGAGTTCCGCCGCGTCGACATTCTTTTCAGCGCCGCGCCGGGACGCGAGGGACGGCGGGCGATACGCGCGGCGCTGGAGTCTCTCGACGCCGGCGGGTCGCGCACGGACATCCAGAACCGCCACGGCGTCGTGGTCGGCGTCGCCGGCGCCTCGTTGAGCGTGGCGCACGGCGAGATCTCGGTGCTCATGGGACTTTCCGGCTCCGGCAAGTCGACGCTTCTGCGAGCCGCGAACGGGCTCAATCCGGTCACGCGCGGTGAGGTCCTGGTACGCAGCGGCGATGCCGTGGTCGACGTCGCACACTGCAACACGGATCAACTGCGGCAACTGCGGCGCGAACGGGTCGCCATGGTCTTCCAGCAGTTCGGTCTGCTTCCATGGCGCAGCGTTCGCGACAACGTGGGCTTCGGGCTGGAGTTGCGCGGCGAGCCGGCGGCGCGACGCAGGCGCATCGTCGACGAGAAGCTCGACCTCGTCGGCCTGACTCAGTGGGCCGACCGCGCCGTCGGCGAACTCTCCGGCGGCATGCAGCAAAGGGTCGGACTCGCGCGCGCATTCGCGACCGACGCCGACGTACTGCTGATGGACGAGCCCTTCTCCGCCCTCGACCCGCTGATCCGCGGCAAGCTCCAGGACGAGTTGCTCGCGCTGCAGGCGCGCGTGAAGAAGACCATCCTGTTCGTCAGCCACGATCTGGACGAGGCGCTGCGCCTCGGCGACCGCATCTCGATCCTGCAGCACGGACGCATCGTCCAGACCGGCACCGCCGAGGACATCGTGCTCGCGCCCGCGGACGAATACGTGGCCGAGTTCGTACGGCACATGAATCCGCTGGACGTGCTCAGCGGTGCAATGATCATGCGGTCCGTGGGCGAATGCGCCGCCGACGGCAGCACCGTGCGCCTGGACACCGCCGGCCGTTACCGTATCGACCTCGACGAGCGCGGCGCCGCGCGCACCGCGACCATCGACGGCCAGGGACTGCCGCTGCTGGAGGCGGCCGAGGATGGCGCGTGGCCGCATGCCGGACCGGGCATCGCCATCGCCCCGGCCTCCACGTCGCTGCACGCCATCATCCGCCTGCGTCAGGCCACCGGGCACCCGGTGCTGCTGGCCGCCGAGGGCCGCGTGGTGGGTTCGTGCGGCGAATGCGAGATCATCCGGGCGCTCGCCGGCAGCAGGCGTTGAGTCGCGGGAGGCGGAGCCATGAATCAAGACGTCATCATCACCTGCGCCGTCACCGGAGACGACAGCAAGGTCACCAAGAGCCCGCACTGCGCCATCACGCCCGCCGAGATAGCCGCCACCGCAATCGAGGCGGCACGCGCCGGCGCGGCGGTGGTGCACATCCACGTGCGCGACCCCGACACCGGCGCCTTCAGCATGGAGACCCGCCACTACCGCGAGGTGGTCAGGCGGATTCGCGAGAGCGGCGTCGACGTGATCGTGAATCTCACCTGCGGCATGGGCGGATATATCGTCGTCGGCAAGAACGGGCTGGCCGACACCCCCGCCCCGGGCAGCGACTTCACCACCCAGGAAGCGCGGATGCGGCACGTCATCGAACTGTGCCATGAGGGCAAGTATCGTCCTGAGATCGCGACCCTCGACTGCGGAAGCCTCAATTTCGGCGACGGCAATCGGGCGTACGTGTCCACACCCGACTATCTGCGCCAGGGGGCCGCCATCGCCCGCGATCTCGGCGTGAAGCCGGAGCTCGAGATCTTCGACACGGGCAATCTCTGGTTCGTCAAGCAGATGATCAAGGAGGGTCTGCTCGACGACCCGACCCTCATCCAACTGTGCATGGGGATTCCGTGGGGGGTCCCTGCCGACGTGGCGCATCTGATCGCCATGGTCAATTCCCTGCCTCCCAACTGCAACTGGGGCACGTTCGCCATCAGCCGCATGCAGATGCCGTGGGTTGCACAGTCGATACTGCTCGGCGGCAACGTACGCGTCGGACTCGAGGACAACCTCTACCTGCGCAAGGGCGTGTATGCCAGCAATGCGCAGCTGGTCGAGCGCGCCCGCACCATCATCGAGGCCATGGGCGCGCGCGTGCTCGGCCCGGCGGAGGCTCGCGAGCGGCTGGGACTGCGATGACGTCGCTTGCGCTGGCCAGCCATCGGGCGCGCGTCGAGACGGGCTGGGTCGACTACAACGGACACCTGCGCGACGGATACTACGCGCTGATGGTGAGCGACGCGGCCGACGCCGCCCTGGAGGAACTCGGGCTCGGCGCGGACTATCGACGCGCCACCGGCTGCACTCTGTATACGGTGGAGATGCACCTGCATTTCCTTAACGAACTGCACGCCGGTGACCTCGTCGAGACCAGCACCGTGATACTCGAATCGGACCGCAAGCGGCTGCTGACGGGCCACCGACTGACTTGCGCACGGCTCGCCGCACCGGCCGCCGTGGCGGAGACCCTGCTGCTGCACGTCCGGCAGGGGGAGACTGCGCGTGCGTGCGAATTTCCGGCGCCTCTCTCGGAATGCATCGCGTCGCGCACGCTGCCGCCGGCGGAGCGTGCGCTCTTCGGTCCGCGCTCGCGCACGATTGCGCTGCGGCGGAGCTGACGCCTTGGGCGCAGCCGGACTGCGTCGGCTGCTCGCGCCCCGATCGGTGGCGCTGATCGGCTCGGGCGCCTGGACCGATGCGGTCGAAGCCGGCAATCGCGCGCTCGGCTACGAAGGTACGTTGTGGCGCGTACACCCGACGCGTCCTTCCAACGCGCGAGTGACGTATTACCGTTCGGTGGACGAGTTGCCGGCAGCGCCGGACGCCGCGTTCGTCGCGGTCCCCAACCACGAAACGCCCCGGCTCGCCGCCGACCTCGCACGGCGCGGCGCCGGCGGGTTCGTCGCGTTTGCGTCCGGCTTCGACGAGACCTTGGCCGAGGACGGACGACTCCTGACGAGCGCTCTGGAAGGCGGCGCGGGAGATCTGCCCTACCTCGGGCCGAACTGCTACGGGTTCGTGAACTTCTTCGATCGGGTGGCCATGATGCCGGACCAGATCGTGGGCGAACGGCTCGAGCGCGGTGTCGCCTTGATCTGCCAGAGCGGCACCATCGCACTGACGCTGATGTTCAACCGCCGCTCGCTGCCCATCGGGTATCTCGTGACGGTGGGCAACCAGACCCGCCTCGGCATCGAGGATCTCGTCGAGGCGCTCACCGACGATCCGCGCGTGTCGGCTTTCGGCCTGTACGTGGAGGGGATCAAGGATGCGGCACGCTTCGCCGCCGCGACCGCCCGCGCCCGCCGCGCCGGCAAGCCGGTCGCCCTGGTCAAATCCGGCCGCACCGCCGCCGCCGCACGCACCGCCCGCACCCACACCGGCGCCCTGGCCGGTGCGGACGACGTCTTCGACGCTTTCTGCCGGGATGCCGGCATCGCGCGTTGCGACACGCTCGCGACTCTCTGCGAGACGCTCAAGATACTGCACGTCGGCGGCGCGCCGCGCGGCGGACGAATCCTGGTGATGGGCGCCTCCGGTGGCGACATGGCCATGACCGCCGACGTGGCGCGCACGCTCGATCTGGACTTCGCGGCGCTACCGCCCGCCACGGAGGGTCGCCTGCGCCAGTTGCTCGGTGAGCGCGTGACCGTCGCGAATCCGCTCGATCTGCACACCTACTTGTGGTTCCGGCCCGACGAGCTGCGGCGCGTGTTCGAAGCGGCGTTCTCGGCGGGTTTCGACGCGGTGGCGTACATGCTCGACCTGCCTCCGGAACCGGAGACGGAAACGGGTGCCTACGATGCCGTGATCGACGCCTACGTCGAGGCATCCGCCGGTACACGCAGTTGCGCGGCGCTGATCAGCTCCCTGCCCGAGACGATCTCCGAGCGCGTGCGCCGACGCTGCCTGCGGGCGGGCGTGGTACCCCTGCAGGGCCAGCGCGAGGCGCTCGAGGCGCTGGCGCTCGCCGCGGCCGTGGGCCGCGCCGATCCTTCGCAGGTGGCGTCGCCGCCGGCAGCGACGTCCGCGGTGGACGGGGACGTTGCGTCGGCCCTGCTCCCGGAAGCCGAGGCGAAGGCGGCGTTGGCTCGCTTCGGCCTGAACACGCCTCGCGGACGCTGCGTGCCGGTCGCCGAGGCCGTCACGGTCGCCGCCGAGCTCGGCTATCCCGTGGTGTTGAAGGCCGTCGCACGGGGGCTCGCCCACAAGTCGGAAGTCGGCGGCGTTGCGCTCGCTCTGCGCGACGCGACCGCCGTGCAGGAGGCCGCCGCGCGTCTCGCCGCACTCGGCGAACGGGTGCTGGTCGAGGCGATGGTCGAGGATGGGGTGTGCGAGTGGCTGGTGGGCGTGCTCGCCGATCCCCAGTTCGGCCAGACGCTGCTGATCGGCACCGGTGGCGTACTTGCCGAACTCTGGGCCGATCGCGTGGTGGTGTTGCCGCCCTGGACGGAGGCGCGGATCGCCGCCGCGATCCATGGCGTCAAGGCCGGCCGACTCCTCGCCGGCTACCGCGGCCGGCCTCCGGGAGACGCCCCCGCGCTGATCGAGGCGATCCTCGCCATCGGCCGCTATGCGACCGCGCACCGCGATACGCTGCTGGAACTGGACGTCAACCCTCTCATCGTCCGACCCGCCGGACGCGGTGCGATCGCGGTCGACGCCCTGGTGCGCCTTCGAATCCCCTGAGGAGCGATCACATGTCCGACGCAGTCAAAGTTCACCGGGACGGACCCGTTCTCGAGGTCGTCATCGATCGCCCGAAGGCGAACGCCATCGATCTCGCGACCAGCCGGCGCCTCAATGAGGTTTTCACCCGATTTCGCGACGATCCCGAGCTGCGCTTCGCCATCGTCACGGGCGCGGGCGACCGGTTCTTCTCCGCCGGCTGGGACCTGAAGGCCGCCGCGGAGGGTGAGCAGTCCGACTCCGACTGGGGTCCCGGCGGCTTCGCCGGACTCAACCATCCCCGCAATCTCGACAAGCCGGTCATCGCCGCGGTCAACGGGATCGCCTGCGGCGGCGGCTTCGAACTCGTGCTCGGCGCCGACATCATCGTGATGGAGGAACACGCGAAATTCGCCCTGCCCGAGATCAACGTCGGCGTGCTCGCCGATGCGGGCACCATCAAGCTGCGGCGGCGGATTCCATACCACGTCGCCGTGGAATTCCTGATGACGGGACGCTGGATGGACGCGGCGGAGGCCAAGCACTGGGGACTCGCCAACCACGTGGTTCCGACGGGTGGCGCGCTCGCGAAGGCGCGCGAGATCGCGCGTCAACTCGCCGCCGGACCGCCACTGCTCTTTCCGGCCATCAAGCAACTGCTGCGCCTGACCGAGAGCGTGCCGGAGCACGGCGCCTTCGCGGTGCACGACGCGCTCGACTCCGTGCAGCGAGTCGTGCGCTCCGAAGACCTCAAGGAAGGGGCGCGCGCATTCGCGGAAAAGCGACCGCCGCGCTGGAGCGGTCGCTGACGCGCTAGCGACCGAACTGCCGCATGAGCGATCGCGCGATGATGTGCCGCTGGATTTCGCTGGTGCCGTCCCAGATTCGCTCTATGCGCGCGTCGCGCCAGATGCGCTCGAGCGGCAGGTCGCTCATGAGGCCCATGCCGCCGTGTATCTGCAGCGCCTCGTCGGCGACCATC
This sequence comes from Gammaproteobacteria bacterium, assembly GCA_027459765.1. GTDB lineage: Bacteria > Pseudomonadota > Gammaproteobacteria > Steroidobacterales > Steroidobacteraceae > Bog-1198. The sequence goes on along the minus strand of DAIDHD010000046.1, from coordinate 82,431 downwards.
GCCAGCATTTCGGAGGCCTTGAGCTTCGCCATCGCCATGTCGGCGTCATCGGCGGTTCCCCGTGCGTGCTTCCAGGCCGCGTGCAGCACCACGAGCTCCGCGGCGCGCAGTTCCATCGCCATGTCGGCGAGCTTGAAACCCACGCCCTGGAATCGGCCGATGGGTTGACCGAACTGGACCCGCTCCGCGGCCCACCGGGCGGCGAGATCGAGCGCGCGCTCCGCTCGCCCGAGACAGGTGGCCGCCACCTGCAGGCGGGTGGCGCCAAGCCACGTGTTCGCCAGTTCGAAGCCGGCGTGCAGTTCGCCGAGTACCGCCGACCTCGGCACCCGGCAGCCGGAGAACTCCAGTACGCTGTTGGTGTAACCGCGATGCGAGACGTTGTCGTAGCCCTTGCGGATCGTGAATCCCGGAAGACCGCGATCCACGAGAAAGGCCGTGATGCGCGCGCGGCGGCCCCGTGCGCCGCTCTCCTCCCCGGTGACGGCGAACAGGATCACGTAATCGGCCTGATCCGCGTGGCTGATGAAGTGCTTGACGCCCTCAATGACGAAATCGCCGCCGCTCTCGACCGCGGTCGTGCGCATGCCACGCAGGTCCGACCCCGCCCCCGGCTCGGTCATCGCCAGACACTCGACGCGCTCGCCGCGCACCGTCGGTAGCAGATAGCGGCTGCGCTGCTCGCCGACGCAGGCGAGCAGGATGTTCGAGGGCCGGGCCACGCACGTGTAGTGCAGGGCGTAACTCGTCTTGCCCAGCTCCTTCTCGTACAACACCCAGGAGACCGGATCCAGACCGCCGCCGCCGACTTCGACCGGCATGTTGGCCGCGTACAGACCCGCCTCGATGGCCTTGCGCTTGAGTTCGGCCTGCAATTCGGGCCGCAAAGACCCGGTGCGCTCCACCTCGCGCTCGTGGGGATACAGCTCCCGCTGCACGAAGTCGCGGGTCGTCTTGACCACCAGTTGCTCATCGTCGCTGAGCGCGAATTCCACCTCAGCGCGCTCCGACCCGCCGACCCGCGCCCGCCGGAAGCGGCTCGGCCGCCTGGGAGCTCTGCAGCGCCTCCAGCCGTTCGCGCACCCGCGGATCGACCGGCGCCGCCTTCGCCGTGGCGCGATCCACGTGCAGGTGCAGGTATTCGCCCGTCGCCACCAGCCGTTGGTCACGGCGGCGATGCATGCTCTGGAACACATGCAGGCGCTTCTCGTCGACCGCGAGTATGCGCGTGGTTACGCACAGATCGTCGCCGGACTTGGCCTCGGCCAGGTGACGCACGTGGTTCTCCACGTCGTAGTACATGCGTCCGGAGCGCCGGTAGTCCTCGTCGACGCCGACCGCGCGGTACAACGCGTCCATCGCGTCGCCGAACACCTGACCGTAACGATAGTCGCGCAGGTGATCGTTGTACTCGGTCCACTCGGGCCGCACCCGGGTCTCGTAGCGCAATGCTGATCCTTCGGCGCCGTCGGCTCGCGCGGCCGCGTCACGCTCCAGACGCTGCTCCAGCGCGCGCAGGGTCGCTCCGGCGCCGATGTCGAACTCCCGCAATGCACGCTGGATCGCCACCAGGCAATGGTCGCGCAACCGCTCCAGTTCACGGATGGAGCGGCCGCCGGCCTGCGCCCGCGTTCCCTCGACCATCCTGTCGATCAAGGTCTCGGTGAGCGCCGGTGCCTCGAGCTTGGTCCACGGCCAGGCGAGGGCCGGACCGAATTGCTCGAGCATGTGGCGCATGCCGCCTTCGCCGCCCGCGAGGTGATAGATGAGGTTGGTGCCCATCGCGGCCCAGCGCAGTCCCGGTCCGTAGACGATGGCATCGTCGAGCTCGCCGGTGCTCGCCACGTCGTCGTTCACGAGGTGCAGAATCTCGCGCCACAGGGCTTCCTGCAGGCGGTCGGTCAGATGCCCGGGCACCTCGCGTCTCACCGTGAGCGGATGCATGCCGATGTGCTTGAAGAACGCGGCCGCCGAATCGAGCGTCGCGGACTCGGTGAGCTTTCCCGCCACCAGTTCCACCAGCGGCAAGAGATACACCGGATTGAAGGGGTGCGCCACGCAGAAGCGCCCGGGCGCGCGCATCTCGCGCTGCAGGTCGCTCGGCATCAGCCCGGAGGTGCTGGAAGCGATCACCACGTGCGGCGGCGACAGGCGACTGACCTCGGCGAGCAGGCGCTGCTTGAGGCCGAGATTCTCCGGCACGTTCTCCTGGATGAAATCCGCCCGTGCCGCGAGTTCCTCGAGCCGCGTGGTGAAGTGCAATCTCCCTGGCGGCGGCAGCGGTGCGCACGTCAGGCGGGCCAGCGCCGGTTGCGCGTTCTCGACGGCGCCGCGCAGCCAGTCCTGCATCCCCGGATCGACGTCCAGGGCGACCACGTCGATGCCGAAGTGCAGCGCGCGCGCCGCCCAGCCGCCGCCGATCACCCCCGTGCCGAGCAGCCCGAGCGTGCGCGGCAGAGGCGTCATCCGAGGTGAATCCAGGCCGACTTGGTCTGCGTGTAGGACAGCAGGCTCTCCAGGCATTTGTCCCGTCCCTGGCCGGACTGCTTGTAGCCGCCGAACGGCTGCGTCATGTCGCCGTGGTCGAAGCAATTGACCCAGATCACGCCGGCCTCCAGATCGCGCACCGTCGACAAGGCGGTGTTGAGGTCTCGTGTCCACACCGACGCGGCCAGTCCGTACATCGAGTCGTTGGCGATACGCAGCGCGTCGGCAATGCCGTCGCAGACTATCGTCGCGGCGACCGGGCCGAAGATCTCCTCGCGCGCGATGCTCATGCCGTTGTCCACGCCGGAGAAGAGTGCGGGCTCGACGAAGCATCCCGGCAGCGGCGGCGCGACCCCGCCGAACTCGAGCGTGGCGCCCTCCGCCTTGCCCCGCTCGACGAAGGAGAGGACGCGCGCGCGGTGCGACGCAGTCACCAGCGGACCGAGGTTGGTGCGTGGATCGAGCGGATCACCGGGACGGTAGGCGCTGCGACCCTTGGCGACGAAGCGCGCCAGGAACTCCTCGGCGATCGGGCGATCGACCAGCAACCGCGATCCGGCGTTGCAAACCTCGCCCATGTTGCCGAATATGCCGTTGATCGCGTAAGTGACCGCGGTGTCGAGATCCGGCAGATCCGCGAGGAATATCTGCGGCGACTTGCCGCCGCACTCCAGGCTGACGCGCTTCATGTTCGAGCGGCCGGCGTAGACCAGCATCTGCTTGCCGACCTCGGTGGAGCCGGTGAATGCGATCTTGGCGACGTCACCGTGCAGCGCCAGCGCGGCGCCCGCCGTCTCGCCGAGGCCGTTTACGGCGTTGAACACTCCCGGGGGTCCGCCCGCCTGGACGAACAGTTCCGCCATCAGCAAGCCCGACAAGGGCGATTGCTCCGCGGGCTTGAGCACCACGGAATTGCCGGCGGCGAGCGCCGGAGCCACCTTCCACGCGGCCATCAGCAGCGGGTAGTTCCACGGCACGATGCACCCCACCACACCCAGCGGCTCGCGCAGGATGTAATGGAAGGCGTCGGCGGCGGTAGAGGTGACCGAACCGTCGATCTTGTCGATGAGTTCGGCAAAGTAGGAAAACGTGCGCGCCGCTTGCGGCACGTCGACGGCGATCATGTCCGCGACGGGCTTGCCCATGCACAGCGTGTCCAGCAAGGCGAACCGTTCCGCGTTGACCTCGATGAGGCGCGCGAATTCGGCGAGCACGGCCATGCGGTCGCGCGGCGCCATCCGCCGCCACACTCGCCCGGCGAAGCTGCGCTTGGCCGACGCCACGGCCCGATCCACGTCGGCGGCGGAGCCCGCGGACACCTCGGCGAGCGGCTTGCCCGTGGCGGGATTGACGACGGTGAAACGCGCGCCGTCCTGTGAATCGACGTAGTCGCCGTCGATGAAATGCCGGGTTTCGAAACGCAACGCCTGCGCACTGGCGTGCCACTCGGCCGCGCTCCTGGACGCGAGACTCATGGAATTGAATGCTCCCCGTTGACGCTGTTGCCCAGCGACCACGAGTATACTGAAGTTGGCGGGGTGGACGCCGCCGGCGAGGCCTTGAGGTCCGCGCCCCGCGACGGATCAGCCGGTGCGTCGCAGACCGAGGAGCTGCCGCTCGAGCCGCGCACGCGATATGAGCCCGCGCACCACACAGCCGTCACCGCTGCCCTCGGCCTCGATCACCAGCAGGTGAGTACGAGCGGACTCCTGGAACAGGCGCAACAGGTCGCCCGCGGTCGCCCCCTGAAGGCTCCGCCAGTCGATAGCGACCAATTCCGGCCAGGCGGTCATCACGTCGACGACGCGCACGTCCTCGTGACGGGTGTAGTTCGAGGATTGCAGGAACTGTAGCGGCCGCTCGCCTTGGATGTCATAGGAAGTGACCAGGCCCACGATGCGATGATCCTTGACCACCAACAAGGCGCGCACGCCGGCGCGGATCATGTCGGCGAGGGCATCGTCGATCTGGCGGTCTTCGTCCACGGTGGCGGGGTGCTCGCGGGTGAAGTCCGTGACCACACTGATCGCCGGATCGCTCGGACCGATGGGATGGCCGTCGGCAACCGAACGGCGCGGCAACACGCCCTCGGCCGGCGTGGCGACGGTGAACAGAGTGAGCTGGTTCATGCGGCGTGGACTTCCTGGTTCATGCTGATACGACGCCTCGCTTTGGCGATGGTTCCGCGCTGCAATGACATTGTCACGCCGGCACGAATCGCGCTACTCTATCCATTAGGCTACTAATCATTAGGCGGCTCATGACCGAACTGCAGGAACGTTTTGCCTCGGCCTTGCACAACACCGCGCGCGCGTGGCGCCAGGCTTTGGATCGTCGCCTGCGCCACCTCGGCCTCAGCCAGGCGGGCTGGATGACCATCGCCGTCGCGGCCAAGTCGGCGCAACCCCCGTCGCAGTCGGTCCTGGCCGAGCGGCTCGGTGTCGAAGGTGCCACCATGGTCGCCATGATCGACCGGCTGGTGCGTGCCGGTCTCGTCACGCGCGAGCCGTCGTCCTCGGATCGCCGCGTGAAGCTCGTGCGCCTGACGCCGCAGGGCGTGCGCCTCTACGAGACCGTGCACGCGACGGCCGCGGGCTTTCGGCGCGAACTCCTAGGGCAGCTGGCGCGCGAGGATCTGGACAGCGCCACGCGGCTGCTGGAACGGCTCGAGAACTTGATCGACGCGACGCAATGATCGGCGCGACGCGATGATCGGCGCGGCCCAGCGACGCATGATCACGCTGTCGATCATGCTCGCCACGATCATGCAGACGCTCGACAGCACGATCGCCAACGTGGCTCTTCCGCACATGCAGGGGAGCCTCTCTGGCTCGCAGGATCAGATCGCGTGGGTGCTCACCGCCTACATCGTCGCGGCTGCGATCGCCACGCCCCTCACCGGCTGGTTCGTGGATCGATTCGGGCAGAAGCCGGTATTCCTCGCCTCGGTGGTTGGCTTCACGCTGGCCTCGGCGCTGTGCGGCATCGCCGCGTCGCTGGGCCAGATCGTCGCGGCGCGACTGCTGCAGGGCGTATTCGGCGCGGCGCTGGTGCCGCTCTCGCAGGTCGTGCTGATGGAGATCAATCCACGCGAACGCCAGGGCTCCGCGATGGCAGTCTGGGGCATGGGCGTGATGGTGGGACCCATCCTCGGACCGACCCTCGGCGGCTGGCTGACCGACCGCTACGACTGGCGCTGGGTATTCTTCATCAACGTGCCCATCGGCGCGCTCGCCCTCGCGGGCATGTGGCGTTTCATTCCCGATCCTCCCGCTGCGCGCCGGCTTCGCTTCGACGCCTTCGGTTTCACCTTCCTGAGCCTCGCGATCGGCGCACTGCAGCTCCTGCTCGATCGCGGCGAACAGAACGACTGGTTCTCATCGACCGAGACCTGGGTCGAGCTGGTCGTGCTGGTGATCGCCTTCACCTACTTCATCGCCCACACCGCACTGAGTCCCGCCGAGCGCTCCTTCTTCGACCGGCGCCTGCTCGGCAACGGCAACTACCTCACCGGCACGTTCTTCATCTTCGTGGTTGGCCTGGTGCTCTACGCCACTCGCGCACTGACGCCGACGCTGCTCGAATCCCTGGTCGGTTATCCGGTCGCCACGACCGGGCTCGTGACGGCGCCGGCCGGCATCGGCACCATGTTCGCGATGATGATCGCCGGCAGGGTCGTCGGGCGCGTCGACGTGCGCCTCACGCTGCTCGCGGGGTTCGCGCTGACGGCACTCGCGCTGTGGCTCATGTGCGGGTACTCGCTCGACCTGTCCGAGGGCGACATCGTCTGGCCGGGCGTGATCCAGGGCATCGGTCTCGGACTGGTGTTCGTGCCGCTGAGCACGGTGTCGTTCTCGACCCTGGCGGCCGAACTTCGCGCCCAGGCCACGGCCATGTACAGCCTGGTGCGCAACATCGGCAGCAGCATCGGCATATCACTGGTGCAGACCGTGCTGGTGCGCCATACCGCCTCCGTGCACGCGTCGCTCGTGGAGCGCATCACGCGGGTCAATCCCGCCTGGAACGACCCGGCGGTGGCGTCGGCCTTCGACGTTACCCGCCCGGCGCACGCGGCGGCGCTCGATGCGCTGGTGACGCGCCAGGCGGGCATGATCGCCTACCTCGACGATTTCCGGTTGATGCTCTATCTCACGCTCGCAGTCATGCCGCTGCTGTTGCTGATCAGCAAGCCGGGCGGCGCAGACGGCCTGTCGAGCGCACACGCGCTGGCTGAATGAGCGCTCCCGAGCGCGCGGCCGACTCAATGACCGCGGGCGGCGTGCTGCGCGGGCGCCGCGAAAACCTGGGTCCAGTAGACCCGGTAATCGCCGGCGGGCGCCACCGCGTAACCGATGCCGATCTGCACGAAGCGCGGATCCATGATGTTCTCGCAGTGTTCGGGGCTGTCGAGCCACCCTCGGGCCACCTCGAGGCCGGTCATGGCGCCGGCGGCGATGTTCTCGCCCACCACGCGGTAGGGTCCGTAACCGGCGCGCCGCACGCGCTGCGCCGGGGTGCTGCCGTCGTGGCCGCGGTGCTCGAATAGCTCGTGACTCGCCATGTCGCGGGAGTGCTCCAGCGCCGCCGCGCCGAGCCGCGCGTCGAGCACCAAGGGCGGCGCCGGACCGAAGTAGCGGCGACCGCAACGGTGGCCGCTCGCGCGCGCCTCGTTGACGACGTCGAGGATCAGCCGGCTCATGGCGGCGGCATCGGCAGCGCGCGGCAGCGGCGCGGGATCCGCAAGCAGCAGCCAGACATCCGAACCCCGCCGCCAGCCGCCGAATTCGCGCCAGTGCGCGTCGCGCAGCGTGGCGCAGTAGCTGCTTGCGAGCGTGTGCGCCACCGCGCCGTCGCCGACGTTCCCGGACAGATGCACGGCGGAGGATTGCCGCGCCGTGTACCCGGCGGCCGCAAGCGCGGCGTGCAGGGATGCACCGGACGCCACCCGGCGCACCGCCGCGTCGAGCACGGGACTCTCCCGCAAGGGGCCGGCCGGCGCCGCGAAGCCGCAGCCCGTGCGTCGCGCCCAGTCCAGATCGCCGGCGAGGCCGGCGTGCGCGGCCGCCGGCAGCAGGATCAGCATCGAAAGCCACCGAGGAGCGCGCTTCATGACGGTGCTACAACGCGCGGCCGCCGCAGGGGGTTTACCGGCCGTCGTGCGCCGGCGCGGGCGATGCCGCGGGCCCGGTCTCCGGGTTCGCGAGCAGACGCCGCGCCCGCGGCCCCAGCCAACCCTCCAGATCGTCGAACACGGTGAAGACCGCCGGCACGATCACCAGGGTGAGCAGCGTCGAAGTCACCAGGCCACCGATGACGGAAATGGCCATCGGAGCGCGGAAATCCGCGTCACCGCCCCATCCGAGTGCCACGGGCATCATGCCCGCCACCATCGCGACCGTGGTCATCACGATCGGCCGGGCGCGCTTGTGGCCTGCCTCGATGAGCGCCGCGGCGCGCGCCTTGCCTGCGCGCATCTCTTCGATGGCGAAGTCGACCAGCAGGATCGAGTTTTTGGCCACGATGCCCATCAGCATCAGCACCCCGATCACCACCGAGATCGAAAAGGGCGTGCCGGTGACCAGCAGAGCCAGGGCCGCGCCGCCCAGCGAGAGCGGCAGCGCCGACAGGATGGTGATCGGCTGAAACACGCGTGCGAAGAGCAGCACGAGAACCGCGAGCACCATGAGGATGCCGGCGCCGATGGCGAGCGCGAAGTTCTGCATGAGTTCCTGGAAGAACTCCGTGTTACCGGTCTTGACGAGCTGCACGCCCTCCGGCAAGTGCTTCATGGTGGGCAGGTCGTAGATCCTGGCCATGGCTTCGCCGAGCTGCACGCCCGGTGCGAGATCCGCCTCGAGGAAGGCGCGCCGGCTCTGGTTGTAGCGCCGGATGGCCGACGGGCCTTCTCCGAAACTCAGGTCGGCCACGCTCTTCAGGGGCACCGCCGGTCCCGAGGCCGTCGGCACCGGCAGGTTCTCGAGGGTGGAGAGGTCGCGTCGCGCATCGTCGGCCAGGCTGACGCGGATGGGGATGAGGCGGTCGCTCAAGGCGAACTTGGCGTCGTTCTGCGGCAGATCGCCGAGCGTGGCGATGCGTATCGTCTCGCCGATGCTCTGCACGCTCACGCCGAGCTGCGCCGCGACGTCGAGCCGCGGACGCACCACGATTTCCGGGCGCGGGTAGTCGCCGCGAATCCTGGCGCCGCGAACCTGCGCCAGGCCGCGCATCTCGTCGAGCACCTGTCGGGCGGTGCGCTCGAGGCGCACGGGATCGTCACCGACCAGGTAGAACTGGATGTCGCGGTCGCCGCCGGCACCCTGCCCGCTGAAACTGAGCTGGCCGTCCGGCACCGCGGCGAGCAGCGGCATCATTCGCTGCTCCCACTGCTTCTCGCTGAGCGAGCGCTGCGAGCGCGGCACCAGCGTCACGAGGATCTGGCCCGTGCGCACCTCGCCGTCGTCCCCGCCGACGAACTCCACCAGGCTCTTCACCTCCGGCTGGCGGCGCAACACCGCGGCGGCAGCGGCGGATACCCGAGCCGTGTCGTCGATCGTGCCGCCCGGCGGCAGCTCGACGTTGAGCGAGGAGATGGAGAAGTCCTCGTCCGGAAGGAATGCCTGCGGCACCAGCGCGAGCGCCGCCACGGAGATCACGAAGAACACCGTGCCCGCGGCGATGGTGCGCCAGCGGTGATCGACGCACCAGCGCAGCAGCACGAGGTAGCGCGTCATGACGGGGCCGTCGTCGCGGTGCTCGTGCAGCGAGTCGGCGCGCAGCGAATACGCGGCGAGCACCGGCGTGATGAGCCGCGCCACCAGCAGCGAGAAGAACACGGCCGCTGCGACCGTCAGCCCGAACTGCTTGAAGTACTGTCCGGAGACCCCCCCCATGAAGCTGACCGGCAGGAACACCGCAATGATGGTGAACGAGGTGGCGACCACCGCGAGCCCGATCTCGTCGGCGGCGTCCATGGCGGCGCGGAAGGCGCTCTTGCCCATGCGCATGTGGCGCACGATGTTCTCGATCTCCACGATGGCGTCGTCGACCAGCACGCCGGCCACCAGGGACAGCGCCAGCAACGTGATCCCGTTGAGGGTGAAGTCCATCCACTGCATGAAGGCAAAGGTGGGGATGGCGGACAGCGGGATGGCCAATGCCGAGATGATCGTGGCGCGCGCGCTCCGCAGGAAGAACCACACCACCACGATCGCGAGCACTGAACCCTCGACGAGCGCGCTCATCGACGACTCGTAGGTGCGCAAGGTGTGATCGACGGACGTGAACACGAGCTGCAGGTCCACGCCGGGATTCTCGGCGCGGATCTTGGCGAGCTCCGCCTCCACGCCGCGCGCCACCGCCACGTCGGAGGCGCCGCGCGCCTTGAACACGCCGAAAGTGGTCGCCGGCCGGCCGTTGAGCCTCGCCAGCGAGCGTATCTCGGCGAAGCCGTCGCTCACGTCGGCGACCTCGCGCAGGCGGAAGCGCTTGCCCTCGCGCGTGGTGATCTCGGTGTCGCCGAGTGCCTGTGGAGTCTTCGCGCCGCCGAGCACGCGGATCGCCTGCTCCCCTCCGCCGACCTGGGCGCGCCCGCCGGCGGCGTCCAGATTGAGCGTGCGCAATTGCTCGTTCACTTCGGCGGCGGTGATGCCGAGCGCCTGCAATCGCGCGGGATCGAGCCGCACGCGGATCTCGCGGCTCACGCCTCCGCCGCGACTGACCTGCGCCACCCCGGGGACCGACAGGAGGCGCTTGGTGATGGTGTTGTCGATGAACCAGCTCAGATCGGCGGGCGTCATCTGCGTGGTCGTGGCCGCGTAGTAGGCGAACGCGCCCCCGTCCACGTTCTGTCGCTGCACGATCGGTTCGAGGATTCCCTGCGGCAGATCGTTGCGAACCTTCGCCACCGCGTCGCGTACGTCGCTGACGGCGCGGTCGATGGGGGTGCCGATCTGGAACTGGAGGAATATCCCGACGGACCCCTCGGTGATGTAGGTGGTGATGTTGCGTACGTTGCCGATGCTGGCGATCGAGCCTTCGACCTTCTGGGCGATCTGCGTCTCGAGCTCGCTCGGCGCCGCGCCGGGTTGCGCGATGTTCACGCTCACCACGGGAAAGGAGATGTCCGGATTGAGATTGATGGGCAGGCGCACGAACGCGACCAGCCCCATGAAGAAGAGCACCACGAACAGCACGATGGGCGTCACCGGGTGACGGATCGCCCACGCCGAGATGTTCCTCACGTGCGCCCTTCTGCGCGCGCCACCGGCTTGACGGTCTCTCCTTCCTGCAGGAACGCGCCGGCCGTCGCCACCACCTGATCGTCCGGTTGCAAGCCCTGCGACACGGTGACGCCGTTCGGCACGATGCCCGTCACCCGCACCGCGCGGCGCTCGATCCGGTCGTCGCGGCCGACCACGAGCACGTAGCTACCCTTGTCGTCGGTGAGTACCGCGGTCTGCGGCAGCACCGTGCGCTCGGCACGGCTGATGGTCACCTCGGCGTTGGCGAACGCACCCGGTCTCAGGTTGGGATCCGGCGTCAACGCGAGGCGGACCTCGCCGAGCCGGGTCTGCGGATCGATCACGGCGCCGAGCAACCGCACCCGCCCCTCGTAGGCGCGGGCGTTGCCGGTGAGGCGCACGGTCGCGGACTGTCCGACCGCGAGCAGTGGCAGGTCCTGCTCGGCGACCTGGCCGCGCAGTTCGACCTCGCCCCCGGCCGACAGACGAAACAGGGCGGCTCCGCCCGCGGCGGCGACCTGTCCGACCTCGACGTTGCGGGTGAGGATCAGGCCATCGACCGGCGCGCGTACCTGCATGCGGGCGAGGCGCGCCTGGGCTTCGGCGAGCTGCGCTTCCGCCACTTTCACCTTCGCCGCGGCCGTGACCGCCCCCGACTTGCGCCGCTGGGTCTCCTCCGCCGACAGCGCACCCGAGGCGCCGACCGCGAGCGCCCGCCGATATTCGGCGGCGGCGAGCTCGGACTCGGCGCGCGCCTGTTCGAGCGCGGCTTCGAGATTGCGCACCTGCGGGGCGATGACCGAGTCGTCGAGGCGGGCGAGAAGCTGGCCGCGCTTCACGCGATCCCCCGCCTCCACGTAGATGGCGGCAACACGGCCGCCGTCACCCTCCACGCCGATGGGCATGTCGTAGCGGGCCGCGATCGTACCGATGATCTGCACGGTCGCGGGCAGATTGCTCCGCCCGGCGCGAGTGACCGACACGGTGGGTACCGCGGCCTGCGGCGTCGCGGCAGCCTTGGCTGCGACCGCACGCGAGTAACGCACGCCCACGGCCGCCGCGACGGCGGCGCAGACGCCTACGACCAGCCAGAGGGCGCCGCGCCTGCGCCGTGGCGGCGTCTCGCCGGCTGGTTCGATTTCCACGTTGATAGAGCCTCCCGCTGATCGATCGCCGCCCGCAGCTTGGACCGTGGCGGTCGTGAAGCCGTTCCCACGCTCATTGCGCGACGCGATCGATCACCAATTCCCGCACCCCATCGCGGCCGACATCATAGGAGACTTCCCCGTACAAGTCGCCCGCCGCCGGCAGCGGCTGGCCGCTGAAGGACACCCGGGCGGTGATGGAGACGGTCTGACCACGGCGCAGCGTACGGCCGGGCACCATCGAATCGGCCGACGTCAGGTGCACCTCGGTACCGATGGCGGCCGCATTCAGGCGCTTGGCGGCGAGCGGCGGTCCGCCGGCTCCGGGAGCACGCGCGAACACGAAGATCGGCGCGTCCCCGGTGAGGCGCGCCTTCAGTGCCGGCGCGATTCGCAAGGTCACGGTCGCCTCGCCGGCCGGCTGCGCCTGCCCACCCGCATCCGCTGCGGGATCCCCGGGAGACGGTGACAACTCCGCGAGGCGCGCGTCCAGCATCTTGTCGATCGCCTCGGGCGGGTGCATGGCCTTCAACTTCAGCCAGCGCTCGCGCGCCTTCGCTTCGTCACCGGTGACCGCGGCGGCAAAGCCGGCGTACAACAATGCCTTCGGATTGTCGGGCGCCTGGCGCACCGCCTGCTCGAACAGCTGCGCGGACTGCGGCGAGATCTCGCCGCCGCCGCGCAGGCTGAGCGCCTCGCCCAGACCGAGAGTCGCCTCGACGTCGTTGGCGTCGAGGTCGTGGGCCTTGCCGAAGGCGACCACAGCGTCCTCGTACCGCTCCATGGCGACGTAGGAACGGCCGAGCATCGACCAGCCCTTCTCGTCGTTTGGCTGCTCGCGGAGCCGGCCCTCGAGCCGCGACACCATGGCGAGCACGTCGGCGGAGACCTGAGGCCGAGGCGCCTCGGGCGCGACGCGCCAGTCGAAGTTCGACCACGCGGTGTACAGTCCGGCCGACGCGCCGAGCATGGCGAGCGCCGCGACCACCCCCGTCCAGCGCCCGCCGGCGTCCCTGAATAGCGGCACGGCCACTGCGGCCGCCGCGAGCAGCGCGAACGCCGCGGCGACGATGATGAATGAAGTCATGGTGTCAGGTCTGCCCGGCGTTGGGTTCGTCGTCCACCGGCATGCGCGCGCGATGCCGTGCGACTCGCACGATGATGATCACGGCGACCAGCAGCGCGACGAACGGCGCTCCCCAGATGAGCCAGGTCTTCGGTTCCATTGGCGGAGAGAAGCGCACGAACTCCCCGTATCGATCGGTCATGAAGCGCAGCACTTCCTGGTCGCTGCGTCCGGCGAGCAGCATCTCCCGGACCTGGCGGCGCAGATCGCCGGCGAGATCCGCGTTCGAATCGGCGATGGACTCGTTCTGGCACACGAGGCAGCGCAGCTGCCGGGTGAGGCCTTCGAAGCGGGCCTGCAACGCCGGATCACGCAGTTCGCCATAGGCATCCACGCCGCCGGCGGCTGCGGTCGCGGGTGCCGATGCGGGTTCGGCCGCGGACGCCGCTGCGACCGCCACCGCCGCGGACGCCGCCGTCGCCGGTTCCACCGCAAAGGCAGGGGCCGCGAGGCCGAGGGCGAAGGCGATCACGGTCGCGGCGACGCTCGCGCCTTTCACGCGCCCCCCTTGCGGGCCGCGGCGATGCGCGGCAGGAATTCACGCTCCCACACCTCGGGCGTGATGGGCGATATGTACTTGAACAGGATGGTCCCCTTGGCGTCGACGAGATAGGTCTCCGGCGCCCCGTACACGCCCCACTCGATGCCGGCGCGGCCGTCACCGTCGAAGGCGACCGCCTGGTATGGATTGCCGAATCGGTCCAGCCAGTCCTTGGCGCGCGCGCGATCGTCCTTCCAGTTGAGGCCGATCAGCGGCACGACGTGCTGGCGCGCGATGGCGAGCATCTCGGGGTGCTCCTCGCGACACGGCATGCACCAACTGGCCCAGACGTTGAGCACGTATACCTGTCCCTGGAGGTCGGCATTGCTGACCTCGCGAGCAGGATCGGACACGTCGCCGAGTTTGAAGACGGGCGCGGGCTTGCCGATCAGCGGCGACGGCAACGCGTGCAGGTCGCGCTTGGGATTCAGGCCGAGCGCGAACAGCGCCGCGAGCGCGACGAAGGCCACGAATGGCAGCAGATACTTCCACATGCTCAAGTCGATCCGAGCGCCGGCTCGGGCGGTGCGGGCGCGGCGCCGGCCGTCGATGCCTCCTGCGGAGCGCGCATGCGGTAGCGCCGGTCGGTGCCGGCCACGACGCCGCCGATCGCCATGATCAGGGCGCCGATCCAGATGTAGCGCACCAGCGGCTTGTACTGGATGCGCATGCTCCACGCGTCGCCGCCGAGCGGGTTGCCCATCGCGACGAACAGGTCGCGTGCCCAGTTGACGGAGATCGCGGCGGCGCTGTTGTCGGTCTGCTGAACCCAGAAGTGGCGCTTCTGCGGACGCAGCGTGACCACGTGCTCACCGCCGCGCGAGACGTCGATGGTCGCCTCCACGGCGTCGTAGTTGGGGCCGCGCACGTCGTGCGCGCCGACGAATTTGAAGTCGTAGCCGGCGATCGAGTAGCTGCTGCCGGGCTTGAGTGCGACGTCCTTCTCGATCTTGAAACTCTCCACACCGCTCGCGCCGACGGCGAACAGCCCCACGCCGAGATGTGCCAGGGCCATGCCCAGCATGCCGGGTCCGATCTTGAGCCCCTGCCGCCAGCGGCGCCAGGGCTCGAGCACCGACGAGAGCATCACCCACAGACCGAGCGCCAGCCCCGCGAGACCGACCGGGTGGAACTCGCGATAGCCGAGCCACTGCACCGCACCCGCCGTCACGAGCGCGGCCGCGAGCAGCCAGCCGAGCGGCTTGGCGGCCACCGTCAGCTTGCCGCGGCGCCAGGCCGAGTGCATGCCGACGGCGAGGAATGCCATGAGGGGCACCATGGGCACCAGGAACATGACCGCGAACACCGGCGGGCCCACCGAGATCTTGCCGAGGTGGAACATCTCGTACGCGAGCGGCGCGAGCGTGCCCCACAGCACGAGGCCCGCGACCGCCACCAGCACGACGTTGTTGACCAGCAGGAAGAACTCGCGCGAGAAAAGCTCGAACCCTCCCGGCGCGTACAGCTTCGGCGCACGCCAGGCGTACAGCGTGAGCGAGCCGCCGATGGTCGCCACCAGGAATCCGAGGATGTAGAGGCCGCGGGTCGGGTCGCTCGCGAAGGAATGCACCGACACCAGCACCCCCGAGCGCACGATGAAGGTGCCGACCAGGCTCAACGAGAACGCGAAGATGGCGAGCAGCAGCGTCCAGCTCTTGAAGATGCCGCGCCGCTCGGTGACGGCGAGCGAGTGAATCAGCGCCGTGCCCACCAGCCACGGCATGAACGAGGCGTTCTCGACCGGGTCCCAGAACCACCACCCGCCCCAGCCGAGCTCATAGTAGGCCCACCAGCTACCGAGCGCGATGCCGATGGTCTGGAAAAGCCACGCGAACAGCGTCCAAGGCCGCGTCCAGCGCGCCCACGCCTGATCGAGACGGCCCTCCAGCATGGCGGCGCAGGCGAACGCGAACGCCACCGAGAAACCCACGTAACCCGTGTAGAGCATCGGCGGGTGGATTGCGAGCGCGAAATCCTGCAGCACCGGGTTGAGGTCCGCGCCGTCCGGGGCCGCCGGCACGAGCCTCACGAAGGGGTTCGAGGTCCACAAGGTGAACAGCATGAAGCCGGCGCTCACCAGTCCCATCACGCCGAGCACCCGGCTGGCGAAAGTCGCGGGCAAACGCCGGCTGAAGGCGGCGACCGCCAGGCTCCATATGGCGAGAATCTGAATCCACAGCAGCAGCGAGCCCTCGTGCGCGCCCCACAGCGCAGCCACCCGGTAGAACAAGGGAAGTTGCGTGTTCGAATTGCGTGCGACGTAGAGCACGGAGAAATCGTTGGTGACGAACGCGTGCACCAGGCAGGCGAAGGCCGTGGCCACGAACACGAACTGCCCGCTCACGGCCGGTCGCGCGACCGCCATCCAGTGCGGCTTGCCGCGCCACGCGCCGACCAGGCCGAAGAACGCCTGCGCCAGCGAGAGCAGGAACGCCAGGATCAGTGCGAACATGCCGAGTTCGGGTCCCATGATCTACCTCGGAGGCCGGAACGGCCTCAACCGGACGGAGTGCGGGGGGGCTGCGGCGCGGGCGCCGCGGCCGGTTGCGCCGGCACGCTGCCGCCGCCCTTTGCCTTGAGCGAAGCCGCCACCTCCGGCGGCATGTACTTCTCGTCGTGCTTGGCGAGCACTTCGTCGGCGACGAACGCGCCGTCCGGGCCGAGGGAACCGTGGGCGATGATGCCCTGGCCCTCGCGGAACAGGTCCGGCAACACGCCGGAGTACTGCACCGGAATCTCGTGCGCGAAGTCCGTGAGCACGAACCTCACGGTGAGGTCGCCGGGCTTGCGCGCCACGCTGCCCTTCACCACCATGCCGCCCACCCGGAAACGCTTGTGCTTGGGCGCCTGGCCCGCAGCGATCTGCGTCGGGTCGTAGTAGAACATGATGTTCTGGCGCGAGGCCATGACCGCCAGGGTGACGGACGCAGCCACGCCGCCGAGGATGCCCAGCACCACCAGCAACCGCTTGCGGCGCGGGGTCACGCGCCCTCGCTCGCGCTCATCGCCAGCGCGCGCTCGACTTTCAGGCGCGCGGCCGCGTAGTGGCGCCGCGCGGACCAGAGATTCCACGCGAACACCAGCGCCGCCAGGCCGAAGCACGGCCAGACGAAACGGGCGTAACCGCCCATTGCCCAGAAGGTCGCGCTCACCGTTCGCTCCTCGCTTGCATCAATTCCCTCACCCAGGCCGCCTGCCGCTCCCGGCTCAGCACCTCGCCGCGCAGCCGCATGCAGAGCACTCCGCCGTAGAACAGCATGAATCCGAGCAACATCGCGAGCAGCGGCCAGAGCATGCTGGGCGCCATCGCCGGCTTGCCGATTTTAGCAACCGTGGCGCCCTGATGCAGCGAGTTCCACCACTGCACGGAGTAGTGGATGATGGGGACGTTGACCACCCCCACCACCGCCAGCAGAGCGGCGGCCCGGTCGCCGCGCGCCGCCTCCTCGAAAGCGCCGCGCAGCGACATCACGCCGGCGTACAGGAACAACAGGATGAGTTCCGAGGTCAGCCGCGGGTCCCAGGCCCAGTAGGTCCCCCACATCGGCCGGCCCCACAGGGAACCGGTGACGAGCGCGAGCACCGTGAAAGAAGCGCCGATCGGGGCGGCGGCGGCGGCCACCGCGTGCCCCACCTTGATGCGCCAGACGAGCGCGATGCCGCCGGCCAGCGCCATCGAGACGTAGGCGAACAGCGACAGCCAGGC
This sequence comes from Gammaproteobacteria bacterium, assembly GCA_027459765.1. Classification (GTDB taxonomy): domain Bacteria; phylum Pseudomonadota; class Gammaproteobacteria; order Steroidobacterales; family Steroidobacteraceae; genus Bog-1198. The sequence continues at coordinate 65,186 of DAIDHD010000046.1, read as the reverse complement.
GCTGGGCGCGTGCACGTAGACGATTCGAAAGGCGTCGCCCTGCTGGTAATCGGGCGGGGCGAAGGCCAGTCCGTCGACGGTTCCGTAGGCGATGGCGAGCGCGGCCGCGCCGAGAAACCAGGGCGCGAGACGGCCCGCCGTGCGGAAAACCGCAGGGGGCGATGCGAGTTTGTAGAACCAGGTCCACATGGTGCGATGGCCTTAAGAGAGTGTCTGAATGGGGGAAGTTCAATCGTGGGCGCCGCTCGTCCTCACTCCAGCGTGATACGCAACGCCGCCGCGGCCGCGAAGGGCGCCAACGTGGTCGCAAACGTGCACAGGGCGGCGAGCAGATAGAGCGGGCCGCTCGCGTCGCCGCCGCCGATCACCCGATCGATGGCCGCGGCGCCGAAGATGAGCAGGGGCATCGCCAGCGGCAGGACGATCAGCGACAGCAGAACGTTGCCCCGCTTCGCGCCGACGGTGAGCCCCGCACCGATGGCGCCGAGCCAGCTCAGCGCGAGCGAGCCCAGCGTCAGGCTTGCCGCCATCACCGGGAATGCCTCCACCGGTATCGCGAGCGCGGTCGCCACGAGCGGCGAGACGAGCACCAGCGCGGCGCCGCTCACCAGCCAGTGGGCGAGCGTCTTGGCCACGACGATCACGGTGAGCCCGTGGCCGGAGAGCGCGAGCTGTTCCAGCGTGCCGTCCTCGGCGTCGTTGCGAAACAGCGCGTCGAGCGACAACATCGATGCGAGCAGCGCCGCCACCCAGAGCACTCCGGGGCCGATCTCGCGCAACAGCGACAGGCGCAGATTCAGGCCGAGCGGGAACAGCGTGGTCACCATCAGGAAGAACACCAGCGGCTGGAGAAGCTGATCGGGGCGACGGAAGGCGAGCTTCAGTTCGCGTACGACGACGAGCCGCAGGGCGGCGAACGCTCCGACGCGGCTCAATGGAGATCCAGGCGGCGCGCCGAGCCGCCGATCTTCAGGTCGTGGTGCGCCACCACCGCCGTGAGCCCGCCTTGCCCGGCGTGCGACTCGATCAGCTCGGTCACCAGCCGCACGCCGGCGGCATCCAGATTGGTGAACGGCTCGTCGAGCAGCCAGAGCGGCGCCGACGAGGCCAGCACGCGCGCAAGCGCCACCCGCCGGCGCTGCCCGGCCGACAACACCCGCGCGGGCAGCTCCGCACAAGCCGCAACCCCGGTACGCTCGAGCGCAGCGCGCAACTCCGGCACGCCAACCTCCCGGCGCAAGCCCACCCCGATGGCGAGATTCTCGAGCGCGGTGAGGTCCCCCTTGAGCGCGGGCTCGTGGGATGCGTATACCAGCGCCGCCTGGAACTCGAGCGGCGTGTCACGGATGGACCGGCCCACCCAGCGCACGCTGCCCTGTTCGGGGCGCAGGAGGCCGGCGATCACGCGCAGCAACGTGCTCTTGCCGGCGCCGTTGGGGCCGGCCACGTGCAACGATTCGCCGGCGCGCAGCGTGAGGCTCACACCCTTGAGCACGTGCCGGTCGCCGCGCCACACGTGCACCTTCTCAACCTCCAATTCGGCCGGGGTTTCCATGGCGACGATGGTAGCGAAATCAATTAGTTGAAACCACCAATTCAGTGTCTTCCACGAAACTGCGATGAACGCGCCGGGAATGCGAAGCACAGGCTTATTCATATCGTTTATGGACGACTGCCCTACGACTCCACCATCTACTCAACCAATCCGCCAGCGCGTACCGTATTCGGCAGAAGGTACTCATTGACGCGGGAGATGCAGCGATGTCCAAGGTATTGGTGCTCTATTACTCGTCCTACGGCCACATCGAGGCGCTCGCTGGCGCGATCGCGGAGGGTGCCCGCTCGACGGGCGCGACCGTGGACGTCAAGCGCGTGCCGGAAACGGCGCCGACCGACGTCGCCAAGGCGGCTCATTTCAAGCTCGATCAGGCGGCGCCGGTCGCGCAGATCGCGGATCTCGCCGCCTACGACGCGATCGTGATCGGCACGCCGACGCGATTCGGGCGAATTTCCTCGCAGATGGCGAGCTTCCTCGATCAGGCGGGCGGGCTGTGGGCGCGCGGCGCACTCAACGGCAAGGTCGGCGGGGCCTTCACCTCCTCCGCCACCCAACACGGCGGCCAGGAGACCACGCTGTTCAACGTGATCACCAACCTGCTGCACTTCGGCATGACGGTGGTCGGTCTGCCCTACAGCCACCAGGGCCAGATGACCATCGACGAAGTGGTCGGCGGCAGTCCCTACGGCGCGACCACCATCGCCGGCGGACAGGGACAGCGCCAGCCGAGCGCCATCGAACTGGAGGGCGCCCGTCACCAGGGACGGCTGATCGCACTGACCGCCAACAAGCTGTTCGGCTGACGACTCTAGCGCGGCCGCCAGGGCGGCGCGGCGAGCTTGCGGGCGACGAAATCCACGAAGGCCTGCGCGGCGCGTGGCGCCGCGCGGCCCGCCGGCACGAGCGCGTACAGGCCGCCGTCCTCGCGCCGGTAGGTCGGCAGCACCGGCAGCAGCGCGCCGCGCGCCACCTCCGGAGCCGTGAGGATGGTGGGCAGCAACGCGATGCCCATGCCGGCCACGGCGGCCTGCAACAGCGCGGTCGCCGTGTTGGCGGCGAAGCGGCCGTTCACCCGCACCTCGCGCGTGCCGTCGGCGCCGCGCAGCTGCCAGAGGGCTGCGCCCGGGCGCGAGGCGAACGTCAGGCAGTCGTGTCGCACCAGCGCCTGCAGCGTCGCCGGCACGCCGTGGCGCTCCAGATAGCGCGGACTCGCCACCAGCCCGGTGCCACTGGCCGCGAGCTTGCGCGCCCCCGGCACCTCGACCGCGCCGCTGGAACCGCGGATGGCGACGTCGATGCTCTCGCGTATCAGATCGGTGGCCGCGTCCTCGAGCAGGAATTCGCAGCGAACGCGCGGGTGCTCGGCGAGGAACTCTGCCAGCCAGTCCATCGCGAACGAGTCGAAGAAACCTGCAGGAGCGGCGACGCGAATGGTGCCCGCCGCGGCTCCGCCCTCCTCGCTCAGGTCGCTTGCGGCCGCTTCCAGCTGGGCGACGGCATCGGCGCAGCGGGCGTGAAAGCGCTGGCCCGCGGACGTCAGGCTCAATTTGCGCGTGGAGCGGTGCAGGAGCCGCACGCCGAGCGCGGCCTCGAGCGCGCCGATCTGGCGGCTCGCGGTATTGGGCGGGATCCCGAGACGGCGGCTCGCGGCCGCGAAGCTGCCCGCGCGCACCACCTCCGCGAACAGGCGCACCTGGTTCAGATCGAACATGAGCTCACTCGTGGTGCCCTCGGCCGGACTCGAACCGGCACGGCTTGTGGCCGACGGATTTTAAGTCCGTTGCGTCTACCGATTCCGCCACGAGGGCAATCGTGAGGTCAGATCATCACGCGGCGCGCCGCCGGCACGCACCAGATGTCGAGCGGCGCGCTGCGGCCGCGAAGAGCGAAGCTCGGCAGTCGCAACAGCGGCATCTGCGCCTGCGGCACCGCCAGGCCGTCCGCATCCAGCGCGGCGGCTACGGCCGCGGACAGCAGCACTTCACCCGCGCGCGCCCGCGCACAGAGCCGCGAGGCCACGTTGACCGTATCACCGAGCAGTGTGCGGGTCTTGCGTCCTGGCGGGCCGAGCCAGCCCCAGGCGACGTCGCCGAGGTGCAGGCCGAGCCCGAGGCCGGTGTCGATCGACAGATCGCGGCGCCAGCGGACCGCCAGCGCGGCGAACCCGTCCAGCATGGCGCGGCTCGCGGCGAGGGCGGCGCGCGCGCCGTCGGTTTCCGCCCGGTCCAGGCCGAAGGCGGCCATCATGCCGTCGCCGGCGACGTGAAAGACCACGCCGTCGTGGCGCGCCGTGGCGCGTCCGAGAAGGTCGAAGAATTCCTCCAGCAGCGGCACGACGCCGCTCGGGCCGAGCCGCTCGGCCACGCCCGTGTAGCCTCGCAGGTCCGCGAACAATACCGTCGCGCGGGTCTCCCCGACCGTCGGGTAGTGACGCCGCCGAATGCGCAGACCGGCGCTGGCGCGCACTTGGGTCTCTCGCCCGCTCAACCAGTTACCTCGACAACCTTAACTTCGGCCTCATCGTAGCATTAAATTCGCCGGCGCAAACCGCGTATGATTGCGGGCTCGTCAGCGACCAGGGGCGCATGCCCGCGAGGCACGACTCCACATGAAGCGATGGCTCGCCGTACTCGCCTGCCTCGGCTGCCTGCAGGCCGCCGACGCCTGCGCGACGGATCTCATCGGCGTCTACCACGACTCGCTGCGCAACGATCCACGCCTGCGCGAGGCGGAGGCGACCCGCCTGGCCGCGCTCGAATCGAAGCCCCAGGCGCTGGCGCAATTGCTGCCCCAGGTGTCAGGCAACGGGGTCGCGAGCCGCGAACTGGACACCGGTCCGACCAACACGACGGAAATCGTCACCGTCCCCGGCGGCTCGCTCAACGAGAGCTTTCCGTTCGACGGCCGCACCACGACCACCACCTATCGCTACGGGCTCGACCTGCGGCAGAGCCTGTTCCGCTGGGAGAACTGGGTCGCCCTGAAGCGGGCGGACGCGCAGGTCGCGCAGGCCGAGGCTGATTATCAGGCCGCACGGCAGGACCTGATCACGCGCGTCGCGCAACGCTACTTCGACGTGCTCGCGGCACAGGACGTGGTCGACGCCGACGCGGCGGCGCTCGCCTCGGTCTCCCAGCAGCTCGACCAGGCCGAGACACGCTACAAGGTGGGGCTGATCGCGGTGACCGACGTCGAGGAGGCGCGCGCCGCGCACGACAGCGCCGCCGCCGCTCTGATCGAGGCCAAACGCCAGCTCGCCTCCTCCCAGGAGCTGCTTCGCGAGATCACCGGGATGGCCTACGAGTCGCTCGCGCGTCCGCTGGAACCGTTCGAACTCGCGGCTCCGGAGCCGATGAGCGAGCAACGCTGGGTGGACATCGCGCTGGAACAGAATCTCGCCCTGGTCTCCAGCCGGCTCGCGGCCGACATCGCGCAGGAGAACGTGAGTGCCGCGCGCGGCGGCCACCTGCCCTCGCTCGACCTGGTGGCGAGCGGCTACAAGGCCAACATTACCGGCGGCAGCATCAACCTCGACGGCTCGCCGTTCGGCACCTCCACCTTGAGCCAGACGCAGAAGAGCATCGGCCTGCAGCTCACCTTTCCGTTGTTCGCCGGCGGCAGCGTGTCCTCGCAGGTGCGCCAGGCCGTGTACCAGCACCGCGCCGCCAAGGATCGGGTCGAGCGCGTGACGCGCGAGACCGAGCACGACGCGCGCGACGCCTATCTGGGATTGCTCGCCGAGATCTCGCGCGTCAAGGCGCTGCGACGCGCCGTGGCCTCGAACGAGACCGCGCTCGCGGCCACCCAATCCGGCTACGAGGCCGGCACGCGCACCGCCGTGGACGTGGTCGAATCGCGTCGCCTCTGGATCCAGGCGCGCACCGACTATTCGCGCAGCCGCTACGACTACATGATGTACAGCATCAAGCTGCAGCAGGCGGCGGGAACGCTGAGCGAGTCGAGCTTGAGGCGCCTGAACGCACTGCTCGCCGATACGCCCTCTTGAGCAAGCCCGCCTGCGGAAGGGTTCGTGGAGGCTAGGAGCGGAATCGAACCGCTGTACGCGGCTTTGCAGGCCGCTGCATGACCACTCTGCCACCTAGCCCCGAAAACGACGAACCCCGGATGGTACCGGGGTTCTCGAGAATCGTGGAGCGGGAAACGAGGCTCGAACTCGCGACCTCAACCTTGGCAAGGTTGCGCTCTACCAACTGAGCTATTCCCGCCCTGAGCGAGCACGCCATCTTAAGGGGCCCGACGAAGGAGTCAAGAGGCAAGCGGGCGCGGCTTGCCGCAAGGCGTCGCGCACGCGCAAGCCGGCGCACCGCGAAGGCCCGCGCCTACGACCGGGCGCTGCCCCGCAGCTCGGGCCAGGCGAGCCGCAGATAGCCGACCATGGACCAGAGCGTGAGCACCGCGGCCACCGCGGTGAGCGCGAGTCCCATGCGGTAGATGGGCAGGCCGAGCAGATCGTGACGGAACAGTAGCAGGGAAAGGCCGACGATCTGCATCACGGTCTTCGACTTGCCGAGCACGGAGACCTTGACGCGTGCGCGGGCGCCGATCTCCGCCATCCACTCGCGCAGCGCCGAGATGGCGATCTCACGGCCGATGATCACGATCGCGGTGATCACCACGAACCAGCGCGGATCCTTGGCCACGATCAACACCAGCGCCGCGGCGACGATGAGCTTGTCAGCCACCGGATCGAGGAAGGCGCCGAGCCGCGAGGTCAGCCCGAGCTTGCGCGCGTAGTAGCCGTCGAGCGTGTCGGTGATGCCCGCGAACGCGAAAGCGGCGCAGGCGGCGGGTCCCGCCCAGGCATAGGGAAGGTAGAAGGCGCCCACGATCGCCGGCACCATCAGCATCCGCAGCCAGGTCAGGGCGTTCGGCAGATTCCACGCCGAGCCGTGCGCCGCCGATTCACTGTCCGGGGTGGAGGTGCTCATAGATCACCTGGGCCAGCTCGCGCCCTAGCCCGCGAACCTGCACCAAATCGTCGACGCCCGCGCGCAGTATTCCCTGCAGGCCGCCGAATTGTTTCAGTAGCTCCCGGCGCTTGACGGGGCCCAGGCCGGGAATGGTCTCCAATATCGATTCGCTGTGCCGCTTGGCGCGCTTGCGCCGGTGACCGGTGATCGCGAATCGATGTGCCTCGTCGCGAACGCGCTGGATCACGTGCAGCGCCGCGGAGTCCGGCGCGAGTATAGAGGGCAGGTCATTGCCCAACAAGAAGAGCTGTTCCTGTCCGGGGCGCCGATCCGGACCCTTGGCGACCCCGATCAGCGTCACGCCCGCGACGCCGAGCTTGTCGAGCGCCTCGCCGGCTCGCGCCAGCTGGCCCCTGCCGCCGTCGATGAGTAGCACGTCGGGCGCGGGCACCTCGCCGTCGCGCACCCGCTTGTAGCGGCGCTCGAGCGCCTGCTGCATGGCCGCGTAGTCGTCGCCGGGCGCCACGCCGGTGATGTTGAAGCGCCGATAGTCGGCCTTCACCGGGCCGTCCTCGCCGAACACAACGCAAGACGCCACGGTATCGGTACCGCCCGTGTGGCTGATGTCGAAGCACTCCAGGCGCCGCGGCCGCCGCGGCAGGCCGAACTCCTCCTGGATTTCGGTCAGCCCCGACTCGATGCTCGCGCGCTGCAATCCGCGCATCCGCAGCGCCTGTTCGGCGTTCTCGCGCACCATGGCGATCCAGCGCGCCCGCAGGCCGCGCAGCGACGCGCCGATGCGCACCCGGTGGCCGGCGCGCGCGCTGAGTTCCGCCTGCAATTCGGGCAACTCCTCGAACTCGCGATCGACCAGGATCTCGGCCGGACAGTCGCGTTCCAGGTAGTACTGGGTGACGAACTGCGACAGCACCTCCGTGGCCTCGGCGAGCGAGGCGCGCGGGAAATAGGTGGTGCTGCCGAGGCTGCGCCCGCCGCGTACGAACATCAACGCCACGCAATACTCGCCGCCGCTCTCGGCCACCGCGATGACGTCCGCGTCGTGCTGCGCACCGGCCGTGACGATCTGTTGCGCCTGCACCGCCTTGAGATCGGCGAGCTGGTCCCGCAGCGCCGCCGCCTCCTCGAACTCCAGGCGCTCGGCGGCGGCCTCCATGCGGCGCGCGAGGTCCCGATTGACCTCGTCGTTGCGGCCCTCCAGCACCTTGACCGCGGCGTCGACGTCGCGCGCGTAGGCGTCGCGGGAGATCAGACCGACGCAGGGCGCCGTGCAGCGCCGGATCTGGTACTGCAGGCACGGACGCGAACGGTTGGCAAAGTACATGTCGGTGCAATTGCGCAGACGAAACAGCTTTTGCAGCTGGTTCAAGGTCTCGCGCACCGCGCCGGCCGACGGATAGGGACCGAAGAAGCGGCCGGATTCCCGCCGCGAGCCGCGATAGAACGCGAGCCGCGGAAACTCGTGCGCGGTATCGAGGTGCAGGAAGGGAAAGCTCTTGTCGTCGCGCAACACCACGTTGAAGCGCGGCCGGTGCTTCTTGATGAGGTTGTACTCGAGCAGCAGCGCCTCGGTGTCCGACTGGGTGATGGTGACTTCCATGGCGGCCGTGCGCGCCACCAGCGCCTGCACCTTCGGCTGCACGTTGCCCGGCTGGAAATAGGAACCGACGCGCGACTTGAGGCTGCGTGCCTTGCCGACGTAGATCACCGCGCCGCTCGCATCGAGCATGCGATACACGCCCGGCCGCGCAGGCAAGGCCTCGACGAACGCCTTGGGATCGAAGGCGGGCCGCTGTTCGGCGTGGTCATGCGCCGCGTCGCCGGCCAGGGCGTCGTTCACCGCTCGCTCCCCATGCCGGAGAGCAACTCCCGCGCCCGCTTGAGCACCCGCTCGAACATCGGCGTGGTCAGCCGGCGGGTCTGGGTGTTGTAGCGGCTGCAGTGATAGGAATCGATCAGTACTCGTTCCGGACCGAGTGCGTGCTCGGCGCCGTGGGCGAACCGATGAGCGCTCGCGCGCAGCCCTTCGGCACGCAGCACCGCGGCGTGGGCGACCGCGCCGAGTGCGAGCACCACCCGCGGTCGCGGCGCGGCGCACAATTCATGCCGTAGGTAGTCGTTGCAGGCCGCGACCTCGGCCGGGAGCGGCTTGTTGGCCGGCGGCAGACAACGTACCGCGTTGGTGATGCGCGCGTCGAGCAGACGCAGGCCGTCCGCGGCGTGCGCCGACACGGGATCCGTGGCGAAGCCGAAGCGGTGCAAGGTGGCATAGAGCAGCAGGCCGGCATGATCGCCGGTGAACGGCCGGCCGGTGCGGTTCGCGCCGTGCATGCCGGGGGCGAGCCCGACCACCAGCAACCGGGCCGCCGGATCACCGAACGACGGTACCGGACGACAGTGGTACTGCGGGTGGCGCGCGCGCACCGTGCCGAGAAAGCTCGCAAGCCGCTCGCAACGGCGGCAATCGGGATCGAAAACCATCGTCACCACAAAAAACGGGCTACGCGGCAAACCCGCGTAGCCCGCCATCGATCGCGCCTGGACTTTGGACTAACCCGAGCGCAACCCGAACCGTGATGCCGCCCTCGCCCGTTGCGGTCGGCGGCTTCCCTGTTGGACCGTGGGAACCCCGAAGGTTCCGTGCGTTCGCGCCGTGAGAAACCTTGAAACCCAAACGGCCGGGTGAGCGCGGGAAACCCCGCCGACGCACCCCGCGCCGCAACCGAAAATCGACGGGCAGGAGGAACCGATGGGCAGGATAGCACCTGCGGGAGAGGTGGCAACCTGAGTTTTTCCAAACCGCTGTCGGTTTTCGCGGTTAGGGCCAGGACTGAATTCCAACTAATTGATTTTTCTTTGTTTTTTATTCTCGAAAACAGGGTGCAGGAGGTCCGCTGGATGCCCCGCCACTTGACGCTGACCGCGATCTGAGGCAGCGGCTTCGAGCCTGGTTCGAAGTCAGCGGCGCAGCGTGCGTCGCCGTGCTCCGACCCTGCCGGCGATCACCATCGCAAGCTCCAGCGACTGTTCCGCGTTCAGCCGCGGATCGACTTGCGAGCGGTAGGCCCGCGCGAGATCGGCTTCGGTCAGTCCTCGTGCGCCGCCGACACACTCGGTGACGTCTTCGCCGGTCAGTTCGATGTGCACTCCGCCGAGCATCGACCCGCAGTCCTCGTGAATCCGGAACGCCGCCTCGACCTCGGCCAGTACGTTGTCGAAGCGCCGGGTCTTGAGTCCACCGGCCGTGGTCTCGGTATTGCCGTGCATCGGATCGCAAACCCACAGCACCCGCGCACCGACGTCGCGCACCGCCTTGATCACCTCGGGCAGGCGCGCCTCGATGTCGCGGGCGCCGAAGCGGTGAATGAGCGTCAACCGGCCGGGCTGATTCTGCGGATTGAGCGCCTGCACCAGTTCCTGCAGCCAGCCGACGCTCATGCCGGCGCCCACCTTGACTCCGATAGGATTGGCGATGCCGCGAAAGTACTCGACATGAGCGCCGTCGAGCTGCGCAGTACGCATGCCGATCCACGGCATGTGCGTCGACAGGTTGTACCAGCGCTTCTGCCGTTCGATGTAGCGCGTGTGCGCCTGCTCCGACAGAAGGTGCAGGCCCTCGTGGCTGGTATAGAACTCGACCCGCGCCGCGGCGTGCACCCGCTGGCCGCTCATCGACTCGAAGAAGTCGAGCGACTCGCCGATGGAGTCCACGATTCGCTGATACGCGTCGCGCGTCGGCGAATGGCGCAGGAAACCCAAGTCCCAGTACTCCGGGTGGTGCAGATCGGCGAAGCCGCCGTCGATCAGCGCGCGCACGAAGTTGAGCGTGAGCGAGGCGCGCTCGTAGCCGCGCAGCAGCAACTGGGGATCCGGCTCGCGCTCGGCGGCCGTGAATCCGGGCCGGTTGACGTTGTCGCCCCGGTACGAGGGCAGCGTGACGCCGTCGCGCGTCTCCGTATCGGCGGAGCGCGGCTTGGCGTACTGTCCGGCGAAGCGCCCGACGCGGATGATCGGCTTCTTGAGGCCCTGCAGCAGCACGAGGCTCATCTGCAGCAGGATCTTGAGCCGCTTGGCGATGTAGTCCGACTCGCAGTCCTCGAAGCTCTCGGCGCAGTCCCCGCCCTGCAGCAGGAACTGTTCGCCGCTCTGCGCGAGCGCGAGCCGCGCGCGCAGCGCCTCGACCTCCCAGGAGACCACCAGCGGCGGCAGGCGGCTCAGCGCGGCGACCACTCGCTCGAGCTCGGCAGGATCGGCGTAGCGCGGCTGCTGCGAGGCGGGCCGGCTCTGCCAGCTCGCCGGGTGCCAGGCGTTGAGGTTGGGGCTCTTCGACATGCGTTGTCGAGGATGCTACACAGGCGCCTCGCGCTCTGCAAAAACTGGCGCGCTCGCTGTGCTCGCGTCACAATGCCGCCCCTTCGCGCAAGCCGGAAGGCGCCGCGCGCACCCATTGGAATCGACATGAGCAACGCACAAGACACCCTTTCGGCGCTCGGCCTGAGCGCCGTCAATTCCGGCACCTGGTCCGGCAGCCACGGCTGGAGCCAGGAGGATTCCGGACCGCCGATCGAATCGATCAATCCCACCACCGGTGAGAGGCTGGCGACCGTGCGCGGCGCCACCGCCGCGGACTACGAGCGCGTCATGAGCGCGGCCGTGGCCGCGGCCCGTGCGTGGCGCGACGTGCCCGCGCCCAAGCGCGGTGAGGCCGTGCGTCTCATCGGCGCGGAGCTGCGCGCCCACAAACAGGCGCTGGCGCGGCTGGTGTCGCTCGAAAACGGCAAGATCAAGGCAGAGGGCGAAGGCGAAGTGCAGGAGATGATCGACATCGCCGACTTCGCGGTGGGTCAGTCCCGCATGCTGTACGGCCTGTCCATGCACTCCGAGCGGCCGCAGCACAGAATGTTCGAGCAGTGGCACCCGCTCGGCGTGGTGGGGATCATCTCGGCCTTCAACTTCCCGGTCGCGGTGTGGGCCTGGAATGCCTTCCTGGCGGCCATCTGCGGCAATGCCAGCGTCTGGAAGCCCTCGCCCAAGACCGCGCTGTGCGCCCTCGCCGTGCAGCGAATCTGCAATCGCGTGCTCGAGCGCGAGGGTCTGCCGGCGATCTTCCAGGTGTTCGTGGCCGCGGGCACCGAGCTCGCCACGCGCTTCGTGGACGATCGCCGCGTCGCGCTGGTCTCGTTCACGGGCTCCACGGAGGTCGGTCGGCGCGTCGGCGCCCGCGTCGCCGAGCGCCTGGGCAAGAGCCTGCTCGAGCTCGGCGGCAACAACGCCATCATCGTCGACGAAAGCGCCAACCTGAATCTCGCCGTACCGTCCATCGTGTTCGGCGCGGTCGGCACGGCCGGCCAGCGCTGCACCACCACGCGCCGCGTTCTCGTGCACGCGAGCCGCGCCGCCGAGCTCGAACAGCGACTCGTGGCCGCTTACGCCCAGGTGCGCATCGGCGATCCGCTGGATCCGGCCACGCTGATGGGTCCGCTCATCGATCCGGCGGCGGTGGCACGCTACCAGGCCGCGGTGGCCGCGGCGCGCGAGCAGGGCGGCGTGCTTCTGTGCGGCGGGCGTCCCCTGCCCCGGCCGGGAAATTTCGTCGAACCCACGCTGGTGCGCGCCAATGCGGGCATGCCCATCGTGCAGACCGAGACCTTCGCGCCGATCCTGTACCTGATCACCTACGAGAACCTCGACGAGGCCATCGACGTGCAGAACTCGGTGGCGCACGGACTGTCGTCGGCGGTGTTCACCGACCGGCTGCAGGTGGCGGAACGATTCCTGTCGGCCACGGGCAGCGACTGCGGGATCGCGAACGTCAACATCGGCACTTCCGGCGCCGAGATCGGCGGCGCCTTCGGCGGCGAGAAGGACACCGGCGGCGGCCGCGAGGCGGGTTCGGACTCCTGGAAGGCCTACATGCGCCGCCAGACTTGCACCGTCAACTGGAGCTCGCACCTGCCACTCGCCCAGGGCATCCGCTTCGACATCGGCTGAGCGCGGCGGGCGGCGCGCGACGCGGCGCGGCGGCGGTCAGCGCGCGAGCCAGCGCTCGATGGCCGCCGCGCGCTCCTCGAGTCGCTGGGTGGACACCGGGCCACGAGTGCGCAGTTCCTGCGCGTACAGCGACACGCGCAGCTCCTCGATCCAGTGGCCGAGGTCCTGCAGCTCCGGCAGCCAACGACCCTCGGCCGCCACTGCGGCGGCGAGGTCGGCGTAGCGCCGGTTCCAGGTGTCGATGCTGGCGCCGACGGCGGGCGACTCCGGCCCACGCGCCAGCATGCGCTGCCAACGTCGCTCCTCCGCCTTGAGGTAGCGCGTCCACTGCCGCACCCAGTCATCGGAGGCGGCGATCAGCGACCCCGGCGCGAGCAGCCGATCGACGTGCGCCCGGGTCTCGTCCGCCACGGCCGTCGCCGCGAAGCGCGCGTCCTCGGTCGCACGCCGTACCGTGCGCGCGAGCGCCAGCCACTCGAGCGCATCGGCACGCCACTCGTCGTAGGCGGCATATACCAGCGCGCGCCCCCGTTCCAGACGCTCGCGGAACTGCTCGCGCGTGCGTGGCGCCGGTTCCTCGCCGAAACAGGCGCGCCGCACGGCGATGTGCACCGCCGTGCGGCGCGCCTCATCGCCCGTCATGTGCGCACTCGCCGCCAGCATGAACTGCGCGTCGCCGGCCACATGCTTGGCGAATGGCCGGATCAGCGACGCAAGCTCGGCCTGCGCCAGCGCCACGGCGCCGGTCGTCCAGCGCCGGGTGGCCTCGGCGCGCGAGGGCTCCAGAACCACCACGAAGCCCGAGTCGCGCCGCTCGAGCGCCGTGTAGGCCGGACACGAGCCGCCGTCCACCGGCAGGTCGATCTGCTCGGGCAACTCCGCCGCATCGAACCCGCGCCACGGCGCGGGAAAGCGCTCCCGGGCGACGCGCTCCAGCGCCTCGCGCAGCGCGCGCGCGCATTCGCGCCGCAGCGCCTTCAGGTCGTGCCCCGCCGCCACGACGCGGCCGGCGTCGAGCACCGCGACGCGCGGCACGAGGTGTGGCGGCATCGCGGCGAGGTCGAAGCGCAGCGACGTCCTCGGGATGCCGCGAGCCTCGGCCAACCAGTCCGCCAGCCGCTGCGGATCGCTGGACGGCGCCTCCAGGCTCTGCAGATAGGCCGCAGCGGTCTGCGGTATCGGAATGAGCTGCCGGCGCGCCTCCTTCGGCAGCGAACGCAACAGCGTCTGCAGCCGGGGTTCGATCAGGCCCGGCACGGCGCCGGCGACCGCCGTGACATCCACGGCCGGCAGCGCGAGCAGGGGCACTTCGAGGCACACGCCGTCGTCCGCTTCGCCGGGTTCGAAGCGATACACCACGGCGACCTCCACCCCGGCGAGCCGCACGCGCTCCGGAAAGGCCGCCAGCAACGCCGCGTCGGGCGGCCTGCGCAAGACGTCCGCGGAAGCGAGCGCGAGCACGGCCAGGTCCGCCGCCGTCGCGTTGCGGGTGAAGTGATCGAGCGTGGCCGCGCTCGACACCTGGCGCGGCAGCGCGCGATCGTAGAACTCGACGAAGTGCTCGAGCGGGTGCACCAGATCGCGGCTGCGCAGCCGCGCCTCGAGTGCGTATGCGTCGCGCAGCGCGGCGTCGTTCGCTTCGAGCCACGCGGGGCGCCGGCGCAGCCGGCCGTGGACCAGCGCCTCGCGCGCGAATATGTGGCGCGCCTCCTCGGGCGCGATCGGGCCGTAGTTGATGCGCCGACCGGCGCTCAGCACCAGTCCCAGGAACACCACCCGTTCGCGCGCCGTGACCGCCTCGCTGGCCTCGTCCCAGTCCGGCTCCAGATACTCGCGCTTGATCAGGTGCGCCGCCGCGTCCTCGATCCAGGCAGGCTCGATCTGCGCCACTCGCCGGGCGAACACCCGCGACGTCTCGACGATGTGGGAAGCCATGATCCAGCGCGGCTTGCGCTTGTGCAGCGGCGATCCCGGAAAGATGAAGAACCGCGTGCCTCGGGTGCCCAGGTAGGCGCCCTCCTCGCTGCGCACTCCGACGAGCGTGGCGAAACCCGCCAGCAGCGAGCGGTGCACCGCCGTGTAGCTGGCCGGACGCGGGCCCGGGCGGATGCCGACCTCCGCCGCCCGCTCCGCCACCTGACCGTGCACGTCCTCCCACTCCGACAAGCGCAGCAGCGACAGGCCGCGTTCGCGGCACCAGGCGCGCAGGTCGCGGCGCGATCCCTCGCGCGCGCGTCGGTAGGACCGCCAGAGCGCGTACAGCGCGGTGAATTCCGAGCGGCCGTCCTCGGGCAAGGCCGATTCCTCGCCCGGCCGATCGGCCTCGGCGAGACGCACGTCGGGCACGCTCAAGGCGGAGACTATCGCCAGTAGTTCGGCTTCGGCGCGGAAGCGGCGACTCTCGAGCAGCGCCCGCGACAGGCGCGGGTCGAGAGGCAGGCGCGCCATGGCACGCCCGCGGCGCGTGATCCGCCGCGCCTCGTCGAACGCGGTCAGCTCCTGCAGCAGCCGGTAGCCGTCGGCGAGCGCGCGCGCGTCCGGCGCGTCGATGAACGGGAACTCCTCCGCGGTGCCGAGCCCGTCCGCGGCCAGCCGCAGCAGGAGCGCGGCGAGATTCGTGCGCAGCACCTCGGGTTCCGTGAAGGCCGGACGCGCCTCGAAGTCATCCTCGGCGTACAGGCGCAGGCAAAGGCCCGGCCCGATCCGTCCGCACCGGCCCTTGCGCTGCTCGGCACTGGCGCGCGATATTGGTTCCACCGGCAGGCGCTGCAGCCGGCTGCGCGGGCTGTAGCGGCTGATGCGCGCCAGCCCCGAATCGATGACGATGCGCACGCCGGGCACGGTGATCGAGGTCTCCGCGACGTTGGTGGCGAGCACGATGCGGCGGCGCTTGCCGCGCTGGAACACCCGGCTCTGGCGCTCCCAGGCGAGGCGCGAGTAGAGCGGCAGCACCTCGATCCCCTCGCCGAGCTCGCGCTCCAGCACCTCGCCCACGTCGCGGATCTCGCGTTCTCCGGGCAGGAACACCAGCACGTCGCCGGCGCCGGCCTCGCCGGGGTTGTCGCAGGCGTCACGAAAGGCGCGCAGAACGGCCGCCGGCAGGTCCGGATCGTCGGCGTCCTGGGGACGCTCGGCGTAGCGCACTTCCACCGGGTAGGTGCGCCCGCCGGCGGTGACGACCGGCGCGCCGCCGAAGAAGGTCGCGATGCGCTGCACGTCGAGCGTTGCGGACGTGACGATAACCTTGAGGTCCGGGCGCCGCGGCAGGATCCGCCGCAGCACGCCGAGCAGCAGGTCGACGTTGAGGGAGCGCTCGTGCGCCTCGTCGACGATCACGGTGTCGTATCTCAGCAGCAGCGGATCGGAATTGAGCTCGGCGAGCAGCAATCCGTCGGTCATGAGCACGAGGCGCGTGGCGTCGGACACTCGGTCGTCGAACCGCACCCGAAAGCCCACCGTCCGGCCGAGGACTTCGCCGCGCTCCTCGGCGATGCGCGCCGCCAGCGCACGCGCGGCGATGCGTCTCGGCTGGGTGTGCGCGATCCGTGCCGCCGTGCCCCTGCCCGCGGCGAGGCAGTACTGCGGAATCTGAGTGCTCTTGCCGGAGCCGGTGTCCGCGGCGACGACGACCACCGGGTGACGCTCGAGCGCCTCGAGGATGGCCTGCCGGTGAGCCGCGATCGGCAGAGCCGTCGCGGCCTCACTCACGGCGTTTGACCTCCTGCCAGAGAGCTTCCTGATCGGCGAGGTTCAGGCGCTCGAACTCGGCGCCGCGCGCACGCGCGAGGTCCTCCATCGCGCGGAAGCGGCGCTCGAACTTGCCGTTGGCGGCGGCGAGCGCAGCTTCCGGATCGACTTTCAGCTTGCGGGCGAGATTCGCGGCCGCGAACAACAGGTCGCCGACCTCCTCGAACAGCGCGGCACGCACGCCGGCGTCGGCGCCGGCGCCCGCGGCCTCGAGGTCGCGGGCCGCCTCGCGCACCTCGGCGAGTTCCTCGGCGACCTTGTCGGCCGTCTGCTCGGCGTGCTCGAAATCGAAGCCGACGCGCGCGGCGCGCACGCTGAGCTTGTTGGCGCGCGCGAGCGACGGCAACCCTCGCGCCACCCCGTCGAGGGCGCCGTCGGCCGGCCGCTTGCCGGCGCGCTCCCGTGCCTTGAGCTCCTCCCACGATGGCGCCGCCGCCGCCCGTGCGGCCTCGCCAACGGGAGCGAACACGTGCGGGTGACGACGGCGCAGCTTGTCGACGATGGCGCGCGCGACCGAGTCGAAGTCGAAGCGGCCCGCCTCCTCGGCCAGCCGCGCGTGGAACACCACCTGGAAGAGCAGGTCGCCGAGCTCATCGCGCAGGTCGTCGAGGTCGCCGCGCTCGATTGCGTCCGCCACCTCGTAGGCTTCCTCGACCGTATAGGGCGCAATGCTCGCGAACGACTGCGCGCGGTCCCACGGACAACCCTGCGGACTTCGCAGGGTGGCCATGAGCTCGAGCAGATCCTCGATCGCGGACGCGCCGCCCGGCGCCGCGGGCCGGCTCACGGCGGCGGCGCCCGTTCGAGCAGGCGCCGCCGCAGCGTCATCAGCATGCTCGCGGTGGCTCCCCAGATGAGCCGGTCACCGAACGGAATGTCGCGAAATACGAGCGTCAACTCGCCGATGCGGCGCTCGCGCGCCTGGTGATTGGCCGGGTCGAGAACGTAGTCCAGCGGCACCTCGAATACGTCGTGCACTTCGGCGGCGGCGATGCGCAGCTCACGGTCGGGAGCGACGAAGCCGACCACGGGCGTGACGCGGAAGCCCGTGCCGAGCAGATGGTCGGGCAGATAGCCCGCGAATTCCACGTCGCTCGCGGCAAGACCGATTTCCTCGCGCGCCTCGCGCAGCGCGGCAGCCCACGCGTCGGCGTCTCCGGGTTCGATGCGTCCGCCGGGAAAACTCACCTGTCCGGCGTGCGCCTTGAGCGTGGCTGCGCGCTGGGTCAGCAGCACGGTGAACCCGTGCTCGCGCTCGACCAGGGGCACGAGCACCGCCGCCGGCACGCTACGCTCCGGCAACGCGGCCCGCACCCGTTCCACGACCTCGGCCGGCGCGTCGCTCAGCCACAGCATGTCCTCGCCGGGCGGCGAGGCGCGGCGTTCGAGCACGGCGGCGATGTGGGCGCGCGTCAGCGGGCGGCGCGGCGCGAATGGCTGGTTGGTCAATCGATGGCTCCGGGCGTGATTATAGGCAATGGGCGTGTGTCTGACAGCGCCAGATCGGCGCGCTTTGCGGTACTATCGAGCGCCCGCGGGCACGCCAGGTTCCCCTCGAGAGATCATGTCCATTCAAGCCACCGACGCGCTGTCGCCCCTCGACGGCCGCTACGCCGCCAAACTGACGCAACTGCGCCGCATCTTCAGCGAGGCGGGGCTGATGCGCGAACGCGTGCGCGTCGAGTGCGCCTGGCTGCGGGCGCTCGCGGGCGGACCCGCGGCGGCGGCGCTCGCCACGCTGCCGGCGACGGCGCGCGCCTGGATCGATGAGCTCGCGGCCGATCCCGGCGCAACCGACGTCGCCGCCATCAAGGCGATCGAGGCGCGCACGAATCACGACGTCAAGGCCGTGGAGTACTGGATCCGCGACGAGCTCGAGGCGCGCGGCGCGTCCCCGGCGCAGCTCGAGTGGGTACACTTCGGCTGCACCTCCGAGGACGTCAACAACCTCGCCTACGCCTCGATGCTGCGGGCGGCGCGCGCGCAGGTGCTCGTCCCGGCGCTGCGCGGCCTGGCGCGCTGGCTCGGCGACGGCGCCAGCCGTTATGCCGGGGTGACGATGCTCGCGCGCACCCACGGCCAGACGGCGTCCCCGACCACGGTCGGCAAGGAACTCGCCAACGTCGCGGCACGCCTTCAGGGACGGATCCTCTCGCTGGAACGGGTCGTCATCCTCGGCAAGATGAACGGCGCCGTCGGCAACTTCAACGCCCACGTGGCGGCGCTGCCGCAGGTCGATTGGCCGGCCTTCAGCGCCGCGTTCGTCGAATCGCTGGGAATCGCCGGCAACCCGCTGACCACCCAGATCGAGCCGCACGACTGGATCGCCGAGTACTGCCACGCGGTCATGCGCGCCAACACCGTGCTCATCGACTTCGCACGCGACATGTGGAGCTACATCTCCCTCGGTTACTTTCGCCAGCGCGCGGTCGCCGGCGAGGTGGGCTCCTCGACCATGCCGCACAAGGTCAATCCCATCGATTTCGAGAACGCCGAGGGCAATCTCGGCGTCGCGAACGCGCTGCTGGCCCACTTCGCCGAGAAGCTGCCCATCTCCCGTCTGCAGCGCGACCTCACGGACTCGACGGTGCTGCGCAACGTCGGCGTCGCCCTCGGTCACGCCGCGCTCGCCTACCGGTCGCTGGAAACGGGGCTCGGCAAGGTGGACGTGGACGAACGGCGTCTGGCCGCGGACCTCGACGGCGCCTGGGAGGTGCTGGCGGAGGCCATCCAGACCGTGATGCGCGCCCACGGCATCCCGGGTGCCTACGACCGGCTGAAGGAATTCAGCCGCGGACGGGCGATCGACCGCGACGCGGTTCACTCGCTGGTGCGCTCGCTCGGGCTGCCGTCCGCCGACGAGGCGCGTCTGCTCGCGCTGACGCCGGCGTCCTACCGCGGGCTCGCCGAGGCGCTGGCACGCCTTCCCGAGGTCGCGCAGGGTCGGGAAACGTGACGCAGTTGACAAGAGGAACTGCGTCGCGGCGGTAGCATGTGCTCTCGAGGGCTCGTGGGCCGATGTTCTGGCCCTGCCCCGGCGGAGCGCAGATTCATGGCGGGACATTCGGACGATCCAACGAAGCTGGCGGGAACGCCGACGCCGACGGCCGGCGGGCCCAGCACCCGGACGATTCTGACCACCATGCCCGAGGTGCGCGCAGCGAGCCTGAAGGTGGCGCAGTCGGCGCAGCGTCTGCTGTCGATCTTCACCGCGGATCTCGAGCCGCTGATCTACGGCGAGGAACCTTTCCTGGAGGCGATCAAGCGCCTGGTCCTCGCGCGCTCCTACGCCAAGGTGCGCGTGCTGCTCGCGGATCCGACGCGGGCGATGTTCGACAACAACCGCTTTCTGCTGCTGGCCCGCAAGCTCACCAGCTGCATCGACATGCGCGTGATGAGCCCCGAGTATCCGGCGAGCGCCGGCGCGTTCATCATCGCCGACGACAAGGCCCTGGTTTACCGGCTGCAGACCGACCGCTGGGACGGCATCTCCGACATGAACGATCAAGCCGTCGTGCGCCGCTACCTCAACTTCTTCGACGAGGTGTGGCAGACGAGCATGCAAGAATCGCAGATGCGGCAGATGCTCATGTAGGCACCGCCCCCGCGCCGCTATAATGCGCGGGATGACCGTCGATTTTCCCGATCCGCGCACCGCGGGCACCGTCATGGTCGGCCTGTCCGGCGGCGTCGATTCCGCCGTCGCCGCCTTGCTGCTTCGCGACAAGGGATACCGGGTGCAGGGATTCTTCATGTCCAACTGGGACGACGAGGACGCCTACTGCACCGCCGCCGAGGATTTTCAGGACGCGCGGCGCGTGTGCGAAACCCTCGGCATCCCACTGCACCGGGTCAACTTCGCCGCCGAGTACCGCGCGCGGGTGTTCAGCGATTTCCTGCGCGAGTACGCCGCCGGCCGCACTCCCAACCCCGACGTGCTGTGCAATCGCGAGATCAAGTTCGGCGCTTGTCTGCCCTATCTGCGCCGCCTGGGCGCCGACTGGGTCGCGACCGGACACTACGCGCGCCTGCGTCACGATCATGGCCGCGTGCGCCTGCTCAAGGCCGCCGATGCGGGCAAGGACCAGAGCTATTTCCTGCACGCGGTGCCTGCCGAGGCTCTGGCGCGCACCCTGTTTCCCCTGGGCGAGCTCGTGAAGACCGAAGTGCGGCGCCGCGCCCGGGACGCGGGCCTCCGCGTCCACGACAAGCCCGACAGCACCGGCATCTGCTTCATCGGTGAACGCCCGTTCGGCGAGTTCCTGTCGCAGCACCTGGTCACCGAGCCGGGGCCGATCGAGACGCCCGACGGGCGCTTGCTGGGTGAACACCGGGGCCTGGCCCTGTACACGCTCGGACAGAGGTCCGGGCTGGGATTGGGCGGCAAGGCGGGCGCAGCCGCGGCGCCCTGGTACGTCGCCGCGAAGGACGTCGCGCGACGCGCGCTGATCGTCGTGCAGGATCCCGACCACCCGCTGCTGCTGACCTCCGCGTTCGAGGTGGAGGCGGCTTGCTTCATCGGCGCGACGCCCGCCTCCGGGACGCGCTGTGCCGTCAAGACGCGCTATCGACAGGCCGACCTCGCCTGCGAGCTTGCGCACCTGGGCGGCGACCGCTGGCAGGTGCGACTCGAGCGTCCGGCACGGGCGGTGACGCCCGGCCAGTATGCGGTTTTTTATCGGGACGACGAATGTCTGGGCGGCGGCGTGATATCACGTCCGCTGGATGCATCAGCGGCGACCCCGGGGTCGCCGGCCGCGGCCGGGCGCGCGACCAGCGCCGCGGCCGTTTGAAACAACGACGTGGAGGAGACATGACGGACAGCTTCAAGGCGAGAACCACCCTGAACGTCGGCGCCAAGCGCTACGAAATCGCGAGCCTCGCGGCACTGGATGCCAGCAAGGTGGCACGACTGCCGTTCTCGCTGAAGATCCTGCTCGAGAACCTGTTGCGCTTCGAGGACGGAGTGAACGTCACTCGCGGCGACATCGAGGCGCTGCTCGACTGGAAGCCGACGGCGGCGCCGGAACACGAAATCGCGTTCACCCCCGCGCGGGTGATCATGCAGGATTTCACCGGTGTGCCCTGCGTGGTCGACCTGGCGGCGATGCGCGAGGCCATCGCCCGCCTGGGCGGAGACCCGGATCGAGTCAACCCGCTCGCGCCGGCCGAATTGGTCATCGACCACTCGGTGCAGGTCGACGAGTACGGCGCCCCCGACTCGCTCAGGCACAACAACGAGATCGAGTTCAAGCGCAACGCCGAACGCTACGCTTTCCTGCGCTGGGGCCAGACCGCCTTCGGCAACTTCAAGGTCGTGCCGCCGAACACCGGCATCGTGCACCAGGTCAACATCGAACGTCTCGCGCGCGTCGTGTTCGCGCACGACGCGGGCGGCCGCACCCTCGCCTATCCGGACACCCTGGTCGGCACGGACTCGCACACCACCATGGTCAATGGCCTGGGAGTGCTCGGCTGGGGCGTCGGCGGCATCGAGGCCGAGGCCGCGATGCTGGGCCAGCCGGTCACGATGCTCATCCCGCAGGTCATCGGGTTCAAGCTGACGGGTGCTCTGCCCGCCGGCACCACCGCGACGGACCTCGTCCTGACGGTCACCGAGTTGCTGCGCAAGAAGGGAGTGGTCGACAAGTTCGTGGAGTTCTTCGGCGACGGACTCAAGGGGCTGCCGCTCGCCGACCGCGCCACCATCGCCAACATGTCGCCGGAATTCGGCTCCACTTGCGCGATCTTCCCGATCGATGAGGAGACGTTGCGCTACCTGGAGCTGACCGGCAGGCCGCGCGAGCAGATCGAACTGGTCGAGGCGTACGCGAAGGCGCAGGGACTGTGGCGTGTGGACGGCGCGCAGACGGCGGCGTACACCGACGTGCTGGAACTCGACCTCGGCACGGTCGAGCCGTCGCTCGCCGGCCCGAAGCGTCCGCAGGACCGCGTGCCGCTGCGTACCGCCAAGGCGGCCTACCGCAAGGCGCTCGACAAGATGGTCGAAGAGCGGACGCAGAAGAACCCGGCCGCCAGCGGCCGCGCCAGCGCCGCCCTCGCCGGCGGCACGGCGGAAATCACCGACGGCGCCGTCCTCATCGCCGCGATCACCAGCTGTACCAACACCTCCAACCCCGCGGTGCTGGTGGCGGCCGGTCTGCTGGCGCGCAACGCGCACGCCCGCGGGCTCAACGTCAAGCCGTGGGTGAAGACTTCGCTCGCCCCGGGCTCGCGCGTGGTCACCGAGTACCTGGCCAAGGCCGACCTGCTGCGCCACCTGGAGGCGCTCGGCTTCTACACCGTGGGTTACGGCTGCACCACCTGCATCGGAAATTCCGGTCCGTTGAAGCCCGAGATCTCGGATGCCGTGAAGCGCGGCGACGTGGTCGCGTGCTCGGTGCTGTCCGGCAACCGCAACTTCGAGGGGCGCGTGCATCCGGAGGTGAAGATGAACTTCCTCGCCTCGCCGCCCCTGGTGGTGGCGTACGCGCTCGCCGGCAGCCTCGACGTGGACCTCGCCACCGAACCCCTGGGCAAGGACCGCGACGGCAGGCCGGTCTACCTCAAGGACGTCTGGCCGAGCGCGCAGGACGTGGCGGCGACGGTCGGTGCCTGCGTGGATTCGGCCATGTTCAAGAAGGGCTACGCCGACGTGTTCGCCGGCGACGCCAACTGGTCGGGTATCGCGACTCCGGCGGGCAAGATCTACGCCTGGGACGCGCGCTCGACGTACGTGAAGAACCCGCCGTATTTCGAGGGCATGACCATGTCGCCTGCCGCGGTGGGCGACGTCCACGGCGCGCGCGCCCTCGCCGTCCTCGGCGACTCGGTGACGACCGACCACATTTCTCCGGCCGGGAACATCGCCAAGAACAGCCCGGCCGCGAAATACCTGCTCGCGCAGGGGGTGCAGCCGGCGGACTTCAACTCCTACGGTGCGCGGCGCGGGAATCACGAGGTGATGATGCGCGGCACATTCGCGAACATTCGCTTGCGCAATCTCCTCGTGCCCGGATCGGAAGGCGGCGTGACGCTGCACGTACCGAGCGGCGAAGTGATGCCGATCTTCGACGCGGCGGTTCGCTATCGCGAGGCGGGCACGCCGCTCGTGATCCTCGCCGGCAAGGAATACGGCACCGGCAGTTCGCGTGACTGGGCCGCGAAAGGCACCATGCTGCTAGGCGTCAAGGCGGTGATCGCAGAGAGCTTCGAGCGCATCCACCGTTCCAACCTGATCGGCATGGGCTTGCTGCCGCTGCAGTTCCGCCCCGGCGAGAACGCCCAGAGCCTGGGTCTCACCGGGCACGAGACGTTCGCGATCACCGGACTCGACCGCGGCTCGGCCAAGAGCGCCACGGTCGTGGCGGTCAAGGACGACGGGCAGCGGATCGAGTTCACGGTGCGCGTGCGCATCGATACGCCCAAGGAATTCGAGTACTACCGCCACGGCGGCATCCTGCAGTACGTGCTGCGCCAGCTGGCCGCATCGGGC
Source organism: Gammaproteobacteria bacterium (assembly GCA_027459765.1). Classification (GTDB taxonomy): domain Bacteria; phylum Pseudomonadota; class Gammaproteobacteria; order Steroidobacterales; family Steroidobacteraceae; genus Bog-1198. Next base: position 41,446 of record DAIDHD010000046.1, on the reverse strand, counting down.
AAGGCCGCCTGAGAGCTCGCCCGGCGCGCCGCGGGGCGCGCCGGGCGCGGCTATCGCGAACGCCGCGGCGTCAGCGTGCTCCCGGCACGCTGCCCGCCTCGACCACCACCAGCGACGCCGGGTCGACGTGGCTGTGGATCGCCTGATTGACGGCATCCCGCGACAACGCTTCGACGGCCGCGGGATACCCGTCCAGCCACGACAGCCCGAATCCGCGCTGCGCATTCACGAGGATGGTGCCGGCGACCCCCGCCGTCGTCGACAGACCGACGAAATAGCCGCCGACAATGCCGCGCTTGCGGTCGGACAGTTCCCGCTCGGTCACGCCGTCCCGCCACCAGCCTTCGATCTCGCGCTGCGTGGAGGAGATCCCGCGCTCGAGCAGCGACGGCGCGAAGCTCGCGCTGACGCTGAACGTGCCGTCGGTGACCGTGTCCTGCGCGATCGAGGCGCTGATGTTGTAGGTCAGGCCTTCCTTGTCGCGCACCACCCCCATGAGCCGGCTCGTGAATCCGTGGCCGAGGATGGCGGTCCCCACGTGCAACGCGAGTCCGTCCGGATCGCGGTACTTGATGCCGGTCGGTTCGCCCATGATCACGGTGACGCTCGGCTTGTCCTTCAACGGCACCGACACGAGCCGCGGTCCGGAGGGCCTGGCGGGTGACGCCGGCTGCAGGTAGTCCTGACCGCCGCTCCAGCCGTCGAACGCCTTCGCCACCACGGTGCGCGCATCCGGGGGCACGTCACCGGCCAACACCAGCGTCATGTGCGCAGGACCGTAGAAACGGGCGTGGAAGCTCTTGACGTCCTCGAGCTTCGCATTCTTCGCCGCCGCGATGTACTCCTCGGTGCCGTGCGGCCGATTCGGGTGGCCCTGCGGATAGGCTGCGAGGCCGAACGCCTCCTGTGCGCGGCTCTCCGTGCTCTGCAACGCCGCCTCCAGCGAACCGATGAACTGTTGCCGGGCCTTGGCGAATTCCGCGGAGGAAAACGCCGGCTCGCGAAGCTCCGCGGCGATCAGCCCGATCACCAACGGCAGATCCTTGGCGAGGCAACGCGCCTGCACCTGCACGCTCTGTGGTCCGACGCCGAACGCGATCTGCGCGCCCACGTCGTCGAGCTGCTTCGCCACCGCGAACTTGTCGAGCGACTTGGTGCCGCGGTCGAGCATCATGCCGGTCAGGGTGGGGATGGCGATGTTGCCGCCGCCGGCCATCGCATCGCCGGCGGGCAAGGCGCCGGTCACGATCACCACGTCCTTCACGTGCGTCCGGTACGTTATCAGATCGATGCCGGCCACGGTGCCGCGCTCGCCCTGCGAGGCCATGTCCGCCGAGGCGGTGGCGCTGAACAGCGCCAATCCGAGCAACGCGAAGCGTGCGATCATGATCCCTTCTCCCCGCCGGCCGGCACCGGCACGAACCAGCCCGTGGTGCTCTGATCCTCGACCAGGTACTGCCTGGCCACTCGCTGCACGTCGGCGGCCGTCACTTCCTGCACCCGCTTGGGGAAGGTCACGTACTGAGTCCAGTCGCCGATTGCGATCCACTCGTTGAGTTCCATGGCGACCGCCGCCGTGCCGTCGCGCTTGTAGGCATCCTCGGCGACGTACTGCCGCTTGACGCGCTCGACCTCCTCCGCGGTGACCCCGTCCTTCTGTATCTTCGCGATCTCCGCGAGCAGCGCCGCCTCAACCTGTTCGTGCGAGGCGCCGGGGGCGAGCGTCGCGTACACCGTGTGCAGAGACAGGTCGCGATGCAGATCGGTGCCGGCGCTGGCGCTCAACGCGAGCCCCTGATCGACCAACGCGCGGTACAGCCGCGCGTTCTTGCCGGAGCTCAGGATGGCGTCGAGCATGTCGAGCGCGGGCTGGTCGCGGTCCAGCCCGTTGGGCACCTTGTGCGCGATGATCACCGTACCGAGTTCCCCAGGACGCTTGACCACCACGCGGCGCGGTCCGCTCTGCGCAGGCTCCTCGGTGTACATCGGGGGAATCGCCCGGGGCGAGCGCGGGTAGCCGGCGTAGTACTTCTTCACCATCGCGAGGACGCCCGCCGCATCGACGTCGCCGACCACCGTGACGGTGGCGTTGTTCGGCCAGTAGAAGGTGTCGTAGAACTCCCGCAGACGCTCGATGGGCACGTTCTCGATGTCGCTGCGCCAACCGATGGTGGGATGGTGATACGGCAGCGCCTCGTAGGCCGCCGCCGTGACCTCCTGCATCAGCACGTTGTCGGGGTCGTTGCGGCCGCGTTCGAACTCGTTGCGAACCACCGTCATTTCGGCGCGGCGATCCGACTCGTGCAGCCACAGGTGCCGCATGCGGTCGGCCTCGATGGCGACGTAGCCCTCGAGATCGCCGCGACCGACCGTGGCGAAGTAATTGGTGCGATCCACCGAGGTGGTCGCGTTGTACTGCCCGCCGACGCGCTCGAGGTATTGCTTGACGCCGTTGCCCTTGGGGTCGTTGTAGTTCTCGCTGCCCTTGAACATCAGGTGTTCGAGCAGGTGGGTCGCGCCCGTGGTGCCGGTGACCTCGTTGCGGGAACCCACGGAATAGGTGACCTGGAAGGTCGCGACCGGCGCCGAGTGGTCCGGGACCACCAGCACGGTGAGCCCGTTGGCGTCCAGGCGATACTCCTCGATGCCGTCGAGCGCCTTCACGAAACTGAATCCGGGCACGGGGGAGTGCCCGGCGGCGGCCGGCTCCGCCGCAGCGACCGTGCCCGCCGCGCCAGCCGAGCACGCGAGCGCGAGCGCGATCAGTCCGTCCCGTCCGCTGAATCGTCTCATCGAAGCTCTCCTCGTTTGAGCGCAGCATTCTAGCCCAAGGCCCCGGTGGGCTATAGTCGCCGCATGGAAGGCCTCGCTCCGGCCGCCGCCACGGAGTCGCCGGCGGTGGCGCTGTTCGATCTCGACGGCACGTTGACCTGGCACGACACCCTGGTGCCGTACCTCGCCGGGTACCTCGCCAGTCGGCCGCGGCTGTGGTGGCGCACCTTGCGCCTGCCGCCGGCGCTGCTCGCCTACGCGATCACGCGCGACCGCGGCCGACTCAAATCCGCGCTGATTCGCGCGCTGCTCGGCGGCGAACGGCGCCGCGAGCTGGACGCATGGACGCAGCGCTTCGTGAAGCGGCTGCGCGACCGCGGCGGCTTGCGGACGGCGGGGCTCGAGACACTCGCCCGCCACCGCGCGTGCGGCGACCGGCTGGTGCTGCTGTCGGCGAGCCCGGACCTGTACGTGCCGCAAATCGGTGAATCGCTGGGATTCGATTGGGTGCTGTGCACCGGCGTAGCCTGGGACGGCGACCGGCTCGAAGGCCACCTCACCACGGCCAATCGCCGCGGCGAGGAGAAGGTGCGCTGTCTCGAAGCCGTGCGCCTGCGCTATCCCGGGCTGCCGGTCGCGGCCTACGGCAACAGCAGTTCCGACCTGCCGCACCTGCGGCTGACGGAGCGGCCCTTGTTCGTGAACGGCAGCCGCCGGTCGCGCCGCAGGGCGGTCGCCGGCGGCATTCCCTGCGACGACTGGTGCTAGGCCCGCCCGCAAAGCGCGGCGGCGTGAAACAAAAGCCGCCCGCGCCCGGTCTATTTCGTTGTCCCCCACTCAACTTCAGGAACACCGATGCGATTTCGCAAGCGCGCCTCCCCGACGCCGATTCCTGCCTCGGAGATCACCCCCTACGAGACCTACCTGTCGCGGCGTGAATTGCTCGCCGGCGGCACCGGCATCGCGCTCGGCGCGGCCCTCGGGTTCGGCGCACGACACGCCGCTGCCGAGGCGCCGGCGCCGCTCGCGTACGTTCGCAACGCCGCCCTGAGCGTCTCCGAACCGCCCAACTCCTATCAGGACATCACCACCTACAACAATTTCTACGAGTTCGGCACCGACAAGTCAGACCCGGCGGCGCGCGCACAGAGCCTGCGCACGCGGCCGTGGAGCGTGAGCGTCGGCGGCGAGGCCGAGGTCACCGGCACGTTCCCGCTCGAGGACATCCTCAAGGGGCATGCTCTCGAGGAGCGCGTGTATCGATTCCGCTGCGTGGAGGCGTGGTCCATGGTGATCCCGTGGGTGGGGTTCCCGCTGGGCGACCTTCTCAAGCGCTTCAAGCCGACCTCGCGCGCCAAATACGTGGCATTCAAGACCCTCTACGATCCGAAACAGATGCCGGGCCAGAGCGTGCGCATCCTCGACTGGCCGTACGTCGAGGGTCTGCGCATGGACGAGGCCATGCACCCGCTGACCCTGCTCGCCGTCGGCCTGTACGGCAAGACGCTGCCGAACCAGAACGGCGCGCCGCTGCGCCTCGTGGTGCCGTGGAAATACGGCTTCAAGAGCATCAAGTCGATCGTGCGCATCCGCCTGGTCTCCCATCAGCCGCCGACGACCTGGAACGAGACCGCGCCCGACGAGTACGGCTTCTACTCCAACGTGAACCCGAACGTCGACCATCCCCGCTGGTCGCAGGCCCGGGAGCGGCGGCTCGGCGAGCTCTGGAAGCGCAAGACGCTCTTGTTCAACGGCTACGAAAGCGAGGTGGCCGGCCTTTATAAAGGAATGGACCTGAGGGTCTACCGTTGAGCGCGGCCGTTGTCTTCGCCGCTTGTCTGGCGCCGTTTTTGCGCCTGGCGTGGCTGGCCTGCCACGCGGGCTTGAGTCCGAATCCCGTCGCGTTCGTCGAGCACCGCACCGGAGATTGGGCCATCAACCTCCTGTGCGCCGCCCTGGCGCTTCGGCCGCTGGCGCGCCTGACCGGCTCGTCGTGGTTCATGAAGCGCCGCCGCATGGTCGGCCTCTTCGCCTTCTTCTACGCCTGCCTGCATTTCACGACGTACCTCGTCTTCGACCTGGAGTTCGACCTGGGGCAGCTGGCCGAGGACTTGGTCAAGCGCCGCTACATCCTGGTCGGCTTTTCGGCCTTCCTGCTCATGGCCGCGCTGGCGGCGACGTCTACCGACGGCATGATTCGGCGGCTGCGCAAGAATTGGCAGCGGCTCCATCGTCTCGTCTACGCCTGCGCCGTCCTCGCCGTCGTCCACTATTGGTGGCTGGTCAAGAAGGATCACCATTGGCCGGCGATCTACGGCGTGGCCGTCGGCTCGCTGCTGGGCTGCCGGCTGCTTCCGAGCTTCTGGCGAAAAGTGGTAGTCTGACGGTCCCAGGAGGCCCGCCATGTCCCAAGCCCGAGGCTATGCCGTCAAGAGCGCCACGTCCCGTTTCGAGCCGTTTTCTTTCCCGCGCCGCGAGCCCGGCGAGCGCGACGTCCAGATCGAGATCGCGTACTGCGGCATTTGCCACTCCGACATCCACCAAGCCCGCAACGAGTGGAAGAACTCGACCTACCCCATGGTGCCCGGCCACGAGATCGTGGGCCGCGTCTCCAAGGTCGGCTCCAAGGTGTCTAAGTTCAAGGCGGGAGACATCGCCGGCGTCGGCTGCATGGTCGACTCCTGCCGCCGCTGCCCCAACTGCAAGCAGAATCTCGAGCAGCACTGCCTGCTGCACGCGTCCTTGACCTACAACGGCACGGAGCAGGACGGCAAGACGCCGACCTACGGAGGCTATTGTTCGCACATCGTCGTCGACGAGGCCTTCGCTCTCAAGGTCTCGCCCAAGCTGCCGCTGGAGCGCGCGGCGCCGCTTCTGTGCGCCGGGATCACGACCTATTCTCCCTTGAAGCGCTGGAAGATCGGCCCGGGAGCTCGCGTGGGCGTCATGGGGTTGGGGGGGCTCGGCCACATGGCGGTCAAGAACGCCGCCGCGATGGGGGCGGAGGTGACCGTCCTCAGCCGCTCGAAATCCAAGCAGGCCGACGCCAAGCGGCTGGGCGCGGCCGATTTCGCTCTGACCACGGAGGCGGCGACGGCCAAAAAGCTCGCCGGGCGCCTCGATCTGATCGTCGACACCGTCTCCGCCGACCACGACGTCAACGGGGCGCTGGGCTTTCTCAAGACGGGGGGGACGCTGGTGCTCGTCGGAGCGCCGCCGAGCCCGCTGTCGCTTTCGGCCTTCTCGCTCATCGGCGGGCGCAAGAACCTGTCGGGGTCCGTCATCGGAGGCATCGCCGAGACCCAGGAGATGCTCGACTTCTGCGCCGACAAGGGAGTCCTGTGCGACGTCGAGGTCACGAGCATCCGCGATCTCGAGAGGGCCTACGAGCGCACGCTCAAGGGCGACGTGCGCTACCGCTTCGTCATCGACCTCAAGACCCTGGCGTAAAGACGATCGGCTCGCGGGGCAACCTCGCCAGGTCGAAGGCGGCGAGGAATTCCCGGGCCGAGAGCTTGCCGCCGCCTCCCACCCCGCACCAGGAGGCGGCCAGGCCCACGACCTCCTCGGGCGCGGCGCCGGCCTCCCGGTAAGCGTCGATCGTGCGCCCTCCATGGCGCTTGGCCAGGCGCTTGCCGTCGGGGCCTATGATCAGGGGCAAATGCCAATACGACGGCTCGGGCGACAGGCCGAGGGCGCGGTAGAGCAGCAGCTGGCGCGAGGCGGAGTCGAGGAGGTCTTCGCCGCGCACGACGTCGGTGATCCCCTGGCGGTGGTCGTCGACGACGACGGCCAGTTGATAGGAGGGCACGCCCCGTTTCGTCCAAAGGATGAAGTCTCCGACGATGCGCGAGGGATCGAAGCTCCGGAGGCCTTGGACGCCGTCGTGAAACGGCACCTCGCCCGGGGGCACGCAGAAGCGCCAGTTCGCGCAGCCGTCCTCGAACCGGCGCTCCCAGGACGCCGGCCGCAGCTGCGCGGCGTAGCGCAGCTCGTGGGCGCCTTCTTGGGGAGCCGACGCCGCCCGGGCGATCTGGGCGCGCGTGAGCGCGCAGGGGAAGGCCTTGCCTTCCCGCGCCAGCCGTTCCATGGCGCCGCGGTAAGGCGCCAGGTCGTCGGATTGGACGAGAGGGCCTTCGTCCCAGTCCAGGCCGAGCCACTCGAGAGTTCGCGCCACGCCGCTGCGGGCCTGCGGCTTGACGCGCGGGCCGTCCAGGTCCTCGATGCGCAGCAGGATCCTCCAGCCGCGCTGCCGGGCCAGCGCCCAGTTGACCAAAAACGTGCGCGCGTTGCCCAGATGCAGCGCTCCGGTTGGAGAGGGCGCCAGCCTGGTCCTGCGCGTCACGGAAGACTCGCCCGCCCCGGGCCTCGCAGCCACAAGAACGCGCCGAGCGCCGCGATCAGCAGGACGAGGGCCGTCCAGAGCAGGGCGACGCAGGCCACGGAGCGCAGGCAGCGGGAGCAATAGGGCCGCGAGAGTTCCTCGTTGGCCCAAAGTCCTCCGTGAAGAAAAGCCGTGGCGATCGCGGCCGCAAGCCGCACCGCGGCGGGGACTCGGCCGCGCTCGTGCGCCGCCAGCGGTTTTCGGCAGCGCGCGCAGATTTGCGCGTCCATGAGAATAAGATACATCATTGAACTATTCGAGACCTCGCCCGTAATGAAATAGGATGAAGCTCGCCCTGGCTCTGCTGCTGGCCTTCTCGCCCGCGTTCGGCTGGGGAGTCCGGCGCGCTCCGCGGCGCCGGCCGGCCCCGAAACGAGTCGCGGCCGTCGCTGCCAAGCGCCATTGGTGGCAGCGCCGTCCGCGGCCCCCCAGGCCGGTCGCGCCGAAGACGCGGCAACCGAAGGCCCGCAGGCCGGGCAAGCCGTGGTTTTGGCGGGAACGCCCGGGTCCCTCCGGGCGCAGGGCGCTGGCTTCGCCCGCGGGCGTCGAGACGCCCCCGGCGCGGCTCGCTCCCCTGCCTTGGGCCGCGCGGCCCGGGCCCGCGCGCCGGCCGCCCCTGATCAGAAACCCCAAGCGGCTCTTGACGGATAAACGGGCGCCTCGCGTGCCCCGGAAAGACGAGCACGGCCGGCCGATCCTCTCCAAGCCCGTGCAGGCTCCGCCCGCGGCCCACGCGGCGATCGCTGGCAACAGGACGTTCGTCACCGACGTGGTGCGGTTCCAGAAGAGCGAGACGGTCGTCAACAACTACTATTGGCACAATGACGGCGGCGTGCGCTACTGCCACTATTGGGACGGCCGTTATCATTGGTACGGCTTCTACTCGGGGCCCAACTATTACTGGACGCGCTACTGGGCCGGCCGCTGGTGGTGGTACGACCAGGGCTACGGCCGCTGGGACTATTACTACGGCGGCAATTGGTGGTGGCAAAACCCGGTCCAGCCGCAGGTCGTCTATGTCTACGCGGGCGGCGGCTACGCGCCGTACTCGGACACGACCCCCGCGCAGGCCCAGGCCGAGGCTCCGGCCGCGCCGCGGTTTCACTCCGACGTCGACACGCCCGACTACAAGGCAAAGGAGCGCGACGACAGCTACGCCTTGGTCGTCGGCGTCGAGAACTACTCCTCGCTGCCGAAGGCCGAGTTCGCCGACCGCGACGCGCAGGCGGTGCAGGCGCACGCGGCGGCTCTGGGCTACCCGGCGCGCAACACCGTCGTCCTGACCGACGACCGAGCGTCGCTTTCGGCGATCAAGAAGTACGTCGAAGACTGGCTGCCGAACAAGACGGACGCGAAGTCCCGCGTCCTCGTCTATTTCGCGGGCCACGGCGCGCCCGATCCTGGGTCCGACGGCGCGTATCTCGTGCCCTGGGACGGAGACCTCAAATACCTGCCGGCGACGGGCTATCCGTTGGAGCGCCTCTATAAGAAGCTCAACGCGCTGCCCGCCAAGCGCGTCGTCGTCGTCCTCGATTCCTGCTTTTCGGGCGCGGGAGGCCGTTCCGTGCTCGCCGAGGGGGCCCGCCCGCTGGTGACCCGCGTCGATACCGGGCGTTCCGCGGCCGGAAGGCTGATCATCTTCACGGCCGCCGGTTCCGACGAGATCACGGGCGCGGCGGCCGGCCAGGGCCACGGGCTCTTTACCTACTACTTCCTCAAGGGCTTGAACGGCGCCGCCCGCTCGACCAGCAAAGGGATCACCGTGCAGGATCTCTACGACTATCTGGCACCGAACGTCGAGGATGCGGCCCGCCGCGGCGACAACCGCGACCAGGACCCGCAGCTGCTGGTGCCGCCTGACGGCTCGCGCCAGTATCTCATCAAGGACCTGCGTTAGAGCGCGACGCCGCGGCCGGTTAATTCCTATCTTCTCCCCATGAGAATGCTCTTGGCGCTCCTGCTGCCATTGGCCGCCTCCGCCCAGTCTCCCTATTATGACTTTCGCGCGCAGGCGCCGGGCGCGCGGCATCTGATCCGTCCCGAGGACTTGCCCAAGCCCTACGCCACCGAGGACGCCTCAAATTTTTCGGACATCGTGCCCCGGCCCGCGGCGACGCTGCCGCAGGCTCCCGCGGGCTTCAAGGTCTCGCTCTACGCCTCGGGGCTCGACGGCCCTCGGCTCGTGCGCGAGGCTCCCAACGGAGACCTCTTCGTGGCGGAGAGCCGCGCCGGGCGCATCCGCATCCTGCGCGGGGTCGGCGCCGACGGCCGGGCCAAGCACTCCTTCCTCTTCGCCACGAGGCTGCGCCAGCCCTTCGGCATCGCTTTCTATCCGCCCGGCCCGTCCCCGCGCTACATCTACATCGCTGACACCGACGCCGTCCTGCGCTTCCCTTACGCCAACGGAGCCGTCAGGCCCCGGGGACGGGCGGAGTTCATCCTCAAGCTGCCGGGCGGCGGCCGGCTGGCGGGAGGCGGGCACTGGACGCGGGACGTGGCCTTTTCGGCCGACGGCAAGACGCTCTTCGTCTCCGTAGGCTCGCTCTCGAACGTCGCCGACGTGGACAAGGACAAGCGGGAGTTCCATCGCGCCGACATCCTGGCCGCCGACCCCAGCGGCGGCGGCGAGCGCGTTTACGCCTCGGGCTTGCGCAACGCCGTCGGCTTGGCCGTGGCGCCCGGCACGGGGCGGCTTTGGGCCACCAACGACGAGCGCGACCGGCTGGGGGACAACCTGCCGCCGGACTTCGTCACGCGCGTCAATGACGGGGGCTTCTACGGCTGGCCCTGGTACTACATCGGCGGCCATCCCGATCCGCGGCTGCCCGAGCGCCATCCCGAGCTCAAGGACAAGACGCTCGTCCCGGACGTCCTCCTCCAGCCGCACGTCGCGCCGCTCGGCCTGGCCTTTTACGAGGGCTCGCGCTTCCCAGCCGATTATCGGGGAGACCTGTTCGTGGCCTGCCATGGCTCTTGGAACCGGACGGCGCGCACCGGCTATGAGGTCGCGCGCGTGAAGGTCCGGGGAGGGAAGCCGGACCGCGGCTACGAGGATTTCCTGACCGGGTTCGTGCTGCCCGACGGCCGCGTCTGGGGCAGGCCCGTGGGAGTCGCCGAGGGTTCCGACGGCGCGCTCTACGTCAGCGACGACGCCTCCGGCAGCGTCTGGCGCGTCGCCTATGAAGGCCGCTGAGCCGAACGTCCGTGCGCTCCTGCCGGCGGTGTTCCGGCGGATGCTTTAGTATACTCTGCGCTATGGACCACCTCTCGCTTTTCCTCGCCGCCCTGCTGTCCCTTTCTCCGGCCTGCCTCGCGCAGGTCCCCGCGACGCCGGCAAAGACCGACGCCCCGGCGGCGGCCGCCAAGCCCGCGCCGCCGGCCCAGGCGCCGACCGCTCTCGAGGCCGCGGTCCCTCCGGCGGCCAAGATCCTCCCGGCCCTGCCCGACAAGGCCGCGGCTGTCCCCAAGGCGCGCGCGTCGTCTCGGGCCGAGGCGGAGGCGTCGGCGTCGGCGCCCGTCGATCGCCTGAAGGCCCAATGGCGATTCCTGCAAAACGCCGCCCAGGACCAGGCGTCGGTCGACGCCGAGGCCGACGAGCTGGAGGCGTTTACGCGGCGGCATCCCGACGCGCCCATGGCCGCGGACGCGCTGGCGCTGCTCGCCAAGACGGACGTCCTGCGCAAGGACCGGCCTTCCGCGATGATCGCCCTGCTCCACCTTTGCTACGAGTTTCCCCAGTCGCAGGAGGCCTTGAGCGCCCAGTCCGACTTCTTGGAGTTGGCGGGCAAGGAGCTTTCGCGAAAGCTGCGGCCGGCGGCGGGGGGCTTGGTCAAGCGGTCGCAAGCCGAGGGCGCGGCCGACCGTCTCTCCGCGATGCTCCAGGGCGTCGTCGAGGGCTTGGGCGACGCGCTCTACCGGCCGACGCTGCGGGAACTGCGCGCTTTCCAGGTCCGCTTCCCCGACTACGCCCGCGCCGACGCCGTTCAATGGAGCCTGGCCCAGCTTTACGAGCGCCACGAGGATTACGCGGCCGCCGTGCTCGCCTACCGCGAGCTGCTGGCCGTCTATCCGGACAGCGAGCATCATCCGGAAGCCCTTTTCGCGCTGGGCGGCGTCTATGCCGAGCATCTTAAGGAATACAAGAAGGCCATAGACGCCTATCAGGAGCTGGTCCGGGAGTTTCCCGACCACGCGCTCGCTCTCGCGGCGCTGCAGGCGACCTCCCGGCTGTTCTCCGACAAGCTCGAACAATACGAGCTGGCCGTCGAGGTCGACGGGAGCATCATCGAGAAGTTTCCGAAGACCGCCGGCGCCCTGCAGGCTCTTCAAGACGCCGCCGCCATCGCTCACCGCAGGCTCAAGGACTATAAGAAGGAGGTCGCGCTTCGCGAGCAGATCGCCTCCGACTTCCCCGCGGACGCCGAACTCGCCGCCGAGCAGCTGTATGAAGCCGGCGGCGTCTACGAGGACGACCTAAACGACGTCGACTCGGCGATCAAGACCTACCAAGACGACTTCAGCCGCTTCGAAAAGACGAAGTACGGCCGCAAGGCCGGCGAACGCGCCGAGAAACTCCAGAAGAAGGGCTAGCCGGGTGCCAGGCTTTCACCTGGCGGCGCTCCTGCTCTACTCGGCGGCCGCGCGGGCCGAGCCATCCCTCGACGCGAAGATCGCGCGGGTCATGGCGGCGCCGACGGTCTCCTCCCGCGTCGGGCCGCTCGAGACTCCCTTGCCCATCGACCTGGCCGAGTTCCTGCTCGACCACCCCGACCTTTCCGCCTTCATCGTGCGCAGCCACCATATCGCGCCTTATGTCATCACGATGCTCGGCCCCCGACGTTCCAGCGCCGACGACGGCGACGGCACCTCCGGGATCATCGACCTGGCCAGCCGGACCGAGCGCCGCCGCGTCTATTACGGCGAGGGCGTGCACCGCAGCCGGATCTTCCCGCCGATTCGCGCCGACGCGGTGATCGTGATGGAGCTTGAGCCCGCGCGCCGGGCGGGCTGCGGGCCGCGCATCCGCTCCTCGTTCGACGTCTACGTCAAGCTGCGCAATCCAATCCTTTCCGGCATGGTCAAGGCCCTGCGCGTCTTCGTGCGCGCCACGATCATTCGCAAGTTCAGCAAGGCCTTCCTGGTCGCCGATCAGGTGGGGCGCCTGCTGGCCCGGGACCCTCAGAGCGTGCGCCGGGACGTGGCTGCGTTCCCTCTCTCCGACGTCGACCGCCGGCGCGCGCTGCGCCTCATCGACGCTCTCGCGCCCCAGCCGGCGGCCTGCCTGGGCCTCAGGCCTTGAGGCGCAGCTTCTCGACCGAGCCCTCGTCGAGGAGGCAGACGACGGAAAACTCCGCGACCAGGCCCGGGGACAGGAACCGGGCCAGGCAGGACAAGGCCAGCTTGTCGGCTCCCGGGAATTTATGGAGGCCGCGCAAGAGGAGCTCGCGGCGGCTGTCCGTCATCGATTCGGGAGCCGAGACGATCAAGTCGCGCTCCAAGGCGTCGGCCAGGGCGCCGACGAACGAGTTGATCAGGATGTTGGACACCTCCGCCACGGCCTTGGCGTCGCGGTTGGCCAGGGCGTCCACCGGACCCGAGTGCGCCCGCGTGAAGCGGCTGGTCACCACCATCCCGGGCTTGCGGGAAAACAGGACGAGGAACGCCGCCGCCTCCGTCCAGAACCAGTTGCCGTAGCAGTCCTCCAGCGAGCCGGCGAACATCGCCTCGAGCTGCCGCTGCGAGGCGTCCCCCAGGAAGAGCGCCTCCGTGCCCCAGGCCGCTTCGGAAAGCTTGTCGAGCTGGCGCAGGCAGGTGTCGGCCCCCGCCTGGAAGACCTTCAAAAGCCGTTTCTGCTCGAGCTCGGCGAGCTTCATGCGGAGAGCTTCGCCAGGGCGGCCTGCAGCTCCGCCGTCAGGACGGGCTTGGTCAGGAACCCGCAGGCCCCGGCCGCCATCAGGGCGTCGTAGACCCGCTGCTGCGAGTTGCCCGAGACGACCAAGACCTTCGCCGCCGGATCCAGCTGCTTGAGGGCCTTGAGGACGGTGAGTCCGTCGGCCTGCGGCATGGAGATGTCGAGCGTGACCAGGTCCGGCTTGTGGAGGCGATAGGCCTCGAGCGCCTGATCCAAGCTCTCCGCTTCCGCGACGACCTGGTGCCCGCAGCCGGCCACCATATCGCCGAACATCACGCGGGCCACTTGGCTGTCATCGACGATCAGCACGCGCATCGCCAGGCAGTTTAGCCCGGGACTCGTCTTTTTGCAAGCGGTCTGCTATCCTGAAGGCGTGAAGGTCCTGGCCGCCGTCTTGGCCGCCTGGCTTGCGCCCGCCGCTGCCGCCGCCGCCGCCGCGGCGCCCGCGCCGGCGGCCGCGCCCGAGCCCGAGCCGGTGACGTTCCAGACCGACGACGGCTGGCGTTTGGTCGGCGAATACCGGCCTCCGCAGGACGGCATGCCCGTGGCCGTCCTCATCCACGGGCTGGGCGGCACGCGCGCCCAATGGGCGTCTTTCTCGCGCCGACTCGCGGCTTTGGGCTTGGGCACGCTGGCCTTCGATCTGCGCGGCTACGGCGACAGCACCCAAGGGCCTTACGGGCCCCAGACCTTCGAAAGCTTCACCGACATGGATTGGCCCAAGACCGTGGACGACGTCAACGCCGCCCTGGACTTCCTGCGGTCGCGCGGCATCCCGCCTTCGCGCGTAGGCCTCGCCGGCTCCATCGTTGGCGCCGACATCGCCGCGATGGCGGCGGCGATGCATCCCGACCTCGCTTGGCTCGTGCTCCTGTCGCCGGGAAACGACTACCACGGCCTGGGCGTCGGCGAAGGCGGCTCCATCGAGGAGACCCTCGTCGCCGCCGCCCAGGACGATACCGACTCCATGACCGTCTGCCAGAACCTGGTCGATCTCGACGCCTCGCGCACCTTCATCATCGCTCCGGGCGGGCGCGGCATCGGCATGCTCAAGGACCACGCTTTCCGCAAGCGGGTTCTCGACTGGATCGAGCAAGCGTCCCGCTAGGCCCGGCGTTTGCTAGACTGGGCGCATGAACTCCAAGCTTCTCTTGTCGGTCCTGGGCGTCTCCATCCTTTGCACGGCCGCGGTCGTCGGCGAAAGCGCCGTCAACCGGCCCGCTCCCGAGCAGTCCTACGAGACCACGTTCAAGGTGGTCGGACAGGCGCGCGGCACGGTCGTCTACGCGCTGCAATACGGCCCTCACGCCTGCTTCGTGGCCAGCACCCAGGGCGGCAGCGGCATCAGCATCTCGTGCGCGAAGTAAGCCGCCTCTTTTCGCCCTTCGAGCTGCGGGGCGTCCGGTTCAAGAACCGGGTCTTCGTGTCGCCCATGTGCCAGTACTCCAGCGACGAAGGCAGCCCGACCGCCTGGCATCTCGTGCATCTGGGCGGACGCGCCGTCGGAGGCGCGTCGTTGGTGATCGCCGAGGCCACCGCCGTGGCGCCGGAAGCTCGCATTTCGCCCCGGGATTCCGGGCTCTGGTCCTCCGGACAGGCCGAAGCGTTTCGGCCCGTCACCTCCTTCATCAAGAGCCAAGGCGCCGTCGCCGGCGTCCAGCTGGCCCACGCCGGGCGCAAGGCGTCGACCGCCGCGCCCTGGGACGGAGGCCGGGCCGTGGTGCCGGAGAAAGGCGGCTGGACGCCGCTGGCGCCCTCGGCCGTGACTTTCGCCGAGGGCTACGCTCGGCCGCGGGAGATGACCATCGAGGACATCCGCCGGGTCGCCGAGCAATTCGTCTCCTCGGCGCGGCTGGCCCGAGACGCCGGATTCGAGGTCGTCGAGCTCCACTTCGCGCACGGCTATCTGGTCCACGAATTCCTCTCGCCTTTGTGCAACCTCCGCACTGACGGCTATGGAGGCTCTCTTCGCAGCCGGATGCGCCTCGCGCTGGAAATCGCGGAGGCGGTGCGCGCCGCGTGGCCGGCGCCGCTGCCCTTGTTCGCGCGTCTTTCCTGCACGGATTGGGCCCCGGGCGGCTGGGATCTTCCCGACGCCGTCGTTTTGTCGCGCGAGCTCAAGGCGCTCGGCGTCGATCTCATCGACTGCTCGAGCGGCGGGGCGGTGCCGCAGGCGGCCATCCCGGTCGCCCCAGGCTATCAGGTGCCTTTCGCGCAGGCCATCCGCAAGGAGGCGGCGGTGGCGACGGGGGCCGTGGGCTTGATCACGGAGCCTGAGCAGGCGGAGAAGATCATCGCGTCGGGACAGGCGGACGCCGTGCTGCTGGCCCGCGAGCTTCTGCGCGACCCGTATTGGCCGCTGCGCGCCGCCAAGGCGCTGGGCGCCGACGTCGCCTGGCCCAAGCAGTACGCCCGCGCCAAGGACTGACGCCGCCGGCGGTGCCTGGCTTTGACTCGGCACCGGCGGTATAATAGCCCGTCGAGATGATCACCCTGCGCGATGTCCATAAGTCCTATGGACAGCAGTCCCTCTACGAAGGCGCGTCCCTGCAGATCAATCAGGGCGACCGCTACGTGCTCGTTGGCCCCAACGGCGCCGGCAAATCGACGCTCTTTCGCATGCTCCTGGGGCAGGAGGAGCCGGATTCCGGAGAGCTGAGCCTCAAGCGCGGCACGGTGGTCGGCTACCTGCCGCAGGAAAACCCGCCACTGTCCGACCGCGCCGTCGTCGAGGAGGCGCTTTCCGAGCACGAGGACCCGGACGGCCGCCTGACCGCCAAGGCCAAGGCCATCCTGATGGGCCTGGGCTTCAAGGTCTCCGACTTCGAGAGGAAGGTTCGGGAGTTGTCGGGCGGCTGGGCGATGCGCGTGGCCATGGCGCGGCTGCTCGTGCTCGAGCCGGACCTGCTGCTCCTCGACGAGCCGACCAACCATCTCGACATCGACTCGCTGTTCTGGTTCCAGAAATACCTCGGCGCCTATCCGGGCGCGATCTTTTTGATCTCGCACGACCGCGCCTTCATCAACGCCGTCGGCCGGGCGATCGTCGCCGTCCAGGACAAGGCGCTGAAGGTCTACCACGGCGACTACGAGTTTTATCAGCGCGAGAAGCAGGCCGAGGCGGAGAGGGTGGTGCAGGCGTGGAAGCGGCAGCAGGAAGAGATCGCGAAGATGCAGGACTTCATCGATCGCAACCGCGCCAGGGTCTCCACCGCCTCCCGGGCGCAGAGCATGATCAAGCGCCTGGAGAAGCTTGAGCGCATCGAGCTGCCCCAGCAGGCCAAGACGGTGAAGATACGGTTTCCGCAGCCGCAGCGCGTCGGCGTGCGGGTCCTTTCGCTCAAGAGCGTCTTCAAGTCCTATGCCGACGTGAAGGTTTACCAAGGCCTGGACTTCGAGCTTGAGCGCGGCCAAAAGATGGCCTTCGTCGGCCACAACGGCGCCGGCAAATCGACGCTCCTGAAGGTCCTGGCCGGCGTGATCCCCATCGACGCCGGACAGCGGATCGTCGGCAACGACGTGAAGGTCGGCTACTTCTCCCAGCACCGGGAGGGCCAGTTCAATCCCGACAACAGCGTCTTGCAGGAGGCGCTCTCGGCCAATCGCGGCAATCCCGAGCTGCTGGTGCGCACGGTGCTCGGCACCTTCCTTTTCCCTGGAGATTCGGTCTATAAGACGGCCGGCGTGCTTTCGGGAGGCGAGAAGAGCCGGCTGGCGCTCGTCAAGCTCCTGCTCGACCCGCCCAACGTCCTACTCATGGACGAGCCGACGACGCATCTGGATATGACCAGCGTCGACGCTCTCATCGAGGCCCTGAGGGAGTTCGAGGGCACGGTCTGCTGCATCAGCCATGACCTCTATTTTCTCAACGCGCTGGCCGACCATGTCGTGCACATCGACCAGGGCAGGATCACCGTGTATCCGGGCGACTACGAATACTTCAAGCGCCGGCAGGCCCAGTGGCGCGAGGAGAATCCCCAGGCGGCCGAGGTCCCCGTCGTCGAGAAAGCGCCGGCGAAGGCCGCGCCCCGCGACGACCGCCAGCGCGCCAAGCGGGCGGTCAAGCTGCAGGGAGAGCTCGAGGCCCTTCATGCGACCCTCGAGGAGCTCGCGGCGCAGCTGTCCGACCCGGCGCTATACGCCGACTTTCAGAAAGTCCAGGAGATCGGCGCGCGCATGGAGCGCGTCCAGTCGGACATTCAGCTCAAGGAAGGCGAGCTGGCCGGCCTCTCCTGACGGTTGGGCCTGACGACCGCCGCCGCCAATGTCCGGCGCCTGAGCGACAGCTCGTAGGTCAGGCGCTCTCGAAACGGCAGGTTGCGCTCAAGGACGGTCCGGACGGCGGTTTCCCGCAGCGCCAGCAGCAGAACCTCCTGGGTCGTCTTGACGGCGCAATCCGAGACGGGCTCGCTCGTCAGCGCTCTCTCGCCGAAGAGGTCTCCCTCGCGCAGCAGCAGCTCCACGAAGCCGCCGAGCGCTTTGTACCTGGCCATGAGGGAGCCCGAGGCGACGATGTAGAGCTTCGTCAGGAGCTCTCCGCGGACCACGGCCGTGCGCTGCGGAGGGAGCCACAGGATCTCGGACTGCTCGGCCGCGACCGCCAGCTCCTCGTCGGGAGCGGGGGAGAAGACGGGGACGCAATTCTTCAGAAACAACGCCTGATCGGAAAGGACCATGGGACCTCCCGAATGCCTTGATTCTGACAGGGAGAGTCTAGCGGACCGATTGGACGGCGGCCTGACGACGGCGCGCCGCTTTCGTCAATCGCGCGGGGGGGTCAGCAGCTGCTCGGCGGCGGCGATGGCGACGGTCTCGGCCTGCGAGAGCAGGCCCAGGCGCGCGTAGATCGGGCGGATGGCGCGCCGGATGTCAGGCAGCCGCAGCGCGAACCAGCCCGCCGCGACCACGCAGCAGGCGCCGCCGAAAAGAAGGGCTGCGGGCGCGCCCAGGCGATCGGCGAAGCCGCCGGCCAGGAGGCTTCCGAAGGGAGCCGTGCCCATGAAGGCCATCATGAAGTAGCTCATGACCCGGCCCCGCTTGTCGTCGTCGACGATCGTCTGGAGGATGGTGTTGCTCGAGGCCATTTGGATCATGAAGCCCGCGCCCGTGACGACCATGAGGACGGCGGAGAGCCAGACCACGCGCGAATAGGCGAAGGCGGCCAGGCCGAGGCCGAAGCAGGCGGTGGCGATCGGGATGGCGCGCCCCAGGCCTAGGACGGACCTGCGCGACGCCAGCCAGACGGCGCCGCACAGCGCCCCCAGGCCGGAGCACGCCATCAGCAGGCCGAGCGTATGGGGCCCTCCATGGAGGATGCGCCCGGCGAAGATCGGCACGAGCACGGAATAGGGAACGCCCACGAGGCTGACGAGCGCCAGCAGGAGGATGATCGAGCGCGCGGGCAAAAAGCCCGAGACGTAGTCCCAACCCTCGCGCAGCTCCTCCCAGGCGCCGGCTGCGCGACGCTTGGCGCCGGAGGGGGCGGAAAGTCTCATCCCCAAGAGCGCGCCGATGACGGCGAGATAGCTGACGCCGTCGAAGGCGAAGCAGAAACCCTCCCCTCTGGCGGCGATGATCAGACCTCCGATCGACGGCCCGAGCAGTCGGGCGGCGTTGACCATGGAGGAGTTGAGGGCGATGGCGTTGCCGAGGTCCTCCTTACCCTCGATCATCGTGACGAGGAACGCTTGCCGGCCGGGCATGTCGAAGGCGTTGACCAGGCCCTGGAAAGCGTTGAGGGCGAGGATCCATCCGACGTTGATGCGTCCCGTGAGAGTCAGAACGGCGAGGGCGACGGATTCGAGCATGGAGAGCGTTTGCGTGGCGACCAAAAGGCGGTGCTGGTTCCAGCGGTCGACGAAAATGCCCGCGACGGGCGCGAGCAGGAACGCCGGGAACTGGCCCGCGAAGCCGACCAGCCCGAGAAGGAGCGCCGAGCCGGTGAGCCGGTAGACCAGCCAGCTCGTGGCGATGGTGGTCATCCACGTGCCGATGAGAGAGATGAGTTGGCCGCCGAAGAAAAGGCGGTAGTTGCGGCGGCGCAGGGCCCGAACCATGAAGGCCAGGCCGCCGCTCGTAGACGAGCGCGGCTGCATAGGGGCTTAAGGATACCAGTTTGCGGCCGCGGGCGGCGCAGGGCGTGTTTTAGGGCGGCAGCACCAAGCGGATGGCCGATCCTCCCGCCAGAGGCCGCTCGGCCCAGATCTGGCCTCCGTGGGCTAGGACGATCCGCTTGGCGATGGCGAGCTCCAGGCCCACGCCCGGGGCGGAAGGCATGGCGGGGGCGCGGAAGAAGCGGTCGAAGAGGCTCAGCAGAGCCGCGTCGGGCCCGCCGGCGCGCGCGCCTCTGGCGATGGTGATCATCACGCGCCCGCGCAGCAGCCGCCGGGCGGCGATCGCGACCGAGCCTGCCGC
Organism: Gammaproteobacteria bacterium; assembly: GCA_027459765.1. Taxonomy (GTDB): domain Bacteria; phylum Pseudomonadota; class Gammaproteobacteria; order Steroidobacterales; family Steroidobacteraceae; genus Bog-1198. Next base: position 21,965 of record DAIDHD010000046.1, on the reverse strand, counting down.
GGCTGCTCCGGCGACGGCGTCTTCGATGAGGCCGTGCAGCGCCTGCAGGAGCTGCACGCGGTCGGCGCGCACGACGACGCGCCAGGGCACCGACATCTCGACGCCCGCGCGCCGGACTTTAGCCGGAGTCACCCCGCAGATCGCCTCCCGCACCAAGGGAGCGAGCCGGATGAGCTCGCGCCGGGGCACGGGAGGCGCGGCGGCTTCCAGGAAGGCGCTGGCGGCGTTGGTCATGATCGCTCCGTTTTATTTGAACCGGCCTTGAGGTCTCGACCCGATGACCAAGTGTAGACCCCGGCGTGCCCGGCGCGCCATGGCGGCGGCGTCAGGCAATTGCGTAGGCCGTGTGACCTTCGGGCTCGCCGTCGTCAAGAAATCGGAGCCTGTCCGCAACTACCCCCTCGTCCAGCGGCGGCGATACAATAAAGACAGGAGGTGAATGGTGATGGCGACCATCATAGAGGAAAGAAGGGAGACGACTCCTTCCGAGACCAGGGCCTACGAAAAAGCGGCCAAGGTGATCACGGGCGGAGCCGTCGGAGAAGGCATAGGCGGAGCGGCGACCATCGTCTTGACGATCTTGGGATTGGCGCGGCTGATTCCGCTCACCATGGCGGCCGTTTCCGGCATAGTCGTCGGAGGCGCGCTGATGTGGGAGGGGGGGATGCTGGCCAGCCAGTTCAACAAGCTGACGGGCGAGTCTTTCGCCTCGCGGGTGCAGTTCGGTTCCGGGATGGGGGCCCAGTTCGTGGGCGGGGCGGCGGGTTGCGTCCTGTCGATCCTGGCGCTGCTGGGAGTCTATCCCGTGGCGCTTGTCTCGATCGCGGCCATCGTCTATGGCGTGGTGCTGGCCGTTTCCAGCATATCGACTTACTCGGTGGACGTCAGCCTGCCGTGGAAATCGGCGGGCAATCAAGCCGCTTATCAGGGCGGCGTGTTCGGAGCGGCCGGGGTGCAGTTCATGACGGGCTTCGCCGCGGCCGTGCTGGGAATCCTCGGCTTGGTCGGCTTGGCTACGCTGACGCTCGACTTGGTGGCCATGCTGTGCGTCGGCTCGGCGATCCTGTTGAGCGGGACGGCGATCAGCGCGCGGGTCTTCAAGTCCATATCCTGATCCCGCCGTCGAAAGCGGTAAAATGAGGGGCTAGACTCCTAGCCCCTCATATGCCCGGTCCCGCGACCCCGTTTCATCCGATCGTCGACGCCTGGTTTGCCGGCCGCTTCGGCGCCGCGACGGCCCCCCAGGCGCTGGGCTGGCCGCACATTCTGGCGGGCGGCGACGCCTTGATCGCCGCGCCCACGGGCTCGGGAAAGACCCTCGCCGCCTTCCTATCCTCCATAGACTTCCTGCTGCGCCAGGCGCTCGACGGGCGGCTGGCCGACGAGGTGCAGACCGTCTACGTGTCGCCGCTCAAGGCGCTTTCCAACGACATTCGGCGCAATCTGGAGGGGCCGCTGTCGGAGATCGCCCAGGCGGCCGCGGCGCAGGGACTTCTCATGCCGCCGCTGCGCGCCATGGTGCGCACCGGGGACACTCCCGCGTCGCAGCGGGCGGCGATGCTCAAGCATCCCCCGCACATCCTCGTGACGACCCCGGAGTCGCTCTATCTCCTGCTGACGTCTCCGGGCGGACGCAAGATCCTGGCCGCGACGCGCACCGTCATCGTCGACGAGATCCACGCGCTGGCGCGCGACAAGCGGGGCTCTCATCTCGCGCTGTCGCTGGAGCGGCTGGCGGCGCTGTGCGACCGGCCGCCCCAGCGTATCGGGCTGTCCGCGACGCAGAAGCCCATCGAGGAGATCGCCCGCTTCCTCGTCGGCGCCCGTCGGGTGGATGCCGAGGGCCGTCCCGCTTGCCGCATCGTCGACACGGGGCACTCACGCGAGCTCGACTTGGGGCTGGAACTGCCGGCCTCGCCTCTGGCCGCCGTCTGCGGCGGCGGGCAGTGGGAGGAGGTCGACAAGCGTTTGGAGGAGCTCATCTCCTCGCACCGCAGCACGCTTGTCTTCGTCAACACCAGGCGCATGGCCGAACGCGTCAGCCACCGCCTGCGCGAGCGGCTGGGCGAGGATGCGGTGGCCAGCCACCACGGCAGCCTCTCCCGCGAGCTGCGCCTGTCGGCCGAGGAGCGCCTCAAGAAGGGCGAGCTCAAGGCCATCGTGGCGACCGCCTCCCTGGAGCTCGGCATCGACGTGGGCTATATCGATCTCGTCTGCCAGCTCGGCTCGCCGCGCTCGATCGCCGTCTTTCTGCAGCGCGTGGGACGCTCGGGCCACCACCTGGGCGCTCGCCCCAAGGGTCGTCTCTTCGCCCAGACGCGCGACGAGCTCATCGAAAGCTTGGCGCTCTTGCGCGCCGTGAGGAGGGGGCGCCTGGACCGCATCGAGCCGCCCGTCGCGCCGCTGGATATCCTGGCCCAACAGATCGTCGCCGAGGTGTCGGCTCGGGAGATCTCCGAGGACGAGCTCTTCGCGCTCTCGCGCGGCGCGTGGCCGTATCGCGCCCTGCCCCGGGAAGAGTTCGACCGCGTCGTCGCGCTGCTGAGCGAAGGGATCGCCAAGGGGCGCAGGGAAGGCGCGTTCCTCCACCGGGACGGCGTCAACCACGTCTTGAGAAGCCGGCGCTCCGCCAGGCTCGCGGCGTTGACCTCGGGAGGGGCGATTCCCGAGACGGCCGACTATCGCGTCGTCACCGAGGACGAGGGCGTCTTCGTCGGCACCGTCAACGAGGACTTCGCCGTCGAAAGCATGGCCGGCGACGTTTTTTTGCTGGGGAATACCTCGTGGCGGGTTCGGTATATCCGCGGCGGGCAGGTGGTCGTCAGCGACGCGCAGGGGGCGCCGGCGAACGTCCCGTTTTGGCTGGGGGAAGCGCCCGGCAGGACCATTGAACTGTCCGAAGAGATATCCGATTTGCGGGAAGAAGCGCAGGCCAAGCTGAGGGAGGGCGTCGAGGCCGCTTCCCGGTGGATCCAAAGCGAGTGCGGCGTCGACGGGGCCGCGGCCCTTCAGGCCGCGGCCTTCGTGCACGCGCAGGTTGAGAGCACGGGTTTTGCGCCGACGCAGAATAAAATCCTATTTGAACGCTTCTTCGATGAGACCGGAGGGATGCAGCTGGTGATCCACTCCCCTTACGGAGTCAGGATCAACAGAGCGTGGGGACTGGCGCTTCGCAAGCGCTTTTGCCGCGCCTTCGACTTCGAGCTTCAGGCCAGCGCCGACGACAACGGCATCGTGCTCTCCCTCGGCGTCCAGCACAGCTTTCCCGTCGAGCAGATGTTCCAGATGGTGCGCTCCGAGCACGCCCGCGAGACGCTCATTCAAGCCCTGCTCCCCGCTCCGATGTTCCAGGTGCGCTGGCGCTGGAACGTGACGCGGGCGCTGGCGGTGCTGCGCGCGCGCGGCGGCAGGAAGGTTCCGCCGCCGCTGCAGCGCTTTCGCGCCGACGACTTGCTGACGGCGGTGTTTCCCCTGCAGACCGCTTGCTTCGAGAACCGCCCGCCGGACGTGCCGCTGCCCGACCATCCGTTCGTGGCCCAGACCATCGAGGACTGCCTCCACGAGGCGATGGACATCGACGGCTGGCGGGCGCTGCTCGAGCGCGTCGAGTCCGGCGAGGTTCAACTGGTCGGGCTCGACACGCGGGAGCCGTCGCCCTTCAGCCATTCCATCCTCAACGCCAACCCTTACAGCTTCCTCGACGACGCGCCGCTGGAGGAGCGCCGCGCGCGGGCCGTCGCGTCCCGGCGCACCCTCTCCGCCGCTGACATGCGCGACCTGGCCAGGCTCGACGGCGGCGCGATCGACCGCGTGCGCGAGGAGGCTTGGCCGCTGGTGCGCGACGAGGAGGAGCTGCACGACGCGCTGCTGACGCTCGCGGCTTTGCCCGCGTCGGAGGGGGCGGCCGCGGGCTGGTCGGACTGGTTCGAGCGCCTGCGCGGCGCGGGTCGCGCCGAAGTCGTTCGGGGCATGTGGGTCGCCGCCGAGCGCCTGACGATCGCCAAGGCCGCCCTCGAGTCCCAGGAGCTGGAGGACGTCGTCGAGGTCGTGCGCGGACGCCTCTCCGTCGCCGGCCCGGTCACCGCGGAAAGGATCGCGCGAGATCTGGGCCTGGAGGAGTCGAAGGCGCGCGGCGCCTTGCAAACGCTGGAGGCCGAGGGCTTCGTCCTCCAAGGCAAGTTCACGGAGCTGCCGCTGCGCGACGCTTCCGTCGTCGAATGGTGCGAGCGCCGGCTGCTGGCGCGCATCCATCGCCTGACGCTCGAAGGGGCGCGCAAGGCGGTCCGCCCCGTGACGCCCCAGACCTATTGGCGCTTCCTGACCGAGCACCACCGCCTGCTGCCCGGTTCGCGCCGGGAGGGGCGTCTTGGGCTCTACGAGGCGATCGCCCAGCTGCAGGGCTTCGACTTGGCCGCCTCGAGCTGGGAAAGCGACGTGCTTCCGGCGCGCGTCGAGAAATACCAGCCGCAATGGCTGGACACGCTTTCGTTCTCAGGCGAGCTCGTGTGGGGCCGCATGAAGCCCTCGCGACGCTGCGAGGAGCCGGAAGCGGCGGGCGCGGCGCTGACGCGCGTGGCTCCGATTTCGCTCTGCTTTCGGGCCGACCTGTCGTGGCTGCTTGCGCAGCCGCTTGCGGCCGAGGGCGCGCAGAGAGCCCGGGGGCCGGCCCAGGCCGTCTATGCCGCGCTTAAGCGCAACGGCGCGCTTTTCTTCGACGACGTCGTGGAAGCGTGTGGCCTGCTGCCCTCGCAGGTCAAAGACGCCTTGAGCGAGCTGGCGGCCCTGGGCCTGGTGACTTCCGACGGGTTCTCCTCGCTGCGGGGGCTGGTGTTGTCGCGGCCTCACGCCGCGCGCGGAGCCGGCCGCTTCGGCGCGTCGCGGCGCCTTTCCGCGGGCCGGGCGGGCCGCTGGACGCTGTTCCCCGGCCGGGTCGCCGCCATCAAGCCCGAGGAGCGGCTCGCGCAGTGGGCCGTCCAGCTTCTGCGGCGCTACGGCGTCTTGTTTCGCGACCTGTTGACTCGGGAGAGCGCGGCTCCGTCCTGGTGGGAGCTGGTGCCGCACCTGCGCCGGCTGGAGGCGCGGGGCGAGGTCCGGGGAGGGCGCTTCGTCTCCGGCGTCGGCGGCGAGCAATACGCGCTCCCGGACGCCGTCGAGGCCTTGCGCCGTCCGCGCGACGGCGACGATTGGCTCATCGTCTCGGCGGCGGACCCCGTGAATCTCGCGGGCATCGTCGTGGACGGCGCGCGCGTGCCGTCCACGCGGGGAAACCGGCTGCTTCTGCGCAGCGGCCGGATTTGCGCGACGCTCCAAGCCGGCCGCGTCCAGTTCTTCGAGGAGCTGGACGCCCCGGCCGCGACGGCCGCCGAGCGCGCGCTCAAGCTTCAGGTCCCGGCGCTGCGCGAAAGCCTGCTTTCCGAGATCGCCGAGGCCGCGAAGGCCGCTTAGCGGCCGGCCGCGGGCGCCTGCCAGCCGCCTTCGCTCGGCAGCTTCTTCCAGGCCTCGCCCACCGGGGCGGGCAGCGCGTTCATGTGCTTGAGAAACAGGCTGACCTGCCAGAGCTCGTCTTGCGAGAGCGTCCGGCTGAAGGCCGGCATGCCCGTCAAGCGGATGCCGTGATACACCTTCCAGTAAGTCTCTCCCTCGGCATCGTCCTCGACGCCGTGCTTGGCCAACTGCGGAGCGTGCTGGTAGAGTCCGAGCGCGATGCGAGACGGCCGCCCGTCGGAGGCTCCGTGGCAGACGGCGCAATCGGCGGCGTAGACCTTGAGGCCGGCGGAGAGGTTGGCCTGCGTCGGCGCGATGGGCGGGGCGCCTTTGGGCGCCTGGCGGTCGATGGTGGCGTGCAGCGACGCGTGCGCGGCCCAGCGTTCGAAGCTTCCCGGAGGCGCGTCCGCGTTGGCGGGCATGGCTCCGGTCACGATGAAGACGTATCCGGCCAAGGCGGCGGCGGCGAGCGTGAAGACGATTCCGGCGATGAATCCTTTCATCCTGTTTCCTCCGGTTCCCATGCGATTATCGCAATTTGGCGTCCAATTTTGGTGTCAGGCCTTGAAGTATTTGACGTTTCGCTGATCCATTCGTCAAATACTTCAAGGCCTGACACCAGTCTTATTCAAGCGCGACGTGGGCCCCCTTCGGCGTGTGCCCCTTTTGAAAGAGCATGACCAGCGGCGCGCAGGCCACGCAGATCGCGGCCATCCACCGAAAGGTATCGTCGAAGGCGAGCATCGTCGATTGGGCCAGGACTTCGCGGTAGATGAGGGCCTCGGCGCGCGCCATTCCGAGGTGTCGCGACAAAAGCCGCAGCCGTTCCATGAATTGGGGGTCGTAGGGAGTCAGATGGCCGATCAGCGTCACTTGGTGGGCCAGGGCGACGCGCGTCTGCAAGGCGACGAGCACCGAGATGCCGATGCTGGCGCCGAGGTTGCGTAGAAGGCTGTAGATGCTCGCCGCCTGATTGATCTCCTCCTGGCGCAGCGTCGCCACCGACAACGTGGTGTTGGGCACGAAAACAAAGGCGAGGGCCAGGCCGTTGAGCACGAGAGGCCAGGCGATGTCGGCTCGCGTGATCTCCAGCGTCAGATGGCTGAAGATGAGGCATGTCGCGGCGATGCCGAGAAACCCCAGGGCCATGAGGAACCGGTTGTCCACCCGCCCCATCAGGCGCCCGATCACGATCATCGATACGAACGACCCGATACCGCGCGGCGTCATCGCCAAGCCGCTGAGGTAAGCCGTATAACCAAGCAGTGTCTGCATGAAGATGGGCAGCACGGCCGTCGTGCCGTAAAGGATGGCGCCGATCACGGCCATGATCGCCGTCGCCGCCGCGAAATTGCGATTGGCGAGCAGCTTGAGATGCATGATCGGTTCCCTGGTGTTGAGTTCCCAGAGCACGAAGAAAACGAGGAAAAACACGGAGACGATCGTCGCCCACAGGATCAAGTTCGAGCCGAACCAATCGAGCTCCTGTCCTTTATCGAGCACCACTTGCAGGAGGCCGATGCCCACGGCCATGGCCCCGAATCCGACGAAATCGATGCGGACGGCGCGGCCCTGGGCCAGCCATGGCGGATCCTCCAGGAACATCTGCTGGAGGATCAGGCCCAAGACGCCGATCGGCAGATTGATATAGAACAGCCAGCGCCAGGAATAGTTGTCCGTGATCCAGCCCCCGACCGTGGGCCCGATGATCGGGGCCACGACGATTCCCATGCCGTAGGCCGCCATGGCGGCGCCTCGTTCCTCGGCGGGAAAGCTCTCGAGCAAGACGGCCTGCACGAGCGGTTGCAGGCCTCCGCCGCCCAGGCCCTGAAATATCCGCGCGATGATGAGTTCGGGCATGTTCTGCGCCATGCCGCAGAGCGCTGAAGCGGCGACGAAGATGCCGACTGAGAACGCCAGGTAGCGCTTGCGGCCGAAGTAGCGCGCCAGCCACGACGCCGCCGCCAGGATGATGGCGTTGGAGACCAGGTAGCTCGTCAGCACCCAGGTGGATTCGTCGACGGTCGCCGACATGCTGCCGGCGATGTGCGGAAGCGCCACGTTCGCGATGGAGGTGTCCAGGACCTCCATGAACGTGGCCAGCATGACGGCGATAGTGATCAGCCACGGCGAATGTCTCGGCTTCCATGCGGGAGCGCTCGGGGCGGGCATGATTTAGTCGCCATATTGTAAGGGGCCTAATCATTTCCTGTCAAGCCGTGCCTTATAATGGAAAAGATGCGCGCCATGCTCCTGCGTGCGGCTCGCCGGCCTCTGGAGGCCGCGGAGGTCCCTCGCCCGGTTCCGGGCGAGGGCCAGCTCCTCGTGCGCGTGCGGGCCTGCGGGGTCTGCCGCACCGATTTGCACGTGGCCGACGGGGAGCTCCCGGACCCCAAGCTTCCGCTGGTCCTCGGGCACGAGATCGCCGGAACCGTGGAGGCATTGGGACCCAACGCCGCGGGCTTCTCGATCGGCGAGCGCGTCGGCGTGCCGTGGCTGGGCTGGACGGACGGGACCTGCCGTTATTGCCGGGAAGGCCGCGAAAACCTTTGCCTCAACGCGCGCTTCACGGGGTGGCAGATCGACGGAGGCTACGCCGAGTTCGCCGTCGCCGACGCCCGCTACTGCTTTGCCTTGCCGCAGCCGTTTTCCTTCGAAGAGTCGGCGCCCCTCTTATGCGCCGGGCTCATCGGCTACCGCAGCCTGCGGCTGGCCGGCGAAGGCCGGCGGCTGGGCCTCTACGGCTTCGGAGCCGCCGCGCACATCGTCGCCCAGGTGGCGCGCCATCAGGCCCGCGACGTCTACGCCTTCACCCGGCCGGGGGACGCGAAGGGCCAGGCGTTCGCCCGCGCTCTCGGAGCGCGCTGGGCCGGAGGCTGCGACGAGCGCCCCCCGGAAGAGCTCGACGCCGCGATCATCTTCGCGCCCGTCGGCGCCTTGGTCCCCGCGGCCTTGGCCGCCGTGGCCCCCGGGGGAACCGTGGTGTGCGCCGGCATCCACATGAGCGATCTGCCGTCTTTCCCGTATTCGCTGCTGTGGCGCGAGCGCGTCGTGCGCTCCGTGGCCAACTTGACGCGGCGCGACGGAGAGGAGTTCCTGGCCCTGGCCGGCCGCATTCCCGTTCGCGCCTCCGTGACGCCGTTTCCTCTCGACCGGGCCAACGAGGCGTTGGACGCGCTCAGGCGGGGACTTGTCGAGGGGGCGGCCGTCTTGACGACGCCTGGAGGGGCCTCGGGGCGATAAAATGAAAAGGGGAGGCCTTATGAAAAAGAAGAGCCCCGCGTCGCTCGGGACCTACCGCATCGCCTTCAGCAACGACATCAAGCGCCGAGGCCAGCAGAAGCGCCTCGACCGGCGTCCTCACCGCTTGCGCGGACGGGGAGGGCGGCCGGATTCGCTTTTGGGCTCGCCGGACCTGCATTGGTCGCAGCCGCTGCGGGGCCGCTGGCCGCAGCGAGGTTGACGCGTCGCGCCAGGCTCTGGGCCACGGCCAGGGCCGAGGCGGCGTCCGGCCCCGAGACGAGCTCCCGGTCCTCGATCAAGACCGCGCCGACCACGGCTCCTTCCCGCCGCAGCTCCTGGGCCATTTCGGCCGGCGCGGCCATGGCATAGCCGCGATAAGGCCAGTGGGCGCCTTGTCGCGCGCTCAAAAGGGCCGCGATGCCGAAGCCCACGGCGCCCGTCGGCTTGCCGCGTTGGTGAAAATGCCCAAGGACACGGGCGGCGTGGCGGCTGTCCGCCAGGTCGTCCATGGCCCCGGCGCCGTCCATCAAGAAAGCCGCGTCAAAGCCATCCAGCTCGTCGTCCGCCAACGAGCCCAGCGAGCGCGGCTGGCTCAAGGCGGCGGCCTCCGGCCGGGGGCTGCGGCCTCCGGGGGAGGCCAGGACCGTTTCCCCGCCGGCCCGCCTGAAAGCTTCCAAGACCGCCTGGAAATCCTCGAGCGGGAACGGCGCGGCCGCTTGTTGGCGGCCCGTGACGACGATGAGGACTTTCATGGACGCCTCCTAACCGTATGTAAGCGCCCGCGCCGCGGCGTGCGCCATGCCGGGCGGTCGACAGTTGCGTGACGACGGGGCGACTACTTGGCCGCGCGGCCGCTTTGGAGTGCGGCCTGGTCCGAGGGGATCGTCGAGTTGAAGGAGTAGGACTTGACGGTTCCGTTGGAGTTGAATCGTACGTAGAGGTCGCGCGTGCGCTCGTTGCCCAGGACGTTGACGTGATAATGGAGCCACGTGGCGGTCTCGTCGCCGTCCTCGAGGCCCCGGCGGTAGGGCTGCCCGAACATGGAGACCAGCTGGCTTTCCGTGGTCTGTCCGATCTGGATGCGCGGGATCTGTCCGACCGAGAACGGGTGGCCGAGCGTGATGCAGCCTGAAAAGCCGAGGGACACGGCGCACAGCAGCAGAGCTTTCTTCAAGGGAACTCCTCCTTTATTGCTGCCGCGATTCTAGCTCTTTAAGGATGCGGGCGGCAAAGTCGCCGAGGCTCGGATCGCGGGCCCCCATGACGAGCACGAGGTCGCCCGGACGGGCCTCCGTCCCGAGCTCGGGGATGATCGAGTCGCGCGCGGCGGCGTAGCGGACGATCCGCCCGCGGGCCGCGATCGGGGCCACGTAGTCGCGCGCCGAGACGTCCTTGGAAGCGGTGCCGCCGGCGTAGTAGATCTCGGGCAGCCACAGGATGTCCTGAGGCCGCAGTCCCTCGGAGAAGGCCTCGACGAACTCGTTCTTGAGGAAGCGCGCCGGCGCGAATCCATGCAGTTGGAAGACCGCCAGCACCCGCCGCGCGCCGAGGCCGGCGGCGGCAAGGGCGGCGCGGACCTTCTGGGGATTGTGGGCGAAGTCGTCGATCACGCGCACCCCGCCAGCCTCGCCCACGAGCTCGAAGCGGCGGCCGACGCCCTCGAACGTCTCCAGCGCCGCCGCCGACTCGGCCGGGAAAACCCCCGTCTCGCGGCAAGCGGCCGCCGCGGCCAGGGCGTTTTGCGCGTTGTGCGCCCCGGGTACGCGCAGGCGAAAGCTCGCGCCCCCCGCTCGAAAGGAGCTTCCCGACGCCGATAGTTCCAGCCCCTCGCCGCGCAGGTCGCCGCCGGAGAATCCGAACGTCGCCGCGCCCTTCTGGAAGGCCGACAATTCGGGCTCGTCGGCGCTGACCACGAAGCGCGCGCTGCGGCTGCGGAAGGCGCCGAAGAGCGACAGCAGCTCCGGCATCTCCTTGTGATCCTTGCTCACGTTGAGCAACAGCCCGAGCCACGGCTGATAGCGCGTGAGCGTGCCGTCGCTTTCGTCGGCTTCGATGACGAGCAGGTCGGAGCCCCCGCGCCAGGCGTTGCCCACCAGTCCCCGGCGGCGCAGTTCCGGGAGGTTGGCGCCGGCGACCAAGGATGGGTCGCGTCCGGCGCGGCTCAGGATGTGGAAGACCATGGCCGTGACGGTCGACTTGCCGCTGGTCCCGGCCACCGCCAGGCAGCGCTGCGAGGCGGCGAGCGCCGCCAGTTCGTCGGCGCGGTGGACGACGGGCACTCCGAGCTCCGAAGCCCGGCGCAAGTCGAGATTGTCCTTCTCTATGGCCGTCGAGACGACGACGCGGGCCGTGGCGCGGGAGACGGCGCTGCCGTCTTGCGCGAAGAGCCGGATGCCGGCCGAGGCCAGCCGCCGGCCGGCGTCCCCCAAGGCCTCGCGGTCGGCGAGCCGGTCGGAGCCGGTGACGGTCTCTCCGGCCATGGCGCGCAGTTGGGCCAGGGCGCTCATGCCCGTCCCGGCGACGCCGACGAAATGGATCGCGCCTGCCTTGCCCATCGAGGGATTATATCTCGCCTAGCGTCCCAGGCGGTAGGCGCGGTAGCGGGAAAGCAGGCGCTCGAGGTCGAAGGTGACGAAGTGGCAGCAGTGGAACGAACGCGCTTCCCGAACCGCGTCGGGAATCGGGCGATGCTCCGAAACGACGCGGTAGGCGGCGACGACGACGCCGGTGCGGTCCTGGCCGTTTCGGCAGTGGACGAGGATCGGGCGGGGGGCGCCGTCCAGCACGCTCAAGGCGGCGTCGAGCTGGGCAAAGGACGGCTGGTGGAACCCGCTCATCGGCACGTTGACCACCGTGATCTCGGGAAATCTCGCGGCGCGGACGCGCTCGCTCCCGGCCACCCGCCGGCCCTCCAGGTTGAGGATCGTCTTGACGCCCATGGCGGAGAGTTGCCCGTAAGAGTCCTTCCCGGGCCGACCCGAGCGCCAGAGGCCGGGCTCGACGAGGTGCAGGTTGCGCACGCGGCCGGCGCCGCCGCGAAACTCCCGGACGGCGGCTTGGGCAGTGAGCTGCGCGCGAGCGGGGCTTGTCGCGGGGCTTGCGAAGGCGCCGCCGCAGAGGCAGGCCAGCGCGAGAAAGATCATGGGTCCACCATACAAAAAATCGGGCGGGTGGGGGCGGCCATTCAAGCTCCGGATGTGACATTAATCACATTGATTTTGTAAATTTGATTGCCTATAGTGGCTGAGTGGACGCGCTGATCATCGACGACGACGAGGCGATCCGTGCGCTGCTTCACAGCGTCTTGCGCAAGGAAGGCTGGCGCGCGACGCTCTGCCAAGGCCCCGTGGAGGCCGTCGCGCACGCCAAGAACGGCGCCTTTCGCGTCGCATTCGTCGACGTGCACCTGGGCTCGGCCGACGGCATCGGACTGGCGCGCAGGCTTCGGCGCCTGCGGCCGTCTCTCTCCGTCGTCCTTATGTCCGGAAGCTCGACGCAGGAAGAGCGCGCGCGCCGCTGCGGCCTGGAGCCGATCCTGCTCAAGCCGTTCTCGCGAGAGGCCGTCTGCGCGCTGCTCGGCGCCTGCGACGGCGAGCGGGAAGCCGATTAACCGGCGCCCGGCGGTGTCAGACGTTGACTTGTTGACTCGTCCGACAAGTCAACAAGTCAACGTCTGACACCCCTAGAAGACCCGGCACCAGAGAGCCTTCAAATACTCGCCCTCGGGATAATCCGCCGCCACGGGGTGGTCGATGCCGGCGCCCGACTTGCGAAATATTTGGACGCGGCGTCCCGCGGAGCCCGCCGCCGTGCGGAGAATCTGCTGAAAGTCGTCCCACGGCAGCAAGCCGCTGCAGGAGCAGGTCAAGAAAAACCCGCCGTCCTCGACGAGGGCCAAGGCCAGGCGGTTGAAGTCGATGTATTTGCGCCGGCCGAAGTCGTAGGTCTCGCGCGAGGCGATCAGCTTGTAGGGATCGAGGATGAGCAGGCCATACTTTTGCCCGTTGGCGGCCATCTGGCGCAGATAGGGAAAAGCGTCGACGCAGACGGCGTCGATGGCGACCTGGTTGATGTTGGCGTTGCGCTTGGAAAGCGCGCAGGCCTCGGCATCGAGCTCGACGCAGGTCACCTCCGCCGCCTCTCCGAGCTTCTTGGCATAGATGCCGAAGCCCCCGGTGTAGCTGCAGACGTCGAGCACGCGCCGGCCCTTCGCCAACGCCGCCGCGGCCAGCCGGTTGTCGCGCTGGTCGCAGAAAAATCCGGTCTTATAGCCGCCGGTCGGATGGACCTCGAAAGCCACGCCGTTCTCGCGCACGCGCACTTTGGTCGGCTCGGTTTCCTCGATGCGGAAACCTTCCATCGTCTCGGTATATTGGCTGGCGCGGCGCGTGAAGCGCGCTTTGGGAAACCTTGCCTGGATGAGCCGCTCCAGGCGCTCCGCCTGGCGGAACATCCCCAGCGAATAGAACTCCAGCACGAAGTAATCGCCGTAGCGGTCTATGACCAGGCCGGGCAGCCCATCGCCCTGGTCGTGGACGACGCGATAGGCGTCGGTGACGGCGTCCAGGGCGAAAAGCTCGCGGCGCAGCTCGAAGGCGCGCGACAGCCGCTCCTCGAAGAAGGCGTCGGCGTCGAAGCCCTCCACTTGCCGTGTCAGCAGCCGCAGCGCCTTGAGGCTCTTCGGATTGTAAAGAGCCACGCCGTAAGGCGCTCCGTTTTTGTCGAGCACGGCGACGAGGTCGCCGGCTTTCGCCTTGGGATCGGCCTCTCCGATCATGCGACGGAACGCTTGAGGCCCGGCCGCGGCCGACTTGAGCTTGATCCAGGGAAGAGCGGCCACTACGGCTTTTTCGCGAGCTCGGCCTTTATAGCCGCGCGCAGGTCGATGAGCGCGTGGACATAGTCGTCGCTGTGGTTGTAGGCGTAGATTGCCCACCAGTCGCGCGAGTGCAGCGAGAAGTCGGCCGTTCCCGGCTCGTAGCCGCTGGCCGCCAGGTAATTGGCCGTCGTGGCCAGGGAGTCCGGCCACGCGTCCCAACTCTTGCGTCCGTCGCCGTCGAAGTCGACGGCGTAATGGTTGAAGGTCGAGGGCAGGAACTGTCCGTAGCCGAAGGCGCCGGCGTAGGAGCCCTTGAGCGAGAAGACGTCGAGGTTCTGCCCGTAGCAGAGCTTGAGCAGCTCCGAGAGTTCGTTCTCCGCCCAGGCCGCCTTGCCCGGGAAGTTCACGGCGATCGTGTAGAAAGCGTTGAAGACGACGAAGCGGCCGGTGAAATTGCCGTAGAGGGTCTCGACGCCTACCAGCGATGTCAACAACAGCGGGTCGACGCCGAAGCGAGCGGACACTTGCTCGAGCAGCGCCTGGTGCGCCCGGTAAAAGGCGACTCCGCCGTCGATGTGGCGCGGATTGAGGAAGATCTTCCGGTACTCGGGGTAAGGCAGAGCCTCGCCGGGCTTGCTGATCTGCGGCGGCACGCGGGGATCGGCGTGCTTGCGCGGATCGGCGAAGGCGGCGTCGACGTAGGCTTGCGGCACGCCCGACCCCGCGAGCAGGCGCGAAACGGCCTCTTCGACCGGATCGACCGGGACGCCGGCCGCCTTCGGGACGGCCGGCAGCAGGCCGGGCTGTCGAGAGAGGATCGCCGCGCGGCCGGCTCCGAGCGCGGAGAAGAACTGCGCGTCGGAGGCCAGGGGCTGCGCGGCCAGCGGAAGAGCGGCGAGAAGCGATCCGGCGGCGATCAGGACTCGTTTCATGCGCCGATCATACAACAATCAGCGCCTGGCGGTGCCTGGCTTCAACCAATTTAACCGCCCTATTTTTTCGGCCTAATTCCATCGGCGAAGCGGCGGCGGGCCGCTTCGAGCTTTTCCGCGCTGCCGATGTCGGCCCAGTAGGCGCCGTCGACGCGGCAGGCGCGGATGTCCTGGCCTTCGGCGGCCAGCCGCACGTAGGCGTCGGTGATCGAAAAGGCTCCGGTCTCGGTGAGCAGGGCAAAGAGCCCGGGGGAGATCACATGGATGCCGGCGAACGCCAGGGCTCCGTCGCCCGCGCCGCGGCCGAGCAGCCGGCCGCGGGAATCGAAGCGCAGCTTGCGCGAAGACGGACGATCATGGACGGCGAGCGTGGCCAGCGCCCCGGAGGCCTCGTGAGCGCGGTAGAGCGCCGCCAGGTCGATCTCGCTCAGGACGTCGACGTTGTGGACGAAGAACGGGCGGCCGTCGTCGAAAAACGCGGCGGCCTTCTTGAGCCCGCCTCCGGTCTCGAGCAGAACCCGCTCTTCGGAGAAGCGGACGTCGAGCCCGAAATTATCCCGCCGCCGCAGGAGCTCGCGGATCGGGGCGGGCAGGTGGAAGGTGTTGATCACGACGCCCGTCACCCCGGCCTCCTTCAAGCGCAGCAGGACTCGCTCGAGCATCGTGCGGCCGCCGACTTCGACGAGGGCCTTGGGCAATGCGTCGGTCAAGGGACGCAGCCGGCTGCCGACGCCGGCGGCGAACACCATGGCCTTCATCGCGCGAGCGCCGCTTCGAGGCCGCGGTGGCGCACTTCCACGTTGACCTGGTAGCGCTGCTTGAGGTGCGCGGCGAGGCGTTCGGCGCAGAAGACGGAACGGTGCTGGCCTCCGGTGCAACCGAAGGAGACGGTCAGCGAAGTGAAGTTGCGGCTCTGATAATTCTCGACGGACTGGTCGACGATATCACAGGCGTGGCGCAGGAACCTTTGGACGGACTCTTCCTTTTCCAAAAATTCGACCGTGTCGGGGTCGCGGCCCGTGGACTTGGCGTAGCGCGGGTATCTCCCGGGGTTGGGCAGGGCCCGGCAGTCGAAAACGAAGCCGCCTCCGTGTCCCTTGTCGTCGACCGGCAGGCCCTCTCTAAACGAGAAGCTCTGGACGCGCACCGTCAACCCCAGCGACGCCTCGCCGAACTGGCGCAGGGCCGAAGACGCGACGAGCCGCCGGAACACCCCATCGAGAGCGGGCACCGAGATCGGCAGCGGCGAGGCACGCTGGAGATGCTCGAGGTTTCGGATGGCATAGGGAATGCTTTGCAGAAAGTGAGCCTTGCGCTCGTAGAAGCCGCGCAGGCCGTAGGCGCCCATGGCCTGCATGATGCGCACGTACGCAAAGCCCGGGTAGCGCTTGAGGAAGCCCTCGCGGTCGAGAGGCGCCAGTTCCTGGGCGGCGTCGAGGTAGCGCTCGAGCAGCCGGCGGCGCAGGGCAAAGGGCAGGTCGGCCTTGGCGTCGACGAGCAGGGAGGCGATGTCGTACTGCAGCGCGCCGCGGCGCCCTCCCTGATAGTCGATGAACCACGGCTCGCCGTCGCGGATCATGATGTTGCGCGACTGGAAGTCGCGATAGAGGAACGAGTCGCGAGGCGCTTCCAGGAGAAAATCGACGAGCTTGGAAAAGTCGTCCTCCAGCTCCTGCTCGCTGAAGGGAATGCCGGCCAGGCGCAGGAAGTAGTATTTGAAGTAGTTGAGATCCCACATCATCGACTGGCGGTCGAAGCTGGGGCGGGGATGGCAGAGCCCGTAATCCAGCGTCCTGCCGGCGACGATCTGGAACTGCGGCAGCCGGGCCACGGCCTTTTCGTAGATCGCGACCGTTTCGGCGGAGGGCTTTTGCCCGCTTCGGTTCTTGGACAAGAACTGGAACAAAGTCGTGTCCCCGAGATCTTCCTCTAAATAAACTCCGCTCCGGGGGTCTTCGGCGTAGATCTCCGGCACGGGCAGGCCGCAGCGGCGGAAATGGCGTGAAAAGCCGAGGAAAGCCGCGTTTTCCTTGGGGTCTGGGCCGATGATGCCGATCGCCTGCCTCGAAGCGCCGCAGAGGCGCAGAACCTTGCGCCCCGAGCCGTCGCCCTTGAGGCTGGCGACGGTTGCGGCCGGCTCGCCGAAGGTCTTTTGGAATAGCTCGCGCAGCGCCTGCTCCATGCCCCGAATTATAGCTTACCGGCCGCGGGAGCGCTCCACTTGGCGCAGCGCATCCTCGACGCTCCGGGGCACGACCTTGCGCTCGCGTACGATCCAGGGCAGCGCGCCCAAGGCTTCGAGGACGGCGCCGGCGAGCCCGGGCTCTCGCACGCTCAGGCGCAGAGCCAAGAAGGTTCGCGCCAGAGCGCTGGACGCCGGGCGGCGCAGCCAGGCCAGCCGCAAGGCGCGCGCCAAGCGCCGGCGGCCTTCGCCGGCGTCGGCCGGCTGCTCGGGATGGCGGTGGACCTGGATGTCCGGCACGTAGCACATCCTCCAGCCCGCCGAAAGGAGGTCGAGGGCGAGCAGGGCTTCCTCTCCGCCGGGGCAAAGGCGCTCCTGGAAGCCTCCGACCTGGAGGAAGGAACTGCGCCTCATCAGGACCGCGCCCGCGAGGAAGCTGACGACCGGACGCCCGGGATGCTCGAAGGGCGCCAGCGGGCTTTGGCCGAGCTCCCGGCACGCGGGCTCCTCGCGATGCTCCGCGCCGACCAAGACGCAGGCCGCGACGAGAGCCAGGCGCGGGTAGTCGTCCAGGAGCTCGGCGGCGCGAGGCAGCGCCCCCGCCGCCCACCAGGAGTCGTCGTCGCAAAAGGCGACGTAAGGGGTGCGCGCTTCTCGCGCGCCCGCGTTGCGGGCGGCCGCCAGGGAGTCGGCGCGCGCGAGAGCCACTCGCGGCTTTTCCACGAGGGCCCGCGCGTGGAGCAGGGAGCGCTCCGGCGGCGCGTCGCGGCGCGTGGCGATGACGACGGTGACGCGATCGGCCAAGTCCATGCGTCCTCGATTCTAGCAGGCGGGGGGTGTGGTCTGAATTTGATCCGGGTAACGATCCTGGCTGCGAGCGCGCGGCGGCGCGATCGCAGCGGTCGACGCGGACTGGCGCGCGCGGCCGCGCGCGGCCCATCTTGCACAAAGCCGTCACCGCGCCGTCGCGCGGCGGCCGACGGGCCCTCCGATATACTGGATTGGGAGGGCCTCATGGAGGGCGAAGAAGCCGTGTCGGCTTGGTGGTACGTGGGCGCCGGCTTTCTCATCGGCCTGGCGGTGGGAGTGGCCGTCTCGCCGGAGGCCTTGCGCCTGCGCGCTCTGGCCCTCCAGGCCGCGCGGCAGAAGGCCCGGGAGGGTCCGAGCCTCGTTTCCCGTGTCCTCGGCTGGCTGCCTTTCCGAGTCAAGCTCGCCAGGGCTTCCGGCGCGGCGACCCGCGCCGGGCGCAAGGCGTATGAGCTCGCCATGGCGCGAATCGGAAGCCCACGAGGCGGCGATGAGAGCCTGTGAGGCCGGCCGCCGCGCGCTGAGCTTGCGCGCGCGTCCTCTATCCGAGGCCTCCGCTCGGATCCTGTTTTGGGCCGGCGCGGCCGCCTGGCTGTGGGCGGCGTCGCGGGCGCGGCGGCAGACGGCCGCGCTCGTGAGCGGAGAGCCCCGGGCCGGCTGGTGCGGCCTGCTCAAGATGACCGTTTCCAAGGCCGCGTCCGATCAGGTGACGCGGATGGGCGCCTCGCTGGCCTTCTACACGCTCGTCTCGATGGCTCCGCTGGCCCTGATCGCCGTCTCCGTCCTCGGCCTGCTCTTCGGCCCCGAAGCGGCCCGGGGCATCGTTTTCGAGCAGCTGCGCGGCTTTCTCGGCCCGCAGAAGGCGCGGGCCTTGCAGGCCGTTCTGGCCAGCGCCCGCAGCGCGGCGGCGGGGACGGCGACGGGGGCGATCGGCTTCGCCACGCTCCTCTACGGCGCGTCCTACGTGGTCAGCGAACTGCAGACCTCCCTGGACTTCATCTTCGGCCTTCCGGCGTCGAAGATCGGCTGGAAGGGCACGATCTCGGGCCAATTGACCTCGCTGGCATTTGTCCTCGCGACGGGGTTCCTGCTGATGCTGTCGCTGTTCTTGAGCACGGGGATCGCCCTGGCGGGGAAATATCTGCCGCGATCGGGGATGTCGGAGACGGCCATGCACGCGGTCACGATCGTCGTGACTTTCTGCTTCCTGTCCTTCATGTTCGCGTTCATCTACCGCGTGCTGCCCCGCGCGATCATGCGCTGGAAAGACGCCCTGGTCGGCGGCCTCGTCACGGCGGCACTTTTCGAGATCGGCAATCTCATCCTGGGCATCTATCTCGGCAAGAGCGGCGGCGCTTCGGCCTATGGCGCCGCGGGCTCGATCCTCGCGCTGCTTCTCTGGGCCTACTACTGCGCCCAGATCGTGTACGTCGGCGCGGAGTTCGCCGACGTCTACGCCAACGAGCGCGGCTACGGCGTCGTCGCCAAAGCGTGACGCCTTCGCCATGGGGCCCGCCGGGTTCAAGGCCGTATAGTGGAAGCAGGAGGACTTTATGCTGAGATGGGCTCTGTTGTTCTTCATCGTGGCCATCATCGCGGGCATCTTCGGCTTGGGCGGCGTGGCGGGCGCGGCGACGGCGATCGCGAAGGTCCTGTTCTACATCTTCGTGGCGCTTTTCGTGCTTTCGCTCATCGTCGGGCTGGCCGTCGAGCATCGGTTGATGCATCATCACCATCACCCGTAGCGCTCTACTGGACGACCCCAAGTCCTTGAATAGGGGAAAGCCCTATGCTAAACTGTGCCCTTCGTCATAATCCATGCATCCGATCGTCGACGCCGTCAGGGCTTTCTTTACGCCTCTTTGGGGCCGCCAGCCGGCGGTCCCGCTTTTTCAAACCCGGGAGCAGGAGCATCTTTTCCGCCAGATCGCCGAGAACGTCGACGACGTCATCTGGATGACGGATACGGCCAAGGACCGCATGGTCTACATCAGCCCCTCCTACGAGAAAGTCTGGGGCCTCAGCCGCCAAAGCCTCTACGATCGGCCCAAGTCCTGGGTCGAGGCCATCCACGAGGAGGACCGCGCCCGCGTCTGGGAGGCCGCCTTGACCCGCCAGAAGACGGGGACCTACGACATCGTCTACCGCATCGTCCGTCCGGACGGCTGCGTGCGCTGGGTCCACGACCGGGCTTTTCCCATCCGCGACGCGCAGGGACGCGTCTATCGCGTCGTCGGCATGGCGCGCGACGTGACGGAGGGGCGCGCCGCGGAGCGGTCGCTCAAGAGGCTGGCCGCCATCGTCGAGACTTCCAACGACGGCATCCTGCTGGTCTCTCCGGAATTGATCATCCAGGAGTGGAACAAGGGCGCGGAACGGCTTTTCGGCTACACGGCCGAGGAGGCCGTCGGCCGGCACCTGTCCATCCTGCACCCCGGGGACAGGCGCGCCGAGCTCGAGCAAGGGGTCGAGGCTTTGCTGCGGGGACAGAGCTGCTTCATCGAGACCGTGAGGAAGCGCAAGGACGGCCGGCTCGTGCACGTCCACCTTTCCGGATCGATCATCCAAGAGGAGGACGGCCGGGTGGTCGGCTACTGCGGCACTTATCGCGACATTTCCGACCGCAAGCAGGCCGAGGAGGCGAGGGTGCTGCGCGAGCGCGAGCAGGTCCAGCGCGACCTCGTCGCCGTGCTCTCCCACGATCTGCGCACGCCCATCGCCGCGATCAAGGGCTTCGCCGAGACCCTGCGCAGCGGCGCGCTGGAGGACCCCCGCCACCGCCTCTCCTTCGTGCGTACCATCGAGCGCCACGCCGACAAGCTCGCCAAGCTCGTGGACAACATGCTGACCCTCTCCGTCCTCGAATGCGGCCGCCGCGCCAGCGAGCCCGAGGTTATCGGCCTTGGCGCCTTCATCACCGACTACGCGGCCGGTCTGGAGCCGCTGCTTAAGCGGCGCCAGCTCGACTTGATCCTCAAGCTCGAGGCGCTGACGATCCTGGCCGACGGCGGCCAGCTCTCGCAGGTCTTCCAGAACCTCATCGACAACGCCGTCAAGTTCACGCCCCAGCAAGGCCGCATCGTCATCGAGACCCGCCGCGATGAGCGCCGAGCCGTCGTCTCGATCCGGGACTCCGGCATCGGCGTGCCGGCGGCGGAGCTTGAGCGCATCTTCGACCGCTACCATCGGGTCGCCTCCCACCGCCACGTCAAGGGAACGGGCTTGGGGCTTTTCATCGTCAAGCAGATCGTCGAGGCCCAGGGCGGAAAGATCTGGGCCGAGAGCCAGGAAGGCCGCGGCGCGGCCTTCCACTTCACCCTGCCGCTGGCCCGCGCGTCCTAGACGGCGCGCTCTCTTTTGGTCTTCGAGCCGCTCAGCGCGAAGAACAGGATATAGGCGTAGCAGAATGCCGGCAGGATCAAGGCGTAGTGGATGCCCTGGCCCCAGCTGGCCCGCCCCTGGCTCAGCGCGGGGAAATACGCGCGATTGAGGGCGTCCGCGGTCCGGCCGACGATCCAAGGGATGACGGCGCCGCCCACTATGGCCATGTTCAGGATCCCCGACGCGTCTCCCGTCAAAGGGCCGAGCTCGGCGACGCCCATCGTGAAGATGCAGGGGAACATGATCGAGTTGAACAGGCCCACGGCGAGGATCGAGTACATGGCGGCGCGTCCGTGACCGAGGACGGAGGCGACGACGAGCAGGCCGGCCGCCGCGGCGAAGAGCGCCAGCAGCTTCCCGGGCCTGATCTTCTGGAGCAGCGCCGAGCCGGCGAAGCGGCCGATCATCGCGCCCAGCCAGTAGAGCGAGATGTAGCGGGCCGCCGCCGCCAGCGCCAGACGATAACGCTCGGCGGGATCGGGCACGGCGGCCGACGAGACCAGATGCCCGATCTGGTCCAGGGCCAGGTAGTTGGAGATGGAGCTGCCGATGGCGACCTCGGCGCCCACGTAGACGAAGATGCCGATCGCTCCGAAGACGAGATTTGGGTGCTTCCAGACCGAGTCCGCGACGCGTTCTCCCAGAGGATGCTCGGCGGACTCGACCTCGGGCAGGTCGAAGAGCGCGACGGCGCCGGCCAGAGCGATCAAGAGGGCTCCGAAGAAGTAGACGTAGAGCTTGACCACGGAATCCCCCGGCGCGGCCGCGCTTGCGTTGGAGGAAGCGGCCCCGCTCAAGATGAGATGCGCTCCGATCCAGGGAAAGATTGCCGTGCCCAGGGAGTTGAAGGCCTGGGAGAGGTTCAGGCGGCTGGACGCCGTGCGCGGCTCGCCGAGGACGGCGACGTAGGGGTTGGCCGCGACCTGGAGGGCCGTGATGCCGGCGGCCAGGACGACGATCGCGACGAGGAAAACGGGGAAGGACGGAAGCTTCGCCGCCGGATAGAAGCACAGGCAGGCCGCCGTCATGGTCAGCAGCGCGGCGACGACGGCCTTTTTGTAGCCGACCCAATCGATGAGGCGCGACGCGGGGACGGAGAACACCAGGTACGCCGAGA
>DAIDHD010000039.1 GCA_027459765.1 Gammaproteobacteria bacterium | reverse complement strand
GCGGACCGAAGTCGCGCGCTGATCGAGGGGGCGGTCTTTCGCATGTGCTTGCTCGAAACGGTTTACGATCGAAGGGAGCGGATTCTACCGAGATTCCCGCCGGCCGTCGGCGCCGCCAAGCACGTCACAGCGTCCCGCCCGGGGATGGTTTAATAGACGGCCATGAACGAACCGAAACGCCGATTCCTCGAGAGCGGGGCGATCACCCCGACCTTCATCGGTGCGGGCACCGTGGTGGTGGGACAGGTACGCGGCGCCGGGGCCTTCGTGGTCGCCGGCACCGTCGAGGGCGACGGGGATCTCGGCGGCAGCTTTAGCCTCGCCGTGAGCGGCATCTGGCAGGGCAACGTACGCGCCGCTCAGGCGGTCATAGCCGGCCGGATCCAGGGCAGCCTCACGGTCGAGGGCAAGCTGGAGATCGGCGTCACCGCGGTGATTCGCGGCAAGGTCAGCGCGCGCACCATCGCCATCGCCAAGGGAGCCATCGTCGACGGCGAGATCGAGGTGACCTCGGGCGACCCGGTGCTGCAATTCGAGGAGAAGCGCCAGCCGGCGTGAGCGCGCCGTCACACGGCGGCGGGCGCTGTGCGCGAACGGCGACAGGTCGGCGGGCAACTCGCTCTCGCGCATCATCCTGCGGGACCAGTGCAAGCCCGCGCGGCTTAGGATTACCAGGAGAACGAGATGAACAAGCACGGGATGGCCGCGGCCGTCGCCATGGGCGCAACGATCGTCCTGTCGGCGCTGCCCGCGTGGGCGGACGGCGACTACCAGAGCCCCACCGAGGATCGCGTGCGCGTGTCGCTGGGCGTCATGCGGGTGGCCAACACCACCGATCTTCGCCTCGACCCGAGTGCCGGCGGAACCCTCGGAACGTACCTGCGGGCCGAGGATACGTTCGGTCTCGATCGCAGCGACGTCGAACCCGAATTCCAGGCGGTGGTGCGCGCGGCGGAGCGTCACCGGTTGTTCGTCGATTACTTCTCGCTGAACCGCACCGGCAACGCCGGCATCGGCGCACAGCCGATCGCCTTCCGGGACGTCACGCTGCTGCCCGGGGATCCGGTGCAGTCGAAGCTCGACCTGCGCATGCTAGGCCTCACCTACGGTTACTCGTTCTGGCACACGCAGCGGCTGGAAGTCGCCGGAACGTTCGGCATCATCGACACCGACATCTCGACCCAGGTGAAGGTGCAGACCGCGACCCGGCACATATTCCAGAGCGAGGACGAGGCCGGGCCGGTTCCCGCGCTCGGCGTCGACGCCACCTGGGTCCTCAGCAAGCGCTTCTACCTCGATGCGCGCGTGCAATACCTCGAGGCTCGCGTGAGCGGCATCACCGGCTCGATCGGTCGCTATGAATTCGACGCGCTGTATCGACTGCGGCCCAACATCTCCTTCGCACTCGGCTACACCGACCTCAAGGCCTACGTAGACAAGATCGAGGGATCGAAGACCGGCCGCTTCGACCTGCGCACGGCCGGCCCGCAGTTCTTCGTGCGCGTCGCGTTCTGATGCGACGCCAGCCGTTCTGACGCGGCGCGCCGTCCTAGCGCGCCGCGCCCGGCTCGGCCAGGATCTCGACGCGATTGTTGGCGGCGGCGGCGCGGTTCCACTCGCCGGCGGTGAGCGTATCGGAACGCTGCGGATAGGACACGGCCGGCTTGCCGGCGGCATTCTCCACGGACACCGAAATCGCGCCCGCGGTGCGTTGGCGCACCCCCGCGACCAGGTTGGCGAAGGCGAGCGACTCGCGCTGCTGCGCGGTGAGCGACTCTGCGAAAGGATTGCCGACGAGATCGCACTTGGCCACGGGCAGACTCGGATTGGCCGGTGCGTACCCGTCGCCAGCGTTGCCGGTGAGACAGAACAGGCCGGTCGTGCTCGTGACCTTCACCACGCCGTGGAAGTTCTGCGCCTCGAGCTTCATCAGTACCTCGCGCAGCGCATCCAGCCGCCCCCGATCGAAGGGCAGTTCCCCGTAAGGCACGGGTTCCACGCGTGGCGCGGCGCCGCTCGGCGCACCGGCGCCAGGCGCGGTTGCCGCGGTCGCGGCAGCTGCGGCGGCCGGCGCGTTGGCGCTCGTGGCAGCGGCGCCGACGGCCGCGGTCAAATCCTTCACCGTCTGCGCGAGTTCCTGGCGGGCATTGTTCAGATCCCGGTTGGCGGCGGTCAGCGCCGCGACTTCGGCCCGAGCGCGTTCGGCATCGTTGCGCGCGGCAATCCACGCGCCGGCGAATGCGAGCGCGCACACGCCCGCAACCAGCGTCGCCGGCAGCCACGGCGTGCGTCGTGCCGGCGGCGCAGCCGCCAGCGGCTCGGCGGGCGGCGGTGGTGCGGCGTGGCGTACGTCGCTGACGACGCGCGCGGCGAAGCTGTCGAGGCTGGCGACGATGAAACGGCGCAGGTCCGCAGCCTGGTCCTTGACCACGGTTTCCAGACGCCGCAGAGCCTCCGGCGAGGGCGTGGCGCCGGCGGTGGCTGCGGCCGACGCCGGTGTGACGGCGACGGTCCCGAACGGCGTTGCAGCCGCCGCCGAAGCGGAGGTTGGCGCGCCCGCCGCCGGCGCATCGGCGGCGGGCGCGGCGGCAGCCGATGCGCCCGCAACGGGCGCCGCCGGCGCCGCGGCGGAGTCCGACGTCACCGCCACCAGCGGCGCGAGGGCGGCCTCGGCGAGGTCGCGACGTTCCGGCAACAACCGCAGTTCGTACAGCACCCGCGACACGTCGACGGGCCGCACCTGCTTCGGCAGGACTCCCATGGCGCCGAGGGCGCGCGCCTGCCCGACGTACAGCTCTCCCTCCTGGGAGGTGTACATCATGATGGGGATGGTAGCGGTGTCCGGATTGCCCTTGATCACCTGCACCGCCTGCAGCCCGTCCATGCCGGGCATGAGGTGGTCCATGAAGATCGCGTCGGGCCGGTGCGTACCGAGATACTCGATCGCCTGCTCGGCGGACTCCGCCATGTCGACGTCCAGGTCGTACTTTTCGAGCATGCGGCTCAGGATGACCCGGGCGGACTTCGAGTCATCGACGACCAGCGCACGTTTGCGGGTCATGCGGTTCTAGCGCGAAGGAGTGCGTCAGGTCGAGTCGGCGGCCGGCGCTTCCTTGTTCTGGGCGATCCAGGTGAGCGCCGATTCGACGTCGGCGAGTTCGGCGGCGGTGAATCCTGCCACGCGCGTACCCGGCGACTCGGCCCGCTTGCGCGCGAGCTCGGCCGCGGCGACCTCGTGCACCCAGTGGAGCCCGCGTCGCACCTTGGACGTGAATTTCTGCTGCTTATCTTCGGTCATGACGTTCCCTCCTCGAGGACCTACGATCAGCCAAGTGGCGCACGATACACGACTATCGGCCCATCGCGGAACCCGCGGCGGTCAACCGCCGCCGAGGGCGCCGGCGAGGCGGTCGGCGTAGGTCTCCAGCGCGCGCGCGACCCGCTGCACGTAGCGTCCCGCATCTTCCCAGCGACGATCCTCGATGGCCTCGCGGACGCCCGGCAACGTCTTCACGCCGTAACCGGTGTCGCGTCCCGGCGCGTACAGCATGTGCCGGTACCACGGGCGACCGGGCAGGCCCTGCGGGTCGAGCAGCGCCGACTCGGCGTTGGCAAGCGCGGCGTTCATGCGCTTGATCGTCTGCGCCGCCGCCGGATCCGCGAGGGCGCGGGCGTATTCGCGATCGAACCGGTGCGCAACGCGTGTGAGTTGCGCCACCGCATTGTCGAGCGGGGCGAAATTGATGAACGGCACCTCTCCGGCCGATGGCGGCGCCGCGCGCGGCCGCTGCGGGTCGCTCGCGAGCGCGAAGTCCCCCGCGCCGGCCAGTTCGCCTAGCTCGCGGGAACGCTCGCGCTCCTGATCCAGGAGCTTGTGCAGCTCATCGTCGTAGCCGGCGACGGCCGCGGCGAAATCCGCCTCCTGCACCGGCAGCGCGTCCGCTTGTGCGGCGCGCAGCATCACGCGCCCGGCCACCTGCGCCAGCGCAACGCCGTACTCGAAGGTGGGATCGACGAAGCGGCGAAAGTGGTCGAAGGAGTCGTAGGCCGAGTGGTAGACCCCGTACTCTTCCTCGCCGTGAAAGCCGAGGTCCAGCGAGTCGATGCCGAGGTGCTGCAGGAAGGGCGTGTAGTCCGACCCCGAGCCGAGCGCGCCGAGCGGCAATTGCACGCCATGCTCGATCGGCCGTCCGGCGTCGTAGGCCGCAACGCGACTGGCGGCGAGCGCGCGCGCCAGCACGCTGGCGTGGGTCTCGGGATCGCGCACGTCGCGCGCCGACTCGCTCACGAAGCGCATGAGCGCGCGGCTGCCGCCGGCGCGCAGGGTGCCGCGGCCGTTGGTGTCGGAATTGACGTACAACACCGCCTTTTGGATGAGCTCGGCGGCGTGCGTCTCGGCCCACTCGGTCGAGCCGATGAGACCGGGCTCTTCCCCATCCCAGCTCGCGTAGACGAGCGTGCGGCGCGGCCGGAAGCCCTGCCGGGCGAGCGCGCCGATGGCCTTGGCCTCGGCGAGCAGCGCCACCTGACCGGAAAGCGGATCCATCGCACCGAAAGCCCACGCATCGTGGTGATTGCCGCGAATGATCCAGCGGTCGGGCTCCTCGCTGCCGCGCAACGTCGCGATCACGTCGTATACCGGCTTGCGGCTCCAATCGGAGCGCACGGTGAGGTGCACGGCCGCCGGGCCGGGGCCGATGTGGTAGGCGATCGGCAGGCCGCCGCGCCAGCGCTCCGGCGCGACCCGCCCGCCCAGCGCCGCGAGCAGCGGCTCGGCGTCGGCATACGAGATCGGCAGCACCGGGATTTTTAGAATCGTCTTGGCGTCGGCGAGCGCGAGGCGGGGCGCCTCGGGCGTGGCGCCGACGCCCGGGGTGAGCGGATCGCCGCTGGCGATGGTGATGTCCTGCACCGAACCGCGCTGCACCGCCTGGGGCGGGCGGAAGCCGCCGCGGGGATACGGGTCGCCGCGGCCGTAGCCGTCATCGCGCGGGTCCGAGTAGATCAGGCAACCGATCGCCCCGTGTTCGTAGGCGAGCCGCGGCTTCAGGCCGCGCCAACCGCCGCCGTAGCGTGCGATCACGATCCGGCCGGCGACGCTCACGCCCTCGCGTTCGAGCTCGCGATAGTCGTCGGGCATGCCCTGGTTGACGTACACCAGTTCGCCGCGCACGTCGCCGTCGGCGCCGTAGATGACGTACGGCGGCAGTTCGGCGCTCACCTGCGTGGAGGTCGAATCGCCGGATATCGGCGGCTCGCGCAGGCTCGCCACCCGGTGCGTGGGCGCCGTCATCTCGAGCGCGACCGTGCGCGGCGTCGGATACAGCACCGAGAAGGACTCTATGTGGGCGTCCCAGCCCCAGGAGCGGAACTGTTCGGCGATGAACTCGGCGTTCTGGCGATCGTGAACGGAGCCGACGTGGTTCGGCGCGGCGGCAAGCCGCCGCATCCACTGCTCGAGCTCGGCGGGCGACAGCTGCGCGTCGAAGCGCCGCTCCAGATCCAGTTCGGCGGCGGCCGCAGCCGCCGAGAAGCCGACCAGCGGCGCAGCCGTTGCCGGCGCGGCGGCCGACACCGACGAGCGGGCGGGCTGCGGGCTCTGGCCGGCCGCGTAGGCGGCCAGCGAGAGCAGTGACCCGGCAATGCCGGCGCCGAGGCGGGATCTGGCTGAGTGCGCCATGTCGCGAACCCTCCTGAGGTCCTAGGTCGGGCGCGCCG
Organism: Gammaproteobacteria bacterium; assembly: GCA_027459765.1. Taxonomy (GTDB): domain Bacteria; phylum Pseudomonadota; class Gammaproteobacteria; order Steroidobacterales; family Steroidobacteraceae; genus Bog-1198. Next base: position 18,127 of record DAIDHD010000039.1, on the reverse strand, counting down.
TCGGCGGCGCGCGGTCAGTCGCGGATGCCGGCGCCCCGGTTGAGTAGCGACAGCGCGAGCGTGAACATCACCACCACGGCGCCGGCCATGATTCCGTAGGCGAGCCCCAGATTCACGTCCGAAGTGCCGAGGAAGCCGAAGCGGAACGCGCTCACCATGTACAGGATGGGATTCGCGTGCGAGGCCACCAGCGCCCAGTGCGGCAGCATGCTGACCGAGTAGAACACGCCACCCAGGTAGGTCAGCGGCGTCAGCACGAAGGTCGGAAACCAGGAGATATGGTCGAAGTTCTTGGCGAACAGCGCGTTGACGAAGCCGCCGAGCGAGAACACCACGCTGGTCATGAGCACCGCCGAAACGATGGCGAGCGGATGCTGCACGGGCAGCCGGGTGAAGATCGAGGCAACCACCGTCACGAGCGCCCCGACCAGAACGCCGCGCAGGATGCCGCCGGCGATATAGCCGCAGAGGATCAGCCAGTTCGGCAGCGGCGACACCAGCAGCTCCTCGAGGTGCTTGCCGAACTTGGCGCCGAAGAACGAGGACACCACGTTGCCGTAGGAGTTGGTGATCACCGTCATCATGATCAGGCCGGGCGCGATGAACTGCATGTAGTCGTAGCCGCCCACCGAGCCCACGCGGCGGCCGATGAGGCTGCCGAAGATGACGAAGTACAGCGTCGCGGTGACGGCCGGCGGCACCACCGTCTGACCCCAGATACGGATGATGCGGTTGAACTCGCGGATGACGATGGTCGCGAATCCGACCCATTCGGCGCGGGCACGGGAGGCGCTCATGGCGTTGCGGCTCCTCGCGGCGCGCCGGCAGCGGCCGGCGCGGCGCGCGCGCTGCCGTCGACCAGCCGCATGAACAGTTCCTCGAGGCGATTGACCTTGTTGCGCATGCTGGAGACCGCGATGCCCTCGGCGGAGAGGTGCGTGAAGATGTCGTTCAGGCTCTGGCCCTTGGAGACCTCGACCTCGAGGGAGTGCTCGTCCGTCATCTGCGCCTTGAACCCGGGCAGCGCCGGCGGCGCGGTGCGCGCCTCGCTCAAGTTGAACACGAAGGTCTCGGTCTGCAGCTTGCGCAGCACGTTGGCCATACTGTCGCGCTCGATGATCCGTCCGCCCTCGATGATGGCCACGTTGCGGCAGAGGTTCTCGGCTTCCTCCAGGTAATGCGTGGTGAGGATGATGGTCGTGCCTTCCTCGTTGATCTTGCGCAGGAATTCCCACATCGAGCGGCGGATTTCGATGTCCACGCCGGCGGTGGGTTCGTCCAGGATCAGCAGCCGCGGCTGGTGCATGAGCGCGCGTGCGATCATCAGGCGGCGCTTCATGCCGCCCGACAGGGAGCGGGCGATGGAATTGCGCCGATCCCACAGCTGCAGCTGTTTGAGGTACATCTCGGCTCGCTGCCGCGCCAGCGGCCGCGGAATGCCGTAGAAACCGGCCTGGTTGACGACGATGGTGTGCACCGTCTCGAACAGATTGAAGTTGATTTCCTGCGGCACGATGCCGATGCAGGATTTCGCGGTCTCGAGTTCCCGGTCCATGTCGTGGCCGAAGACCTCGACGGTGCCGCCGGACTTATTGACCAGCGACGTGATGATCCCGATCGCCGTGGTCTTGCCGGCGCCGTTCGGGCCCAGCAATGCGAAGAAGTCGCCCTCCTCGACCGTCAGGTCGATGCCTTTCAAGGCCTGGATGCCGTTCTTGTACGTCTTGGTGAGATTCTTGAGGACGAGGGCGTGCATAAGAGCCGCGTAAAGTAACCTTGCCGCGCCGCGGCCGCAATGGCGACGCGCACCTGCGGGCGAGGCGCGGAGGCAGGAGGACGCGGCGGCAGGCGGACGCGGCGGTAGGCGTCAGGGCAGCCGTGCCGCCGCCGCGAGTTGCAACCCGAGGAGTTGCACGTGACGCAGGGCCGCGTCATCCGCAGCGCCGGCGGCGCCGATCAGCGCCAGCCAGAAACGGCGCCGGCCGTTCCAGCGCGCGGCCAGATGCGGCGCTTCGCGGGCGGCGACGGCAGGCAGCCGGTGCAATGGCGTATCGCGCAGCAGCGAAGCGGTGACATTGGACATCCCGAGCAACGCCCGCTCCACCGGATGCGCAGAGCCCGCCACCGTCCAGGCGTAGAAGAGCAGCAATTGCATCAGGCGGTCGGCCGCGCCCGAGGCGCTCGAACGTGCCGCGGACGGGGACGCGGCGTCCTCCCGTGCCGTCGCGAGGCACGGCTCGTCGGCGATGCGCCAGGCGTCGACCGCCTCGAGCGCGCAGCGCCAGTGACGATCGTCATCCAGGCGCACGTCGAACAAGGCGTAGGGACAGCGGGCGGCAGCGCTGCGTTGCGAATCGGACAGCGAGGCGAGCCGTTCGAGAACGTCCGAGGAAAGTCCGGCACAGCCGCCGCCGATCCAGTTCGCCGGCGTGGCGAGCAATCCCAGGAACTGGAGGTTGAGGTCGCGCAGCGCACCCCGCGCATCGATGAACGCGCTGCCGCACGCCGCGCGATCGGTATTGCCCGCCGCAACGCCCACTCCCGACTGTCGCATGACCGCCTCCCAGCGAAGCCGCGCGCAACGCGGCGCCGGTGGGCGCCGCACACGTCATTTCATGGCAAATACAGCATCAAACCCTTGCAAACAGCACTTGGCAGCCACGCTAACTTTGTGATTAATTTTAGTCAAATTCTTAATCGGCCCATTTTTCATCGATTGCCGCCGCGGAATTTCCGCCAAGGAGCCGTCATGCGCGTCTCTGACGATCGCTATACCCGCGACCGCGCACGTCTCGACCTGGGACTGCGCCTGATTCGGCACGAGGCCCGCACCTGCACCATTCGACTGTGGACGGGATTGAGCGACGACCGCATACGCAAGCTGTACCGCAGCTACGTCAAGGACGACGACGGACGCGCCGTGCTCCGCCACCGCGGCCGCTCGCCGCGGCGGATCGCCTTCTTCTTCCGCAACGCCGAAGTGCACTTTCAGGCGGTGCAGCTCGCGAGCCTGTTCCTGATGTACGAATTGCTCGGCAGCGGGCCACGCGGGATCGAGGGTCGCTACCGCGTCGGCTCACTGGAGGCCGGCACCATGCTCTGTCTGGCGTTCGAGGGTTACCAGGAGCTGCACTCGCCGGCGCTGATCTCCTTCGAGCACGCCTGGTTCCTGCTCGCGGCGTTGGCGCGGCGCGTCGAACTGGGGGTCGCACGCTGCGAATCCTGTGGAGGCATGCTGCTCGAAGACCTGCTCGCGCGCCGACGGGTCGCCTGCGAGGACTGCATGCCTTCCTGGAGCGGGGTGCGTGCCCGCCACGCGCCCGTCGCGCAGGGAATCTGACGCGCCGGCGGGCGGCTTCGGCTGCGCACGCGGCGTTACTTGGCGGCGCCGCCTGCGAACATCGCCTCGAATGCCTTGCTCTTGAAGCCGACGCTCACCGTGCCGGTCGTCGTCACCACCACCGGTCGGCGCACCAGCGCCGGATATTCCTTGAGCAGCAACGTCCACTCGGCGTCGGTACCGGGATTCTTACGTTGCGGCAGGAGGTTGCGCCAGGTGGTGCCGGCCCTGTTCACCAGGCGTTCCCAGCCGCCGAGTGCCTGCGCCCAGCGGTGCAGCGTCTCGGGCGGGACCGGGGTGGCCCGGTAGTCGATGAACTCGTAGGCGATACCCGCGCGCTCGAGCCACTGGCGGGCCTTGCCGCAGGTATCACAGCTCGGCAGCCCGTAAAGGGTCACGCTCATGCGGCGTGCTTCCGGCGGTCGGCGTGATGCATGCGTCACCTCACTGGATCGTGGTTGCGGACGGGCGCGAATATTGCGGTCCGCAGCGGCGCGCTGTCCAGGCCGCGGGCGATCTCCGTCCGCGGCTGCGTTGAGCGCGGAACGGCGGTCGGGCCCTGATAAAATGCGCGCATGCATCGACAGCACGTGTTCGCCGGGCCTTATCTCGACCGCGCGGCGCACCGGCGGGAGGATCCCGATTGGTTGGAGGCGGCGCGCGCCGATCCGGCGAGCCGCATCGTGGCCGTGTGGAATTCCCGGCATCCGATCGCCGAGGGCGAAGTGCCGCACGCCGCCTTCCTGCCGCTCGACGGAATCGCTCCGCCGTCGCTGCCTGCGGATCCGGAGCTCATACTCCTGGGACGGCGCGAGGGGACGCACTACTTCGCGTTCGAGTTCGCACCCGATGCGCCGCCGACCCTGCCGCCCGGAACGCGCTTCGAGGACCTGCGCCAGATCGCGGCATTGCTTCCCGCCGACGAGGCCGGTCTGCTCGGCTATGCGCGCGCGATGCTGGCCTGGCGCCAGCGGCACCGATTCTGCGGCAGTTGCGGATCGGCGACGCAGGCGCGCAAAGGCGGCCACGTGCGCCACTGCATCAACCCGGCCTGCGGGGCCGAAACCTTTCCGCGCATCGATCCGGCCATCATCGTGCTGGTGAGCGACGGCGAGCGCGCGTTGCTCGGGCGCCAGGCCACCTGGCCGGAGCGGCGCTACTCGACCATCGCGGGTTTCGTCGAGCCCGGGGAAGCGCTGGAGGACGCGGTGGCGCGCGAGGTGTACGAGGAGACCGGCGTCGAGGTGGGCGCGATCGAATATCAGTCCTCCCAACCCTGGCCGTTCCCGTCGTCGCTGATGCTGGGATTCACGGCGCAGGCACGCTCTCTCGAGGTGCGCCTGCGCGACCGGGAACTCGAGGACGCGCGCTGGTTTTCCCGGACGGACATCGCGAACGGTGCGCTGTTGTTGCCGCCCGTGCAGTCGATTTCCTATCGCCTGATCGAACAGTGGTTCGATGCCGGCCACGACGGCCCACTGCGCTCGCTCGGCGGCTCGCGGTAAGGCGCGCGTTGATTCACGATCCCTCGAGCCTCGGGCTGGTGCTCGCCGCGGCGCTCGCCGCGGGCTTCGTCGACGCCATCGTCGGCGGCGGCGGGCTGATCCAGCTACCGGCGCTGTTTTCAGCCTATCCGGGCACGGTACCGCGCGAACTGCTCGGTACCAACAAGCTCGGCAGCATCATGGGCACGAGCGGCGCGGTGCTGCGTTACGCCCGCTTCGTGCGCATTCCGTGGCGACGCATCCTGCCCGCGGCCGCGGCGGCCTGCCTGGCGGCCGCCGCCGGCGCGCAGGTGGCGAGCGTAGTGCCGGCGGCGGCGTTTCGGCCGCTGGTGCCGGTCATGCTGCTCGCCGTACTCGCCTACGTTCTGTGGCACAAGGATCTGGGGACGCGGCACGCGCCGGTCGAAGCCGCCCGCGGTCGCCGGCGGCTGCTCGAGACCTCGGGCATCGCCGTCATCGGCTTCTACGACGGCTTCTTCGGGCCGGGAACGGGCAGCTTTCTGATGCTCTACATCATCCGCGTCTGGGGCTTCGATTTCCTGAACGCTGCGGCCGGCGCGCGCGTCATCAACGTGGCGACGAATTTCGGCGCGCTGCTGCTGTTCGGGTTGCACGGCGCCGTGCACCTGGGGCTGGGCGTGGCGCTCGGCCTCTTCAACGCGAGCGGCAGCATGCTCGGGGCTCAGGCGGCGCGCCGCCATGGCGCACGCTTCGTGCGCACGGCCTACATCGTCGTGGTCACTGCGCTGATTGCCAAGACGGCTCACGACGCCATCCACCAGGCCCTGTGAGATTCCGGCTCCGGCGCGGCTATTCGCGAGGCTCCTAGCGGCGCGCCCAGTATCCGGCGCGCAACCGCCAGCCGCCGCCGACCCGGACCCAAGCGTGCGGCACCCAGTAATAGCCCGGATGCGGCGGGGCCCAGTAGCCGCGCACCCAGACGTGGCGGCCGCCCACCCAGTTCCAGTAGCCGCCGATCCAGACGTAGCCGGGGGCCGGCGCGACCCCGACCACCTCCACTTCGGGCGCGGGCGGCGCCACCGCCACCACGCCGGCGACGTACGGGCCGCGCGCCGGGTAGACGACGCACGCCGTGAGCGAAACGGCCAGTAACAGCGCACTCAATGGGCGCCACGCAGAGAATCGAGAGATGCGGACGCGGTTCACGAGGTCATCCGGATTGCCAGTGATGGCAGGGACAACGCGGAGGGGCGGCGCCGGTTGACGGCGCGCCGCCGCCCCGGAAGCACGCCGCGTGGCAGAGTTCGCGTCAACCCGGCGGGTCGTGCCGACGCCGGGAGGGGCGGCGCGCAGCCCGCCGTGCGGTCGCTGCCGCGCCAGTCGCACGCTTTTCGCCCGCGGCGGCGCGACCCGCGCCGCCGTGCGCCGCGGCCTTCGACTCGTACATGGACTGGTCCGCGCGGTGCAGAAGCGCGGCGGCCGTGCGTGCGTCGCGCGGATACACGGCACTCCCGATGGAGGCGGTGACCGTGTACTCGACGCCGTCGAGAAAGTAGGGGACCGCGATGCGGCGCGCGACACCGGCGGCCACCCGCAGAGCCGCGTCGTCGCGGGCGAGTCGCGGCAACACCACGACGAACTCGTCCCCGCCGTAGCGACACACACGGTCGGTGGCGCGCAGGCGCGCCACGATGCGCGCGCTCACGGCGGCGAGCAGCGCATCTCCCGTGGCATGCCCGTGCGTGTCGTTGACCTCCTTGAAGTGGTCGAGGTCCACGAACAACACCCCGACGCGCTCCTCGCGCCGCTCGGCTTCCGCGAGCACGGCCGGCAGATGTTCGAGCAGCCAGCGTCTGTTGAATGCGCCGGTGAGGGAGTCGCGGTCCGCGAGCCGCTGCGCCTGCGCCTCGCGCCGTCGCAGCTCCGCCACCTCGTCGAGCAGGCGTACCAGCAAGGCGCGCAACCGCTCGACTTCCCGCTTGAGTTCGCGCTCGCCCTCGCCGGCGGCGTCTGCGTCTAGCACCTTCCGTGCGGCGGCACGTGTCGTCGGCACGGCCAGCAGCGCAGATCGCGCGGAGTCTCGTCCTTGGGGCATGCGCACCTCCAGGGTCGACGCGGACCAGAATACACGTGCAGCCCGCCCCCGGGCGGGACCGGCCGCGTTCAGCTCGCTTCAGACAGATTGGACCGCCGGGACGCGGGAGAAGTGCCACCAGGGAGCGGACAACGCGGGGCTTCCCCGGTCCGTGGGCGACGTCCAGGGCTTGATCGCGGCGCAACAAGATCGCAGCCGCTGCGTCGCGCGGCTCGAGTGGCCGCGCGAAGCTGCCGCCGATCCGCGCCTGTCGATGACAGGCGCGGATCAGCGCATCAGTTCGACGTCAGGAACCCGACCCCATCTCGCCGACGGGAGCCGCCGCAGGGGGTTCGAGCTCCATCGGCGGCGCCATCACGGGCGCGGGCGGCGGCGCGGCCACGGCCGTCACCACCGGCGGCATCACGCGCGGCTTCGGGGCAGCCCGCTTCGCGGCCTTCTTCGGCGCTGCCTTCTTGGGCGCGGCTTTCTTGGGCACCGACTTCTTGGGCGCTGCCGCCTTGCGAGCGGCGGGCTTGCGGGCGGGAGCGCTTTTCTTCTTGGCGACTCCCTTGCGCGCCGTCTTCTTGGCCTTCTTGGACGCAGCGCCAGCCTTCCTGGCGGCGAGCGTCTTCTTCTTTGGCGCGTTGCGTGCGGCGGCCGAGCGCGCGGCCGGTCGCTTCTTCGACTTCGTCTTCTTCGCCATGGTCGTCCATCTCCTCGCGGTCGTGCAGCCAACTATGCGTGAGAGTATCCCCGAACATGACCGCTGTCATCCGGCGCATGGGGCTTTTGTCGCTGTCGCGGATTGCGTAGTCTTTCGTGCGGTGTCGACGCCCGAATCCATCCGCCCTCTGCATGACGTCTGGCTGCGGCCACGGCGCGTCTTTCGAGAACTGGCGGCGCAACCCGTCGGTCTCGCCGATTACGCCCTCGCCGCCGGACAGGGTCTCGTCAGCTGGCTCGCCTTCAGTCGCCAGCAGGATGCGGGCAAGGCCGCGAGCGTCGCCGGCATTTTTCTGAAGGCCGTGTCGTTCGGATCGCTCGCCGGGATCGCGAGCCTGCTGCTCATGGGGGCGATCTACGCCCGGCTCGGCCGGCGGGTCGACGGCGTGCCGGTGCGCAACGCGGTGGTGCACATCCTTGCCTATGGCGGGGTACCGGTGGTGGCCTCGCTGGGCCTTTGGATTCTCGCCGCCCTGCTCGCCGGCGAAGCCGCCTTCGTACAGACCCCTGCCCCGGACGCCGACGGGTTTCTGGTGCTGCTGATCCGCATGCAGTTCATCGCCTACGTGCTGCTGATGTTGTGGAGCATCGTGCTGCAGGTGATGGGGTTCAGCGAGATCCAGGGTGTCGCGACCCGCCGCGCGCTCGGGGTCTGGCTGCTCGGCCAGTTGGTCGGCTTTCTGGCCTTGCTCGCTCTCGCGGTGCTGGTGACCGTGCTCGTCCCCGACGGAGGCGGCATCTAGGCGGATCACCGACCGCCGACCATCCCACCGCCGATCGCCCCATTGCCGACCGGCCCCGGGGCCGCCCTACCCCAGCACCCGCAGCAGGAAGGCGCGGATGTCGAGCACCTCGGGCATGCACACGCTGTGCGGCATCGGGTACTCGCGCCACTCGACCGGATAACCCTGGGACTGCAGCAGGTCGCGCGACTCGCGCCCCATCGCGATCGACAACACCGGATCCTCGACGCCGTGGGCGAGCAGCATCGGCGTGGCATCGTTGGCGGGCAACCGCTCGGCTGCGAGTCGCTGCGGCAGCGGCAGGTAGCAGGAAAGCGCCATCACGCCGGCCAGACGCTCCGCATATCGTGGCGCCGCGTAGAGCGACACGGCGCCCCCTTGCGAGAACCCGGCGAGCACGATGCGATGCGGCGCGATGCCGCGAGCCGCTTCCCGGCCGATCAGATCGCGCACGTGCCCGGCGGCTTCGCGAAAGCCCGCCTCGTCCTCTTCGGCGCGCCGGTCGAAGGAGCGGATGTCGTACCAGGCGCGCATGCGCGCACCGCCGTTGATGGTGACCGCGCGCACCGGCGCATGCGGAAACACGAATCTCCAGGCACGTTCGCCCGGCCGCAGGAGTTGCGGAACCATGGGCTCGAAGTCGTGGCCGTCGGCGCCCAGGCCGTGCAACCAGATCACCGCCGCGTTCGGCGCGGCGCCCGTTTCAACGTCGATGGTCTGCAACATGGGACCGCTAGGCTACCGTCACGGCGCGGCGATTGACAGGCTTTGCATTTTTATGCAACATGGTCGGCAAATTATGCAAAAACCATCCGCAGCAAACCCGGCGCACCACGCCGACGGCAGCTCGACGGCCGCCCGGCGCGCGAGCATCGTGCGCCTGATCAGCGAACAGAACGTCGGCCGGCAGTCGCAGATCGTCGCGCTGCTGCGCAAGCTCGGGGTGCCCGCGACGCAGTCGAGCGTGAGCCGCGACCTGCGCGAGCTCGGCGTCGCCAAGCTCGGCGACCGTTACGTGCTGCCCGAAGCGGTACCGGCCTCGAAGGCCGACTTCGCGACCTTGAAACAGTTCGTCAAGGCCCGGCTCACGGCGGGAACCAACCTGACCATCCTCAAGACCACCATCGGCTCGGCACAGAGCGTGGCGGTCGCGATCGACTCTTCACGGTGGCCGGAGGTCATTGGCACCCTCTCCGGCGACGACACCATCTTCATCGCCACGGCGGGCGCCCGCGAGCAGCGACGGCTCGGCGAACGCCTGCGCGCCCTGTTCGGACCCTAAGACCCTCCCATCATGACAACCACACCTCGACCGGGCGCGGAGCCCATCCTGCTGGCTTTTTCCGGTGGTCTCGACACCTCGTTCTGCGTGCCCTGGCTGAAGGACACCTACGGACGCCCGGTGATCACCGTCACCGTCGACACCGGCGGCATCGACGCGGCGGCGGCGCGCACGCTCGCCGAGCGGGCGGCGCAGCTCGGCGCGGTGGAGCACCGCCTCGTCGACGCGCGCGCGGACTATTTCGACCAGGTATTGAAATTCCTGATCATGGGCAACGTGCGCCGCGGCGGCACCTATCCGCTGTGCGTCGGTGCGGAGCGCGTGCTGCAGGCCCAGACCATCGCCCGCCTGGCGCTGGAGCTCGGCGCGAGGAGCGTCGCGCACGGCTGTACCGCGGCCGGCAACGATCAGGTGCGCTTCGAAGTGGCGCTGCGCACGCTGGCGCCGTCGCTCGAGATCATCGCGCCGGTGCGCGACCGGGCTTTCAAACGGCCCGAGCAACTCGCCTATCTGGAGGAGCACGGACTGCCCATCCCGCCCTACGGCGCCGCCTACTCGGTCAACCGGGGCCTGTGGGGCGTCACGATCGGCGGCAAGGAGACGCTCACGTCGACGGGCAGCATCCCGGAGGACGCCTGGGTGCTTTCCAAGGAGGCATTCACGCGGCCACGGGAGCCGCGCCGCGTCAGCGTGGGCTTCGAGCGCGGCGTGCCCGCGAGCCTCGACGGCGAGCCGCTCGACCCGGTGTCGATCATCGAGCGGTTGGAAACGCTCGCCGGCGCCTATGGCATCGGCCGCGGCATTCACCTGGGCGACACCGTCATCGGCACCAAGGGCCGGGTGGCGTTCGAGGCCCCCGCGGCCGACGTGCTGCTCACCGCGCACCGCGAACTCGAGAAGCTGGTGCTCACCGGCCGGCAGGCGCGGATCAAGGACTCGGTGGCGCAACCCTACGGGGATCTGGTGCACGAGGGCCAGCACCTCGATCCGGTGTGCCGCGACATCGAAGCGCTGCTCACCTCCTCCCAGGCGCGAGTCACCGGCGAGGTGAAAATCCTGCTGCGTCCGGGCGCCGCCTTCGTCGAAGGCGTGACCTCGCCGTTTTCGCTGATGGCGGCATCCAAGGGCGTGTACGGCGAGGCCGCGGGCGAGTGGACGCCCGCCGATGCGCTCGGCTATTCGAAGATGCTCGCGCTGCCGGGGATCTTCCACAAGCGCGCCGGCCAGGAACGGGCGTGAGCGGCATGCGCACCGTCGTCGTCGACAAGATCGCGTCGGTGACGCAGGCCTGCGGCCTTGCGCACGAAGTCCGCGTCTCGTCGGACATTCCCTGCGAGGAGGGCGTCGCCCTGGTGGTTGAGATCCTCAACAACAAATCCACCTACAACACCCTGGAACTCGCCAGCGGCCGCATGGCGAAGGTGGCGCGCGGCGACGTGGTGGTGGGCGCGCTCGGCCACCGCAAGGCGCTGTTCGGATACTCGGGCCACATCCCCGCCTCGCTCGCGCCCGGCGACGTGATTCAAATGCTCAACATCGGCGGGGTGCTCGGCGTCTGCGACTCGGCCACACCGGACAAGGGCAAACCGTTCGACTGCCGAGTCATCGGCACGGCGCTCACCTTCCCCTACCTCGGCGAGCGCATCGGCGTGCCCGCCCGGGTCGGCTACAAGCCGCTCGACTACGGCACGCGGCTCGAGGCACGCCCCGTGCCGGTGGTGGCGCTCGCGGGCACCTGCATGGAGGCGGGCAAGACCGCCGCGGCGGCGGCCATCATCGCGCGCATGCGCCACCGCGGCCTGGTGGTCGACGCCTTCAAGGCCACCGGCGTGTCCCTGCGTCGCGACATCCTCGCCTTCGAGGACGCGGGCGCCCGACGCACCATGATCTTCACCGACTTGGGTGTGGTGACCACCACCGAAAAGTGCGGTCCGGCCCTCACCCGCACCATGCTCAACGAGATGTCCGCCGGAGCGCCCGACGTGATCGTGTTCGAACTCGGCGACGGGCTGCTCGGCACGTATGGCGTCCAATCCATCCTCATGGAGCCCGACATCCGCGCGGCGCTCACCGCCGTGGTGCTGTCCGCCAACGATCCGGTGGCGGCCTGGGGCGGCATCAAGCTCTTGCGCGAGCGCTTCGGCATCGAACCGGCCGTGGTCACCGGACCGGCCACCGACAACCAGGTGGGCGTGGAACTGATCCGCGACCAGCTCGGGGTCGCCGCCTTCAATGCCATCAGCCACCCGGCCGCCCTCGGCGACCACCTGGTCGAGAAGCTGGGGCTGCGCAACGTAGCCGCCCCCAGAGCCGTCGCCGAATGAACGGGCGATTGCCCGCCTTCGTGCTCGGCGGTACCGGCTACGTCGCCGGCGAGCTCCTGCGCCTGCTGGCCGCGCACCCACGGCTCGGCGTCGCGTCGGTCCTCTCCGACAGTCAGCCGGGCGCATCGGTCGCCGACGCCTTCCCGCACCTGCGCAGCGCCTACCCGGACCTCAAGTTCAGCGGCCTCGGCGATTTCGAGAGCGCAATGAGGAGCGAGTCGCGTGCGGCCCTGTTCTGCGCGGCGCCACACGGCGTAGCGGCCGGGCTCGTCGACCGCGCTCTCGCCACCGCGGCGGGGGCCGGCACCGACGTTCGCTGCGTCGACATCTCGGCGGACCACCGCTTCCCGAGCGCAGCCGCCTACGAGGCCGTGTACAAGCACGCGCACGGCGCCCCCGCGCGCCTCGCGGAATTCACCTGCGCGCTGCCGGAACACCTCGAGCGCGTGCCCACGCGGCACGTGGCCCACCCGGGATGCTTCGCGACCGCGACGCTGCTCGCGGTGGTGCCACTGCTCGCACTCGACCTCGTCGAGCCGCGGCTGTTCGTCACCGGCGTCACCGGCAGCACCGGCTCGGGACGCAAACCCGTGGAAGGGACTCACCACCCGCTGCGCCACGGCGACCTGTACAGCTACGGTGCTCTCGCGCACCGGCACGCGCCGGAAATCGCCGCGGTGGCGCAACGCGCGAGCGGCGTCGCCGCCGACATCCACTTCGTACCGCATTCCGGCCCGTTCGCGCGCGGCATCCACGTCACGGTTCAGGCGGTATTGAAGAAGCCCGTCGAGACGCGGTCCGCCCTGGACGCGCTGGCGGACTTCTACTCCCGCGCCCCCTTCGTGCGCGTCGGCGCAGCCGCGCCACGCGTCAAGGACGTGGTGGCGAGCAACCATGCGCACCTGTCGGCGGCGGTCGGCGGCGGCACCATCGCGGTGATGTCGGTGGTGGACAACCTCACCAAGGGAGCCGCCGGCGGCGCGGTGCAGTGGATGAACCGTTTGTTCGATTGGGACGAGCGCGAGGGACTGACCGCGCCGGCCCCGGGATGGACCTGACATGGCCAACGTCGATCGCGCCAAAGAGACGCAAAGCGCGGTGCGCAGCCACCTCGCGCAGGTGTTCGCGCAATATCCGATCGAGATCGCGCACGGCGAGGGCGTGTGGCTGCACGCGCGCGACGGGCGCAAGATCCTGGATTTCTACGGCGGCCATGCGGTCGCAGCCTTGGGGTACGGGCACCCGCGCTGGCTCGCGGCGCTCGAGCGGCAGGCGCGGCAGATGGCGTTTCAGACCAACGCCCTGCCCATGGCCGTCCGCGAGCGCGCGGCCGCGCGCCTGGTGCGCTTCGCGGGGCTCGCGCTCGACACGGTGTTCTGGCTCAACAGCGGCGCCGAAGCGAACGAGAATGCCTTGAAGATCGCCTTCAAGATGACCGGCCGCAGCAAGGCGGTGGCGCTGGAACAGGGCTGGCACGGCCGGACCGCGGCCGCCGGCGCCGTGACCTGGGGCGCCCTCGAGAAGTGGTACGGCTTTCCGCGGCGGCCGTTCGACGTGGAATTCGTGCCGCGCGCCGCGCCGGCCGAGGTGGAGCGCTTCGTCGACCGCGACACCGCGGCGGTGATCGTCGAGCCGGTGCAGGGCGTCGGCGGCGCCTACGACGTCGGCGCGCCGATGCTCAAGGCGCTGCGGCAGCGCTGCGACGAGGTCGGCGCGCTGTTGATCTTCGACGAGGTCCAGTGTGGCGTCGGCCGCACCGGCGCGCCCTTCGGCGCCAACTACTTCGGCGTCACCCCCGACATGCTGACCACCGCGAAGATGCTCGGCAACGGCTTTCCGGTGTCGGCGCTCATGCTGTCGCGCCGGGTGGCGGCGCAATTGAAGCAGGACGACATGGGCACCACCTTCGGCGGCGGCCCGATGGCCTGCGCGGTGGCCGAGGCGGTGATCGACACCATCGAGTCCGAGGCGCTGCTCGCCAACGTGCGCCAGGTGTCCACCTACATCCGCTCGACCTGCCAGATCGGCCCGGTGACGGGCTGCCAGGGCGCCGGCTTCCTGCTGGGCCTCAAGACCTCGCGCCCGGCGAAGGAGGTGCAGGCGGCGCTGCTCGAGCGCAACATCCTCACCGGAACCAGCGGCGATCCGAACGTGCTGCGCCTGCTGCCCGCGTACATCCTCAACGAGAGCCACGTCGATCGCCTCGCCGAGGCGCTGGCGAAGATCCCGGCGTGAACGGGCTTGCGGCATCGAGAAGGCCCCACGTGAGCGCGCTCCCATGAGACGATTCCTCGACCTCGCGGACTTCAGCGGCGACGAGGTGCGCGACCTGCTCACGCTCGCGCAACGCCTGGAGGAGCACCCCGAGCCGGGCGCGCTCGCCGGCAAGATCCTCGGGCTCGTGTTCATGAATCCGAGCCTGCGCACCCTCGCCTCCTTTCAGGCCGGCATGGCGCGCCTCGGCGGCACCTCGTTCGTGATCACGCCCGGGCAGGGAACCTGGCAACTCGAGACCCGCGACGGCGCGGTCATGAACGGCACGGCGGCAGAGCACGTGCGCGAAGGCATCCCGGTGCTGGCCTCTTACTGCGACGCGCTCGGCGTGCGCGCCTTTGCCGAGGGCAAACGCCTCGACGAGGACCTGCGCGAACCCTTGTTCAGTCTGCTGGACGGGCTGTGCGGCAAGCCGCTCATCAACCTCGAATCCGCGGTCAACCACCCCTGCCAGGCACTCGCCGACTGGCGCACCCTCGATGAGTCCGGGGTGCCGGAACGCGGCAAGTTCGTGCTGACCTGGGCCTACCACCCCAAGCCGCTGCCGCTCGCGGTGCCGGCGGCGACGCTGCACATGGCGGCGATGCGCGGCATGGAGGTCGTGGTCGCCCGCCCGCCAGGATTCGAACTGCCGCCCGAGATCATGGACAAGGCGCGACGCGCGGCGGCGGCGGCGGGAGGATCGGTGGCCGAGACCAGCGATCGCGCAGCGGCGCTCGCCGGCGCGCACGTGGTCTATGCCAAGGAGTGGGGCAGTACCCGCCACTACGGCGACGCCGCCGCGGACGCGCGCCTGCGCGCCGAGCTCACCGAATGGTGCGTGCGCGAATCCTGGTTCGCCCGCGCCGCGCCGGCCGCGAAGTTCATGCACTGCCTGCCGGTGCGGCGCAACGTCGCCGTGGCCGACGAGGTGCTCGACGGGCCCCGCGCACTGGTGTTGCGCGAAGCGTACAACCGCATGCGGGTGCAGATGGCCGTCCTGCACCGCCTGCTCGCCTGAACCGGCCGAAACCGCGGAGAGATCTTAAGGATGATCAGGAACCGACCCGACCCGACGGTGGCGGTGCGCGCGCTGAAGAGCGCCGCGCCGTACATCCGCATGTACAAGAATAAGGTGTTCGTCATCAAGGCCGGCGGCGCCGTGTTCAGCGACGAGGCTTCGACCCGGGCGCTCATCGAACAGGTCGCCATCCTGCACCAGGTCGGCATCAAGACGGTGCTCGTGCACGGCGGCGGACCCCAGCTCGACGAGCTGCAGAAGAGCCTGGGCATCGACACGCGGATGGTGGGCGGACGGCGCATCACCGACGGCAAGTCCATCGACGTCACCGCGATGGTGCTCAACGGGCTCATCAACACCCGCATTCTCGCCATTTGCCGCGAGCTCGACATCGAGGCGGTGGGCCTCTCGGGCGTCGACGCGGGGCTCGTTCGCGCCCACCGGCGTCCGCCGGTGCGCATCGACGGCGCGGCCGAGCCGGTCGACTTCGGCTTCGTCGGCGACATCGACTCGGTGAATGCGGGCGTGCTGGAGAAGCTGCTGGCCGACGGGCTGATGCCGGTGGTGAGCCCCCTGTCGGCGGACGCGGGCGGCACGCTGCTCAACATCAACGCCGACACGGTCGCGGCCGCCATCGGCGCCGCGCTGTCCGCGGAGAAGCTCGTGCTGTGCACCGGCGCGCCGGGCATTCTCGAGCGCGTCGAGGACGCGACCTCCGTGATCTCCTACACCGACCTGAACGGGCTGCGCTCGCTGCGCGAGCGGGGCGCACTCAAGGACGGCATGCTGCCGAAGGCCACCGCCATCGAGAACGCGATCCGCGGCGGCGTGCGCCGCGTGCACGTCATCACCTATCGCTCCACCGACAGCCTGCTCGCCGAAGTGTTCACCAACGAGGGGACCGGCACCCTGGTGGTGGCCGACCTGAAGGCGCTGAGCCCCGCCGAACAGCAGCCCGGCGCCGCGCCATGACCCGGCTCTGGGACAAGGGAGCCCCGCTCGACGCGGCCGTGCTGAGGTACACGGCGGGCGAGGATCATGCGCTCGACGAGCGGTTGGTCCGCTACGACGTGCAGGCGTCGATCGCGCACGCCGAGATGCTGGCCGAACAGGGGCTGCTCGGCGCCGACGACCTCGCTCGACTGCGCGACGCCCTCGCCGCGATCGGCGCGGAGCACGCCGCCGGAGCCTGGCACGTCTCCCTCGAGCAGGAGGACGGCCAGACTGCCCTCGAGAACCGGCTCACCGAGCGGGTGGGAGAGTTGGGAGGCAGACTGCACGCGGGGCGTTCGCGCAACGACCAGGTGCTGGCGGCGCTGCGGTTGTACCTGCGCGATGCCACGGAGGCGCTGCGCAGCGGCGCGCTGGCGGTGGCCGATGCACTCGACGCGCTCGCGGCGCGCCAGGGCGAGGTGATGCTGCCGGGCTACACCCACATGCAGCAGGCGATGCCGAGCAGCGTGGCCCTGTGGGCGGGCGGCTTCGCGGCCGAAATTCGCGACGACGCGCACGGGTTGCAGGCCGTGCAGCGGCGCATCGGCAAGAACCCGCTCGGATCGGCGGCCGGCTACGGCACGCCGAACCTCACGGTGAGCCGCGAGGCGACGCGACGCCGGCTCGGCTTCGCGGAAGTGCACGCCCCGGTGACGGCGGTGCAATTGTCGCGCGGCAAGGCGGAGGCGCAGCTGCTGTTCGAGATCACGCTGCTGATGCAGGACGTGGGCCGGCTCGCCGCCGACCTGTTGCTCTTCTACACGCAGGAGTTCTCGTACGTGCGCCTGCCGGAGGAATTCACCACCGGCTCGTCCATCATGCCGCAGAAGCGCAATCCGGACGTGTTCGAACTGATTCGCGGCCGCAGCGCCGTGGCGCTCGCGGCCCTGGTCGAGGTGCTCGGAGTGACGCAGAAGCTCACCTCCGGTTATCACCGCGATCTGCAGCTCATCAAGGCGCCGCTGTTTCGCGCCATCGACGCCTGCGCGCTGACGCTCGAGATCCTGCCGAGTGCGCTCGCGGGCGTGGTTTTCGTGGCGGAGGCGGTGCGCCTGGACCCGGGCATCCACGCCGCGGCCGAGGCCAACGCCCTGGTCGCGAGCGAGGGCATTCCATTCCGCGAGGCCTACCGGCGGGTCGCGGCGCGCCTGAAGGAGCGGCGGTGAGCCCCTGGCGCAGCGTCGTCACCGTCGAGGAACTGAACGCGCTGTCGGCGGGCACGCTGGGCGAGCGGCTGGGGATGCGCTTCACCGAGATCGGCGTGGACTATCTGCGCGGCACCATGATCGTGGACGGCAACCTGCAGCCGTTCGGGTTGTTGCACGGGGGCGCGTCGGTGGCGCTCGCGGAGACACTCGGCAGCATGGCCGGCTGGCTGTGCGTCGATCGGGAACGCTACGCCTGCGTCGGCCAGGAGATCAACGCCAACCACCTGCGGCCGGTGCGCGTCGGGGCGGTCACCGGCACCGCGCGACCCGTCTACCTCGGCGGGCGAAGCCAGGTGTGGAGCATCGAGATCGTCGACGACCGCTCGCGCCTCACCTGCGTGTCCCGGCTCACGCTCGCGGTGGTGCCGGCGAGTCCGCGCAAGTCGGGCGCGGCGCACTGACCGACGTTCATCCCGCGATCGCGCGGCATATCGCAATTGCGGTATCGTTGGCGCCATGAAAAATCCTCGCACCGCGCCGCTGCGCCTCGCCCGTCACTCCTTTTCGTCAACCGCCGTCGCCGCCCCGCTGGCCGTGGCGGTCCTGCTCGCCTGCGGCGCGCCGCTCACCCGGGCGCACGCAAACCCGCCACCGGCGGAGGGCGGCAAGGAGAACGCGGCGCCCGGCGCGCCCGCGCAGCCGGAGCTGTCGCCGGCTCAGGCGGGGTATCTGTTCGGGCTCACCTTCGGAGAACAGT
>DAIDHD010000035.1 GCA_027459765.1 Gammaproteobacteria bacterium | reverse complement strand
CCCCAGTAGCGCCCGTAGAGCGCGTCCTCGCCGACGAAGAAGATGGCGGCGGCGATGGGTTCGCGGCCGAGCCGCGCGATCTTCAGCATGATCCTCTCCGGCATGGCGGCCGACACCCGCGAGAAGAAGTCGAGATTCAGGTACGGCTCGTGTCCGTGGCGGTGAAAGGTGTCGGCGTAAAACCCGTACACGGTGCGCCACAGCGCGCCGTCCATCTCTCCGCCCAGGCGGGTTTCGAAGTGGATGCCGGCCTCCGCGACGCGCCTCCGCTCGCGCTTTGCCTTCTTGCGCTTCTCGGCGGTGAAGGTGGCGAGGAAGGCTTCGAAGGACTCGTAGTCCCGATTGAACCAGTGGAACTGGCAGTCCCGGCGCAGGATCAGGCCGGCCGCCTCGAGGCGCGACAGGTCGCCGGCGTCGGCAAAGAGCACGTGCCACGACGACAGGCCCGCCTCGCGCGTGAGCGCGCGCACCGTGACGATGAGCGCGTCTGCGATGCCGGCGCCGCCCTCGGGACCGACCAACAGTCGGGCGCCGGCCACGGGCGTGAACGGCACCGCGGTGAGGAGCTTCGGATAGTAGTCGAGCCCGTGCTGCGCGTACGCGTTCGCCCAGGAGAAGTCGAACACGAACTCGCCGCGCGAGTGGCTCTTGAGGTAGAGGGGCACCGCACCGAGCGGCGTCCCGGCCTGGTCCTCGATCAGCACGTGCCGCGGACTCCAGCCGGTGCCCGCCGAGACGCAGCCCGATTCCTCCAGGGCGAGCAGAAACTCGTGCCGCAGGAACGGCTGCGCGTCGCCGGCGAGCCGGTTCCACGACGGCGCGTCGACCTCCGCGATGCTGCGCAGGATGCGCGGTCGACCCACGGTCACGCGTGCGCGGCGCGCGGCTCGTGCTGCGGCTCGGCTTCCAGCCGCTCGAGATACCGATCCGCATCCAGAGCGGCCATGCAACCGGACCCCGCCGAGGTGATGGCCTGACGATAGACGTGGTCGGCCACGTCGCCGGCGGCGAACACGCCCGGGATGCTGGTGGCCGTGGCGTCGCCGTCGCCGCCGCCCTTGACGATCAGGTAGCCGCCGCGCATGGCGAGTTGGCCCTCGAACAGCTGGGTGTTGGGCTGGTGGCCGACGGCGATGAAGACCCCGTCGACGTCGAGCTTGCGGGTGCCGCCACCCGCGCCGCGCAGCCGCGCGCCCGTGACCCCCGCGTCGTCACCGAGGATTTCCTCGACGCTGTGATTCCAGACGAACTCCACTTTGCCGGCGCGCTCGAGGCCGAACAGCCGGTCCTGCAGGATCTTCTCGGCCCGCAGTACGTCGCGTCGGTGCACCAGCGTCACGTGCGCGGCGATGTTGGCGAGATAGAGCGCCTCCTCGACCGCAGTGTTGCCGCCACCGACCACGGCGACGCGCTTGCCGCGGTAGAAAAACCCGTCGCAGGTGGCGCAGGCCGAGACGCCGCGACCGCGATAGGTCTCCTCCGACGGCAATCCGAGGTACTTGGCCGAGGCACCCGTGGCGATGATCAGGGCGTCGCAGGTGTACTCGCCGTTGTCGCCGGTGAGCCGGAACGGGCGCGTGCGCAGGTCGGCGCGGTGGATGTGGTCGACCACGATCTCGGTGTTGAAGCGCTCGGCGTGCCGGCGCATGCGCTCCATCAGCGCGGGGCCCTGCAGGTGTTCGACATCGCCCGGCCAGTTGTCCACGTCCGTGGTGGTCATGAGCTGGCCGCCCTGCTCGAGACCGGTGACGAGCATCGGTTTGCGATTGGCCCGCGCCGCGTAGACCGCGGCGGTGTAGCCGGCGGGTCCGGAGCCGAGGATCAGGAGTGAACTGTGTCTTGCAGCGCTCATGTATAATTTGCCTCTCGTCGAGAATCAGGAATCCGCCGGCGCCATCGCGCCGCTGCCATCCGCAGACGCCCTTTAGGCCCGCGCACGGTGTCTTCGGGGTTTGTGAGTGCATGGTAAGGGAATCCCAGGGTCCCGAGCCAATCGCCGCGCGGCCCGCCGCCGATGGCCGGAGCGGGCATGGAGCGCCGACCGCTGCTCGGATACAATCGCATAGGTTTCAATCATTTGAGAAGTTATCGTCATTAAGAGTCTAGATATATCCGACGGCTCCGGCGCCAAGGCGGCGAGGCCCAAACCGAAGCTCTCGGCGAGCGTGTCGCGGAGCCTGCGCGAGGGCACGCTCTGGGTGCTGGCGGCGCTCGGCCTGCTGCTGTTGCTGGCGCTGCTGTCCTATCACCCCCACGATCGCAGCTTCGCCTATGTCGGCGATCCCGGACCCACCGGCAACTGGATCGGTCCGGTCGGCGCGTGGCTCGCCGGCTTCTTCCTGTTCCTGTTCGGCCGACCCGCCTATCTGTTTCCGGTGATGCTGGCGTACGCCGGCTGGCTCGTGCACCGCGACGCGGCGCTGCCCGACGCGCGCTCGCGCATCAACACGCTGCTGCGCGGCACCGGCTTCCTCTTCACCCTGCTCACGAGCTGCGGACTGGCGACGCTGCATTGGGACGGCTCGGCACTGCCCAACAGCGCCGGCGGTGCCCTCGGCGAACTCGTCGGCCACGGGGCGAGCGGGGGCTTGGGATTCCTCGGCGCGACGCTCCTGCTGCTCGGTGTCTGGCTCGCGGGCGTGGCACTGTTTCTCGGCCTGTCGTGGTTCGACGTGATGGACCGCCTCGGCGCCTACTCACTGCGCGCCTTCGAGTGGCTGCGCGCCCGCCTCGAGAATCGCCGCGAACTCGCCTCCGGCCAGCAGCGCAAGCAGGCCCGCCAGGACGTGGTGCGCGAGGAACAGAAGAAGGTCGCCAGTCGCCCGCCGCCGCGCATCGAGGCCGTCGCGCCGACGCCCGAACGCAGCGAGCGGGTCGAGCGCGAGCGTCAGGTGCCGCTGTTCGACGCCCCCAAGTCGAGCGAGCTGCCGGCCCTGTCGCTGCTCGACGAGCCCGGGCCGCGGGAACCCTCGTACTCGGACGAGGCGCTGGAGGCGATGTCACGGCTGGTGGAGCTCAAGCTCAAGGATTTCGGGGTCGAGGCGGAAGTGGTCGCGGTGCAGCCCGGGCCGGTGATCACGCGCTTCGAACTGCGCCCCGCGCCGGGCGTGAAGGTGAGCCAGATCAGCAACCTCTCCAAGGACCTCGCTCGGGCGCTGTCCGCGATCAGCGTGCGGGTGGTGGAGGTGATACCCGGCAAGTCCGTGGTGGGGCTCGAGATCCCGAACGAGAAGCGCGAGATCGTCACGCTCGGCGAGATCATCAAGTCCAAGCCCTACGATGAGGTCGGTTCGCCGCTCGCGCTCGCGCTCGGCAAGGACATCGGCGGCGTGCCGGTGGTCGCCGACCTCGCGCGCATGCCGCACCTTCTTATCGCGGGCACCACCGGCTCGGGCAAGTCGGTCGGCATCAACGCCATGGTCCTGAGCCTCGTCTACAAGGCGACGCCCGAGCACGTGCGCATGATCATGATCGACCCCAAGATGCTGGAGCTGTCGGTGTACGAGGGTATCCCGCACCTGCTCGCCCCGGTGGTCACCGACATGAAACAGGCCGCGAACGCGCTGCGCTGGTGCGTCGCGGAGATGGAGCGGCGCTACCAGCTGATGTCGGCGCTCGGCGTGCGCAACATCGGCGGCTTCAATCGCAAGGTCAAGGAGGCCGCCGACTCGGGCAAGCCCATCAAGGATCCCATCCGGCTGCAGAAGGTCGCGCAGGGCGTGCCGGGCGTCGCGGCCGAGGACGTGCCGGACCTCACCACGCTGCCGTTCATCGTGGTGATCATCGACGAACTCGCCGATCTGATGATGATCGTCGGCAAGAAGGTCGAGGAGCTGATCGCGCGCCTGGCGCAGAAGGCGCGCGCCGCCGGCATCCACCTCATCCTCGCCACGCAACGCCCGTCGGTGGACGTCATCACCGGCCTGATCAAGGCCAACATTCCCACCCGCATCGCCTTCCAGGTGTCGGCCAAGGTCGATTCGCGCACCATCCTCGACCAGAGCGGAGCCGAGTCGCTGCTCGGCCACGGCGACATGCTCTACCTGCCGCCGGGCACGTCCATTCCGACGCGCGTGCACGGCGCCTTCGTGTCCGACCAGGAGGTGCACCGCGTGGTCGCCGGCCTGAAGTCCGCGTCGCAGCCGGTCTACATCGACGAGATCCTCGAGGGGCCGCGTACGCCGATACCGGGCCTGTCCGGCGAGGAGGACGAGCTCGGCGAGGGCGGTGGCGACGCCGAGTCGGATCCGCTGTACGACGAAGCGGTGCGCATCGTCACCGAAACCCGCAAGGCCTCCATCTCCGGCGTGCAGCGCCGCCTCAAGATCGGCTACAACCGCGCCGCTCGCCTGGTCGAGGCGATGGAGGCGGCGGGGCTGGTCGGGCCGCTGCAACCGAACGGCTCGCGGGAAATCTACGGGGCACCGCCCCCCGAGGAGTGAGGCGCGCATGCGCGTGACAGTCCACAGCATCGGCGCACTCGGCGCCGTGTTCGCCCTCGGCGCGGCGTTGGCGCTCGCGGCCACCGTGCGTGCGGCGCCGCCCGTGCAATCCGGCGCAGCGGCCGGCGCTGCGCAGGCTGCGAGCGAATCACCGGCCGCGAGCCAGACGCCGGCGGCGAGCGCCGCCGCGGCCGCGGACCTCGACCGGCGGCTGGTCGGCCTCGCCACCTGGTCGGCCGACTTCAAGCAGACCATCGAGGATGGCAACGGCAGGGTGCTGCGCAGCGCGGCGGGCAGGCTCTATCTCAAGAAGCCGGGCCGCTTCCGCTGGGATTACGTCGAGCCCTCCGAGCAGCTCATCGTCGGCGACGGCAAGCGCATCTGGTTCTACGACAAGGACCTCGCCCAGGCCAACGTGCGCAAGGTCGATTCGAGTCTCGCCAACACGCCGGCCCTGTTGCTCTCGGGCACCGGCTCGGTGGCCAGCCAGTTCGACGTCTCGGCGCTGCCGGACAGCGATGGCCTGCACTGGTTCCAACTCGTGCCGAAGCGCAACGACACCGACTTCCTCGCGGTGCGGGTGGGCTTCGCCGGCGATGAACTGCAGAAGATGCTGCTCGCCGACAAGCTCAACCAGGTCACGCGGGTGACTTTCAGTCACGCCGCGCGCAACCAGAAGCTGGCGTCCGACCTGTTTTCGTTCACACCGCCCGCCGGCGTGGACGTCATCGGCCTGGACTCGAAGTGAGCTCGCCGCAGGCGACCGCCACCGGCGGGTACCGGCCGCTCGCGGATCGGCTGCGTCCGCGCAACCTGGACGAGTACGTCGGCCAGCCGCACCTGCTGGGATCCGGCGCGCCCCTGCGGCGCGCGCTCGAGTCCGGGCGTCCGCACTCGATGATCCTCTGGGGGCCGCCCGGCACCGGCAAGACCACGCTCGCGCGCCTGGTGGCGGGCGCCGCGCACGCCGAGTTCGTGTCGCTGTCGGCGGTGCTCGCGGGCATCAAGGACATCCGCGCGGTGGTGGAGGAGGCGAAGGCGCGCCGCGGGACCCGCGACACGGTGCTGTTCCTCGACGAAGTGCACCGCTTCAACAAGTCGCAGCAGGACACCTTCCTGCCCTACGTCGAGGATGGCACCCTGATCTTCATCGGCGCCACCACCGAGAATCCGTCCTTCGAGGTCAACAATGCGCTCCTGTCGCGGGCGCGGGTGTACGTGCTCAAGTCCATCGATCGCGCCGCTCTCGATCGGCTGATCGACCGCGCGCTCGGCGACGTCGAGCGCGGGCTCGGCGCGATGCACCTGTCGCTCGACCCGCAGGCGCGCGAGTTGCTGCTCGACGCCGCCGACGGCGACGCGCGCCGGCTGCTCAATCTGCTGGAGACGGCGGCCGACCTCGCCGAGGTGCGCGATGGCGGCAGGTGGCTCGACCCGGAGACGGCGCGTGGCGTCATCGGCAGCACCTACGTGCGCTTCGACAAGGGCGGCGAGGCCTTCTACGACCAGATCTCGGCGCTGCACAAGGCGGTGCGCGGCAGTGATCCCGACGCCGCGCTGTACTGGCTGTGCCGCATGCTCGCGGGCGGCTGCGACCCGATGTACGTGGCGCGGCGCGCGCTGCGCATGGCGAGCGAGGACATCGGCAACGCCGATCCGCGGGCGCTCACGCTGGCGCTCGAGGCCTGCGCGGTCTACGAGCGCTTGGGCAGCCCGGAGGGCGAACTCGCGATCGCGCAGGCGGTGGTGTTCATGGCCTGCGCCGCCAAGAGCAATGCGGTGTACAGCGCGTACAAGGCGGCGGCGGCCGATGCCGCCGAGTTCGGTTCGCTCGATGTGCCGCTGCGCCTGCGCAACGCACCGACGCGGTTGATGAAGGAACTCGGCTACGCCAAGGGCTACCGCTACGCGCATGACGAACCGGAAGGCTACGCGGCGGGCGAGCGCTATTTCCCCGACGACATGCCGGCGCGGCGCTATTACGTGCCGGCGCCGCGCGGTCTGGAGATCAAGATCGGCGAGGCGCTGGCGGCGCGCCGCGAACGCGACCGGGCCGCGCGCGGGCCGGCGGACACGCCGGCTGGATAGCTGCGCACGACCTTCGGTATTCTAGGGCGCGTCCCGCGCGTCCGCCTTCACCTTCTCCGTTCACCCTCGCTCCAAGGACTTCAAGCCGTGCTCGACCCGAAGCTACTGCGTACCGACCTTCCCGGAGTGGCCGCCGCACTCGCGCGACGCGGCTTCGCGCTCGACACCGAGGCCCTGGCGGCGCTCGAGGAGCGGCGCAAGTCGGTGCAGATCGAGGCCGATCGGCTGCGCGCCGAGCGCAACGCCAACGCCAAGGCGGTGGGCATGGCCAAGGCGAAGGGCGGCGACGTCGGCGCGCTGCTGGCGAACGGCGAGGCGCTCGCGCAGGCGCTCGCCCGCGAGGAGGCGGCCTTGCAGGACGTGCAGGCGCGCCTGGGCGCGCTGCAGGCGGGACTGCCTAACCTGCTGCACGCGAGCGTGCCGGAGGGCCGCGACGAGAGCGCCAACGTCGAGATTCGCCGCTGGGGCGAACCGCGCCGCTTCGAGTTCACGCCGCTCGACCACGTCGCGGTGGGCGAGCGCCTCGGCATGGACTTCGAGGCCGCCGGGCGCATCTCCGGCGCTCGCTTCGTGGTGATGACCGGGCCGCTGGCGCGCCTGCACCGCGCGCTCGCGCAGTTCATGCTCGATCTGCACACGCGCGAGCACGGTTATCGCGAGGCCTACGTGCCCTATCTGGTGCAAGCCTCGGCGCTCGAGGGCACCGGTCAGCTTCCGAAGTTCGAGCAGGACCTGTTTCGCGTCGAGGCGCAGCCGCCGTTCTACCTCATCCCGACGGCCGAAGTGCCGGTCACCAACCTGGTGCGCGACCGGATCCTGGAGGCGGACGCGCTGCCGCTGAAATTCGTGGCGCACACGCCGTGCTTTCGTTCCGAAGCGGGCGCGGCCGGCAAGGACACCCGCGGCATGATTCGTCAGCACCAGTTCGACAAGGTGGAACTCGTGCACGTGGTCAGTCCGGAGCGCTCCTACGAAGCCCTCGAGGAGTTGACCGGTCACGCCGAGGCGGTGCTGCGCGCACTCGAGCTGCCGTACCGCGTGCTTGCGTTGTGCGCCGGCGACGTCGGTTTCAGCAGCGCCAAGACCTACGACCTCGAGGTGTGGCTGCCCTCGCAGCAGCGCTATCGGGAGATTTCCTCCTGCAGCAATTGCGAGGCCTTCCAGGCCCGACGGATGCAGGCGCGCTGGCGCAATCCCGCCACCGGCAAGCCTGAACTCGTGCATACGTTGAACGGCTCGGGGGTGGCGGTGGGCCGGGCGCTGGTGGCGATCCTCGAGAACTATCAGCAGGCCGACGGCAGCGTCGCCGTGCCGCAGGCGCTGGTGCCCTACATGGGCGGCGCGACGCGGCTCTAGCACGGCGCGGCGCTGGCGCAGCGAGCTCAGCGGCTCACGAGTCCGGCGAGTTCCAGGAGCTGGGCATCGAGCGGCTTGCGCCGCGCAGCGACGGCGGCGAGCGGCGTCGCCGCGATGCGCCCGTCCACGATTCCGAGCAGCACGCCCGCCTGGCCCGCGCCGAGCGCATCGACGGCGGCGGCCCCGAGACGGGTGGCGAGCATGCGGTCGGCGGCGTTCGGGGTGCCGCCGCGCTGCACGTGGCCGAGCACGGTGATGCGCCACTCGAATCCGAGCCGCTGCCGATGGCTGTCGAAGTGCTCGGCGAGGCCGCGCGCCCCCGAACCGGCGCCCTCGGCGACCACGACGATGGCGTGCCGTTTGCCGCGTGCGTAGCCCGCGAGCAGGGTCGCCGCCACCATCTCCGGTTCCTGCGGCCTTTCGGGCAGGACGATCGCCTCGGCACCGCCGGCGAGCCCCGCGGCGAGCGCGAGGTGGCCGGTGTCGCGGCCCATTACCTCCACCAGGAACACGCGCTTGTGGGACGCGGCCGTGACGCGCAGCCGATCGATCGCCTCGAGTGCCACGTCCACGGCGGTCGCGGCGCCGATTGACACGTCGGTACCGGGCAGATCGTTGTCGATGGTCGAGGCGATGCCCGCCACCGCCACTCCTCGTTGCGCGAGCGCGAGTGCGCCGGCCTGCGAGCCATTGCCGCCGATCACCACCAGTGCCTCGATGCCTCGCGCCGCGAGCTGCTCCGCGGCCGAGGCCTGTCCGCCCGCGGTGCGCATGTCCTCGCAGCGGGTGCTGCCGAGCACGGTGCCGCTGCGGTCGATGATGCCGCCGACGTCACGTACGCCCAGTCGCTCGAAGCGGCCGGCGATCAGTCCGCTGAAGCCGTCACGCACCGCGTATACCTCGATTTGGCGCGCTTCGCCGGCGCGTACCACGGCGCGAATGGCCGCATTCATGCCGGGAGCGTCGCCGCCGCTCGTGAGCACCGCCACGCGGGTGGGCGGCATGGCGGCCGCGGGCAGGGCGCCCGCTAGACCTCGGCCGCCGCTGCGCCGGGGTGCTCGCCCGCGGGCTGCGGCTTCTCGGTCATGGTGGCCTCGGTGAGCAGCAGGATCCCGGCGACCGACACCGCGTTCTCCAGGGCGATGCGCACCACTTTCACCGGGTCGACGATGCCCGCGTCGATGAGGTCCACGAACTCCTTGCGCGCCGCGTCGAAGCCCGTCGTATCGCTCGTCGCGCGCATGCGCTCGACGATCACGCCGCCGTCGGCGGCGGAATTCTCGGCGATCTGCCGCGCCGGCGCCTCGAGCGCCTCCTTCTTCGCCTTCATCTCCGATTCGGCCGGCGCGCCCACGCGGATGACGGCGACGCCGCCGGCGAGCTTGGCGGCGCGTTCCTCGAGCTTTTCACGGTCGTAATCCGAGCTACTGCGCTCGATTTCCTTGCGGATCATGGCGACGCGGGCCGCGATGGCCGCGCGCTCGCCGCCGCCGCCGATGATGGTGGTGTTGTCCTTGTCGACCAGCACGCGCTTGGCGCGGCCGAGCTGGGCGAGCATCACGTCCTCGAGCTTGATGCCGAGGGCCTCGGAGACGAGTTCACCGCCGGTGAGCACCGCGATGTCCTGCAGCTGCGCCTGGCGCCGGTCGCCGAATCCGGGCGCTCGCACGGCGACACTGCGCAGCACACCGCGGATCTGGTTGACGATCAGCGTGGCGAGCGCCTCGCCCTCGATGTCCTCGGCGATGAACAGAATCGGCCGGCCGGCCTTCGCCACCTGCTCGAGGAGCGGGATCAGGTCCTTGAGCAGGTTGAGCTTGCGGTCGCAGATCAGCAGATACGGCTCCTCGAGCACCGCCTGCATGGCCGAGCTGTCGGTGACGAAGTAGGGCGACAGATAGCCACGGTCGAAGCGCATGCCCTCGACGACCTCGAGCGATGTCTCGGTGGTCTTCGACTCCTCGACGGTGATCACCCCGTCGCCGCCGACCCGTTCGAGGGCGTCCGCCACGAGCTCGCCCATGGCGGCGTCGTTGTGCGCCGAGATGGTCGCCACCTGCGCCTTCTCGCGGCGGGTGGCGAGCGGGCGCGCGCTCGAGCGCAGGGTCGCCACCACGGCGGCGAGGCCCCGGTCGAGACCGCGACGCAAGTCGATGGCGCTCGCGCCCGCGGCGATGTTGCGCACGCCGTCGGCGTAGATGACGTAGGCGAGGAGCGTCGCGGTGCTGGTGCCGTCGCCGACCACGTCGCCGGTCTTCTCGGCCGCCTGCCGCAGCATCTGCGCGCCGAGGTTCTCCTCGGGGTCGTCGAGCTGCATCTCGCGCGCGATGGTGACTCCGTCGTTGCACACCACCGGGGCGCCCCACGCCCTTTGAATGAGCACCGACTTGGACTTCGGGCCGAGCGTGATGCGCACGGCGTCGGCTAGCTGAGCGGCGCCGGAGAGCACCTTCTCGCGCGCCTGCGCGCGAAACAGCACGCGTTTCGAACCCATGCGCCGCATCTTCGGGCACGCGGGACGTACGCAGCCATACGCGGATTCACTCATGGCCGGGGGACGCCGGCGGCCGGATGCTGGTGGTCCAGCGGACAACGTGAAGGAGAGCCGCCATGAGCGTCAGATTGCTTTGCAAGCGCGAGGTCGTCACCGTGCGCGAGTCCGAGGAACTGCACGCCGCGGCGCAGTTGATGCGCGAGCGGCACGTCGGCTACCTCGTCGTGGTGGAACCCGCGGACGGCGGCGAGGCGCTGCGCCCGGTCGGCGTGTTGACCGATCGCGACATCGTGGTCGAGGTGGTGGCGCGCGACGTCGACCCGCGCTCGCTCATCGTCGGTGACGTGATGACACCCGATCCGGTGGTGGTGCGCGAGGACGTGTCGGTGAGCGCGGCGCTCGCCGACATGCGCCGCATCGGCGTGCGGCGCCTCCCGGTGGTCGGCGGCCGCGGCCAATTGATCGGCGTGTTGTCGATCGACGACGTGCTCGATTCGCTCGCCACCGAACTGCTGGATGCGGCCGGATCGATGCGCAACGAGGTGCGAGTCGAGACCGCCCTGCGGCCGTGAAGGGGCAGGGGGCGCCGTCCGACCGGCGCCAGGCCATCTGGAACGCGGCCTACGTCGTCGGCGCGGTCCTGCTCCTGTGGGGGGCGAATTCGCTCTGGCACGAGGCCCAGGTGGTCGAGGTGGTGCCTTACAGCGACCTCGAGCAGGCGCTCGCGGCCGGGCGGGTCGAGCGAGTGGTGGTGACCGATCGCGAGCTGCGGGCGGTGCTGAAGGCGCCGGATGCGGCCGGCAAGCGGGTGCTCACCGCCAACCGCGTCGAGCCGGACGTCTCCGCCTGGCTCGACAAGTTCCACGTGCCCTATTCGCGCGAGGCGGGCAGCGGCTGGCTTTCGCAATTGCTCGGCTGGGTGCTGCCCTCGATCGCCTTCCTGGCCGTTTGGTACTTCATGATCCGCGGTCTCGGCGAGCGCCAGGGCGTGACCGGACTGACGGCGATCGGCAAGAGCCACGCCAAGGTCATGATGGAGCGCAGTACCGGTGTGACCTTCGCCGACGTCGCCGGCGTCGACGAGGCGAAGGAGGAACTGCGCGAGGTGGTCGATTTCCTGAAGGAGCCCGGCCGCTACGGGCGGCTCGGCGCGCGCATTCCCAAAGGCGTGCTGCTGGTCGGTCCTCCCGGCACGGGCAAGACCTTGCTCGCGCGCGCCCTGGCCGGCGAGGCCGGTGTCGCCTTCCTGTCCACCAACGGCGCCGAATTCGTGGAGATGTTCGTCGGCGTGGGCGCGGCGCGCGTGCGCGACCTGTTCGAGACCGCGCGCCGCAGCGCGCCGGCGATCATCTTCATCGACGAACTGGATGCGCTCGGCCGGGCGCGCGGCGCCTACGGTCTCGGCGGCCACGACGAGAAGGAACAGACGCTGAACCAGCTGTTGGCCGAGATGGATGGCTTCGATCCGTCCGTCGGCGTGATCATCCTCGGCGCCACCAATCGCCCCGAAATCCTCGATCCGGCGCTGTTGCGCGCCGGGCGCTTCGACCGCCAGGTGCTGGTGGATCGGCCGGATCTCAAGGGTCGCACCGACGTGCTCGCCGTGCACGCGCGCAAGGTGCGTCTCGCCGCCGACGTCGATCTCGCCAAGGTGGCCGCGATGACCGCGGGCTTCGCGGGCGCGGAGCTCGCCAATCTCGTCAACGAGGCGACGCTGCTCGCCACGCGCCGCGGCGCCGACGCGGTGACGCTCGCGGATTTCACCGCCGCGATCGAGCGCATCGTCGCGGGTCTGGAGAAGCGCACCCGGGTGCTGAACGCGCGCGAGCGCGCCACCGTGGCGTTGCACGAAATGGGGCACGCGCTGGTGGCGATGGCATTGCCAGGCACCGATCCGGTGCAGAAGGTGTCGGTGATTCCGCGCGGCATCAGCGCGCTCGGGTACACGATTCAGCGGCCGACCGAGGATCGGTTCCTGATGGGCCGCGATGAGATGCAGGAGCGGATGGCGGTGCTGCTCGGCGGCCGTGCCGCGGAGATGCTGGTGAACCGCCTGCCCTCGACCGGCGCCGCCGACGATCTCGCCAAGGCCAGCGAACTCGCGCGCGCCCTCGTGACCCGATACGGCATGGACGAAGCGCTCGGCATGGTGGCCTACGAGGAGGAGCGCCGCACCTTCCTGCCGGGCGTCGCCGTGGGCCTCGAGCCCCGTCGCTACAGCGAGGCGACGGCGCGGGAGATCGACTGTGCCGTGCGCGCTCGGGTACAGGCGGCGTTCGAGACCGCAAGCGGCATCCTGCAGCGGGCGCGCCCGGTGCTGGAGCGCGCGGCGCGCCGTCTGCTCGATCAGGAGAGTCTCGGCGAGACCGAACTTGCCGAGATTCGCGCCGAACTCGGCGCCGCGTCGGTGGCGCCCACCGTCGCGGTGCCGGCCGCCGCAGTGCCGGCCGCCGCAGTGCCGGCCGCCGCGATGCCGCCGGCTACTGCTCGTCGCTGACCTTGCCGGGGTGCGGCAGGGCCGCGACCTTGGCGGCGGTGGCCTGCGCCGGGTAATGGTTGCCGAAGCTGCTTCGCACGTAATTGACGACTGCGGCGATCTGGTCGTCGCTCAGCTTCACCGTGAAGAAGCCGAACGGGCCGCCCGGTTTCGTGCCGAAGGCGGGCATGCCGTGCTTGCCGTTCAGCACGGTCACCGCGGCGTACTCCCACGACACGAGCGCCGGGTCGCCGGCGAGCTTCGGGTAGAAGCCTGCACCGACGGCGCCCTGGCCGTTCGGCATGTGGCAGGCTTGGCAGATGTGGGTGTAGATCTGCTCGCCGTTGGCGCTCTGCAGTTGCCGGGCGCTCGGCACTCCGGCGTCGTCGGCGCGCGGCGCGGCCGGGGCGAGCAGGGCGAGGGCGGCGACCGCGGCCAATCCGACCGCGGGCCTGCGGATGAAGGCGGAGCGAGAAGCGAACCTCATGCGGGCTCTCCCTGCGCGACGGCGCGCGCGTGCAAACGGGCGATGGCGTCGTGTGCCGACGTGACGGCGCCCTCCTGCCAGCCGCCGATGAACGAGGCGTGCTCGCCGGCGAGCGCGATGCGCCCGTCGATGCGGCACAGATCGTCGTAGTGTTTGGCGCGGGTCTCCTCCGTCCAAAGGCCGAAGCAGCCGAGCGTGAACGGCACGCGGTGCCAGGCCACGGCCACGCCGTTGTCGAACTCGCTGCGGTACTGAGGATGGATGCGGCTGCCGTATTCCACGCCGAGGCGTACCCGCTCCTCGGGCGGCAGCGCCGTGAACTCGAGCGCCGACAGTCCCCAGATGTAGCCGCCGAGCAGCACGCCCTTGCCGCTGCCGTGAAAGCCGGTGCTCGGATAGCCGATGTTCATGATCGGCAGGTCGGTGTAGGTGATGCCGCCGTAGATCTGCTCGTCCTCCTCCCAGAAGCGACGCTTGAACTGCAGCCCGAGCTTCACCGAGGAACTGTACGGCACGGCCGCGATGGCCGCGGCGAGCTCGCGGCCGACGTTCATCGGGATCTGGGCGAGCACCGGCAGGGGGATGGTGCACAGACACCAGTCGGCGCGCGCGGTGAGCGAGCTGCCGGGACGGGTGGTGTCCTGGTAGCGAACCGTGACGCCGCGCGGGTCCTGTTCGATGGCGGTGACCTTGGCGTTGTATCGGATCAGCGGTCCGAGTTCCCGGCCGAAGGCCTCGCCGATGCGTCCCATGCCACCCACCGGCTGGAACAAGGTCTGTTGCATGTCGTAGGCGTCGCCCATGGAGAGCATGCCCCAGAGCTGCGAGTCGAGCAGATCGGTGAGCCCGATCGGCTCCGAGGGAACGGGGCGGGCGCTCAGGCCGCCGCCCGGATCCTTCTGAAAGCCACGCCGGTCGCTCGCGGCGAGGCTCGCCTTGTAGGTGAAGTCCTTGTCGAGCGCGCCGAAGGCGCGCAGCGACTCCAGCAGCTTTTCCTGGTCCTCGGGCGTGACCGCGCCGTCGAGCGCGTGCTGGCGGGTCGACTTCGCGAGGAGTTCGGCGACGTGCCCCTGGTAGTCGGCCTTGATCTCCCGCATACGGCGCGGCTTGCCGCCGAACGCCTTGCTCGAGTGCATATAGGCGTTGTAGTTGATCTGGATGAACGGCTCGAGCGCCACGCCGAGCTTCCTGCAGTAGCCGATGATGCCCTGGTGGTGATAGGGAATGCGCCAGGGTCCGGGATTGATGTACAGGCCGTCGTCGAAGCGGCAATGCTGGGTGGCGCCGCCGAGCTCGGTGTACACGTCGCCGCCCCGCAGGCTCCAGTTGCGGCCGCCCGCGCGACCGTTGTACTCGAGCACCTGGACGCGATAGCCCGCATTGCGCAGCTGGTAGGCTGCCACCATGCCGGCGATGCCGGCGCCCAGCACCAGTACCGAGGCGCCGCGGGGCGCGCCCGCGAGGTCGGGCGGGGCGTGACCCGGCGACTCGGCCGCGAATCCCAGGCTCGACATCGCCTGGTACATGGCGGCGCCGCCCGCGGTGAGGCCGATCATGCGTAGCAGTTCGCGCCGGCTCATCGCGTCAGGAGAAGATTCGCTGTCCATCCCCACTCCATCGTGTTTGCGGCGCGCAGCGCCTCGTTGACATCGCCGCGTAGACTTATCACACGCGTACGCGGTCAACAAGGCTGCCGGCGCCGTGTCCGATTCAGGTGCGCGACACCGCGCGCGTTGCACCTTCTCGGATCACGTTGGCGAGGAGCACGTCGACCAGCGTGCCGGACGCACCGCCGCCGCCCGCGACCACGTCGGGCACGAGTTTCACGCCGCTCTTCGCGAGCGCCTCGGCCACCTGGACCAGGGCGTAGTTGTCGGATTGCATTGATGCGATCTTGAGTTTCACCACTTCGGCCTCGGCGCTGCCGACCGCGCGGGTCTTGTCGGCCTCCGCCTCGCCGACCGTACGCAACACGGTGGCGTCGGCGTCGGCGATGAGCTTCTTGGCCTGCGCCTGTCCCGCGGCCGACTTGACCCCCGCCTGTGCGGCGAAGTCGGCGATCGCGACCTGCCGCTCGGCGTCGACCACCTTCGCCTGCGTGGCGGCGAGCGCCGTGGCCTGCTCGAGCTGCTGGCGCACCACTTGCGCCTCACGCTGGGTCTCGAACGTGACGCGCTCCTGCTCCGCGATCTTGCGGTCGGTGAGGGTCTTCATGATCTGATCGGGCGGCACGATGTCGCCGATCAGCGTGTCCACGGCGCCGACGTTGTACTCGCGCAGTGCCGCCGAGATGGCCTCGCGCGCCTCGGCCTGCCGCGCCGAGCGGTTGCGCAGGAACTCGATGATGTCCGAACCCTGGGCGGCATTGCGGAAGTAATTGCCGATGGTCGGCTCCAGAACCTGCGTGACCAGCGCCGACATGTCGCCGAAGCGGGCGATCACCTTGGGCGCGTCGTTACGCGGTATGTGGATGATCTGCGAGACGTCGAGGTTGAAGCGAAAGCCGTCCGCCGAGCGCACCGTGATCGTCGACAGGTTGGCGTCGAGCTTGTGCGCCTCGGTCTTGCCCGTGGCCCAGTTGAGCACGACGTTCGCGGTCGGCACGCGCGCGACCCGGTGGGTGTACGGATTCACCGGATACTTGCCGGGATCGAGCGGCTCGACCCACACGCCCTTCTCGCCACGGCTCACCAGGTTGCCGTGGCGGAAGGTCTCGCCGGTGACGTCGCGGCCCTCGCGGCCGACGTAGGCGATCACCACGCCGACATGGGCGATCGGCACCTCGACCATGTCGACGATCTCCACGGTCGCGAAGCGCGGGTTGATGAAGTAGCGGCCGGCGAGCAGCACCTGTTCCTGCAGACCCTTGTGGCCGCCGGCGTCGAGGAACGCCTGGGGATTCTGGAAGAGTTCGTGCCCCTCGACCACGGGCCCGGCGATTTCGCCGGCGGCGAGCGGCGCGCCGTCCCGGGTGGTGACGATGCCTATCTTGTTGTCCGGCACGTCGATGACGTCGGCGAGCTGGACCGAGAACAGGAACGGATTGATGCGATAGGTGCCCGGTCCGATGACCGACATCTGTGGACCACGCTCCCCGCCTCCCGCCATGAACGCCTGGGCGTCCTGGAAGGAGTCGCATTCGACGTGCCGCGCGATGACCCGCCCGCTCGGCAGGGGGTTGCCGTCGCGCGCCTCGATGACCCCGATCTGTCCGGGCGGCACCACCACGGCGTCGAACAGGCTGACCTTGAAGAGCAGCGAATTGATGCGATAGGTGCCCGGCGGGATCACCTGCATCTGCGGACCGCGCTCGCCGCCACCTCGCAGGAAGGCGCGGGCGTCCTGGAAGCAGTCGCAGGCCACCGTTCGCGCCACGATTCGGCCGCTCTGCAGCGGCGCGCCGTCGATGGCCTCGACGCAGCCGAGCTTGCCGGGCGGGATCGTCAGGAATTTTTCGAGCGTCACGGTGTACTGCCACGGCCACAGCGAGAAGTGGATTCCGGGCGGCAGTGCGTCGGCCTGGTAACCGGCCTCGCCTTCGAGCGCCACGATGCGGCCGTCGGGCAGGCGGCGCTGGCGCCCGAAGAGCACGAACTTCTTGGTGACGAGACCCATGCTGTCGTCAGGGATGATGCGTACGCCGCACACCAGCAACACCCAGTGGCGTGCGGCGATGAGCGCGACGACGCAGGTGATGGCCAGGCCGGTTTCGAGGGTGTGCAGCAGGGAAGGGGAGAGCGTGTCCATGTCGTTCAACGAGCTCCGTGTGTGACCGTCGACGGGGTAGATGCTACGCCCGGCGACTCGCGAGGGATGTGGTGGCGGAGTTGTAAACGCCGGGTAAACGGAATTTGACGGCCGTGCGACGACGTAGGCCGGTACGGCTGCCGGGGGTCCGCGCCGAAAGTCAACGGCCTTGACCTCAAGGGCGGCCCGGGCCGTCCCTTGGAGGAACGCCTTCGGACCTGGTCCGCGAGGCCGCGGACGTGCCGGCGAGGCGATTTTTTCGACAGAGGGCCCCCGACGTGGCAGAATTGCGCCCCCAGCAGCCGCTTGCCCTCATCCGGGCGGATCCCTCGAACAGAGGGCCGCGCCGCGGACGATCGCGGGCGAGTCTGCTTTTTTCTTTAAGGCCGGTGCCACCGGCCCAACCTGAAGGTTACGGAACGCTGACATGGCTCGTACAACGCCCCTGGCCGACATTCGCAACATCGGCATCATCGCCCACGTGGACGCCGGTAAGACCACGACGACCGAACGCATCCTCTATTACACGGGGCGCAAGCACACCATCGTCGACATCCACGACACCAAGGACCTGAAGTCCTCGACCACGACGGACTATCTGGAACAGGAACAGAAGCGCGGCATCACCATTCAGAGCGCCGCGGTGTCGGCCTTCTGGCGCGACAAGAAGATCAACCTGATCGACACCCCGGGCCACGTCGACTTCACCATCGAAGTGAACCGGAGCCTGCGCGTGCTCGACGGCGCGGTGGTGGTGTTCGATGGCGTGGCGGGCGTCGAGCCGCAGTCTGAGACCAACTGGCGCCTCGCCGACAACTACGACGTGCCGCGCATGTGCTACGTCAACAAGATGGACCGCAGCGGCGCGAACTTCCTGCGCTGCGTGGACATGATCAAGAAGCGCCTCGGCGCCCGGCCGCTGCCGGTGCACCTGCCCATCGGTTCCGAGGACAACTTCAAGGGCATGATCGACCTCGTCGAGATGAAGGCCCTGGTGTGGGACTCGGACGACAAGGACGCCACCTGG
The DNA here is from genome assembly GCA_027459765.1 of Gammaproteobacteria bacterium. GTDB lineage: Bacteria > Pseudomonadota > Gammaproteobacteria > Steroidobacterales > Steroidobacteraceae > Bog-1198. The sequence goes on along the minus strand of DAIDHD010000035.1, from coordinate 19,261 downwards.
GAAGTGATGGACATCACCCCGGATATCGCCGACAAGCTCGGCATCGTGGTGCCGAGCGACCGCGCCATCCTCGCGAGCATCGACAAGTACCGCACCGAACTCATCGACACCTGTCTCGAGCAGGACGACGAGGCCATGGAAGCTTACCTTACCGACGGCACCGTGCCGTCGGCGGACGTGCTGCGCAAGGCGCTGCGCAAGGGCACCATCAGCTCGGCGTTCACGCCGGTGCTGTGCGGCTCCTCGTACAAGAACAAGGGCGTGCAGCAGGTGCTGGACGCCGTGGTCGACTACCTGCCGGCGCCGACCGACGTGGCGGCCATCAAGACCGTGAACGCCGACGGCGAGCCGATCGGCGAGCGCAAGTGCTCCGACGACGAGCCCTTCTCCGCGCTCGCGTTCAAGGTCATCAACGACGCCTACGGCGCGCTCACCTTCGTGCGCGTTTACTCCGGCGTGCTCACCAAGGGCATGTCGGTGCAGAACAGCACCCGCGGCAAGCGCGAGAAGATCGGCCGCATGGTGGAGATGTTCGCCAAGGAGGCCAACGCCATCGAAGAGGCGCGCGCCGGCGACATCATCGCCCTCGTGTCGCTCTCCGAGACCGAGACCGGCGACACCCTGTGCGACGCCAGTGCGCCGGTGGTGCTGGAGCGCATGCGCTTCCCGGACCCCGTCATCAGCGTGTCGGTGAAGCCGAAGAACAAGCCGGAACAGGACAAGTTCAGCAACGCTCTCGGCAAGATGGTTCGTGCCGACCCATCGCTGCGCCTGGAGACGGATCGCGAGACTGGCCAGACCATCCTTCGCGGCATGGGCGAGCTGCACCTCGAGGTGACGCTGGATCGCATGCGCACCGAGTTCGGCGTGGAAGGCGTGATGGGCCAGCCGCAGGTGGCCTACCGCGAGACTTTCACCAAGCCGATCAGCGAGCAGTACGTCCACAAGAAGCAGACCGGCGGCGCCGGCCAGTTCGCGGAAGTGTGGATCACCTTCGAGCCGCTCGAGCGTGGCAATGGCTTCGAGTTCGTCGACGAGACGGTGGGCGGTTCCGTGCCGCGCGAGTACGTCCCGTCGGTGGAGAAGGGCCTGCGCATGCAGATGGAGGATGGTGTGCTCGCGCACTATCCGACCGTCGACTTCCGCGCCCGGCTCACGGACGGCAGCTACCACGACGTCGACTCGAACGCGCTCACGTTCGAAATCGCCGCCAAGGCCTGCTTCCGTGAGGCGATCCGCAAGGCGGGGCCGATCCTGCTCGAGCCGGTGATGAAGGTCGAGGTGGTGACGCCAGGAGATTACCTGGGCGACGTGATCGGCGACATCAATCGCCGGCGCGGCGCGATCCAGGATCAGCTCGAGCGCGGCACCAACATTGCGGTGGTGGCGAACGTGCCGCTCTCCGAGATGTTCGGCTACATCGGTCACCTGCGCGGCATGACCAGCGGTCGTGCTTCGTACACGATGGAGTTCTCGCACTACGATCCGGTGCCGAAGAACGTTGCCGATGCGGTGATCGCCGAGGCCAACAAGGCGAAGACTGCGGCGGCTGGCTGAAGCCCTCCCTCGAGTTGGGGGCAAACAAAAAGGGCGTGGACCGAAAGTTCCACGCCCTTTTTCATTGGGCGGCCTGAAGCGCGCCGCGGATCAGTTGCGGTTGCCCATCAACAGGCGCAGCACGTACCAGAACATCAGCGCGATCGACGCGAAGAGCTGCATCGCCGCCGACACGTACCGGTCCTCGGGGTACGTGTGAATGATGTTCGAGGTGTCGTACAACACCGCCGCGCCGGCGAGACCGATCATCGCCACCGAGAACCAGGTGCCGAGCTGGAACCCGAACAGCACGCCGCCGACGATGGCGAGCAGACCCAGCACGCCGCCCCAGATCAGGATCGAGCGCAGGAAGGAGAAGTCCCGCCGCGTGCGGTGCGCCACGAACATCAAGCCGCCGGCGCCGAGGCCGGTGATGACCACCGCACTGTCGATCGTGCCGGGCGCCTTCGCATCCGCGATGTACAGCAGCGGCACGAAGATGAGCGCCTCCATCACCACGTACACGCCATACGCGAAGTACTGCATGCCGATGGAGGTGCTGGTCTGCGCGGTGCGCGAGGCGAGCCAGCCGGTCAGGATGAATGCGCCGAGGATGAGCATCCACGGCACCGCGAACATGTAGCGCGCGATGATCGGGGCCAGCCCGGACTCAAACAGGCCCATCTCCACCACGATGAAGCCCAGTATCCCCGCCACCAGGTGGGTGTAGGTGCGGGTGATGAAGGCCGCGCGCCGATCGATGGGCCGAAGAACGGCGCCGTTGGTCGGGAAAGTCGCCATGGTTACGTCAACTCCTCACGAATGCGGTTCCGGTGAACCACTTGGTTGGACATCGTACCACCGCGGGGGTTCAGCCCGCCGCCTGGGCCTAGATGGGGATGGGAACCGGAGGTGGCAAGGGGAGGGGGCACGCACGGCGGAGACTGCTCCAAGCCGGACGACGCCCCCTGTTAAACTAACGAATTCCAGCGCCCCGCCGGAGAGGTGGCAGAGCGGTTGAATGCACCGGTCTTGAAAACCGGCGGTCCGCAAGGACTCGTGGGTTCGAATCCCACCCTCTCCGCCAATGACTTACGTGATTTTCGTGACATAGATTCAAGAGTCGATTTGCACCTAGATTTGCACTAGCTGCGGCTTCGGGCGTATTGTTGGCGTGTGCGCGCGACTGCGCGTGTAAACGAAACGGCCCCGAACGGTGCGCTAACACCGAGCGGGGCCTGACCAGCCAAGCAATAGAGGTGCTCGACATGGCTAGCTACCGACGATACCGAAACGAGGACGGCACGACGAGTCACGTCGCGCAGGTCCGAATCAAACCCTTCAAGCCGATCGCAAAGACCTTCTCGACGAAGGCCGCCGCCAAGGAATGGGCTGACGCGAAGGAGCGCGAGCTGCGCGCGCAGCGCAAGCACGGCGCCGATCGTGAGGACCTGCCGAGTCTGACGATTCAGACGCTCATCGAGGAATTTCTCGCCGACCCCGAGACAAAGGCCCTGCGCTACTTCGATGACCTCGAGCGACTGCTCGCGGAGTGGGTCAACGACATGGGCTCGGCGCGCGTGGCCGATGTTGGCGTGATCAAGCTGCGCGCCGCGCGCGACAAGCTGCGAGGGTCCGGCGATAGGACTCGCGCACCGGCGACCGTCAATCGGCACCTGAGCGCGCTGCGCTCATGCTGGAATTGGGGGCGCACGGCCGGCCTCATCCCGCTTGATCGGCAATGGCCGTCACGGCTGATGCTCACCGAGCCCAAGGGGCGCACGCGATTCCTTTCAGACGACGAGCTGGCCCGCCTGCTCACGGTTGCTAAGGAGCACTCCGCCGTCATGCACGCCGCGATTCTGGTGTCGCTGGCGACCGGCGTCCGACAAGGCGAGCTGCTCCGCCTCACCTGGCGTGATATCGACCTCGAGGCGGGGAAGATCCAGATTCTGCAATCGAAGAATGGCGACGCGCGGGCCGTGTTCCTACCGACCGTTGCGCGCGAGGCATTGAAGGCGCTCCGGCAAGGCAAAGTGGTGAGCCCCACCGCAGTTTTCCTCGTCGCTGCCGGAGTCCCGTTGCAGAAAGGCTCGCTCGAGGCGCGCTGGCGTTCGATCCGCGCGGCCGCGGGCCTGCGGGACTTTCGGTGGCACGACCTGCGGCATAGCTGCGCCTCATTCTTGGCGCAGCGGGGCGCGACGCTGCTCGAAATCGGCAGCGTGCTCGGCCATCGCAGCCCCAGCGTGACGCAGCGATACAGCCACCTCGTGCAGGGTGCGCCGGTGACGGGCCACTCTGAACTCGACAAGAAGCTGCGGCTCACGCCGTGAGCGACGAGCGGCACGACGAGGCCAAAGCGCTCGCACTGATCCGAGCGGCACACGAGCGGCCGCAACCGCTCACCCACGCCGAAGCGCAGGACCTGCTTTGCCGGCGCGTCATCGATGGCATGACCGTGCCGGCTCGCATCGAGGGCCTGCGCTCGCCGTGGGTCGCGCGCGTCGGTCGACCGCGCAAGGTGTCGCGCTGGCGCCCGGCGTACTGGCATCACATCGGCCGAGGCGCCGCGCGCACGCGGGCCGTAGAAAAGCGGCGCGAGGCGGGGACCCCTCTGCAGCGACGAGTCGCGGCCGCGGTGGGTGAACTCGTGGCCCTTGGCGTGCCGCGATCCATGTGGGCCGGACTGCTCGCGCGCGGCACCTTGCGCAAGTTTCTGGACGCTCCCTTTCTCCTCCGCTTGTGCCGCCTCTGGGGTCACTACTCGCTCGGTGCCGCGCAAAAGGCGCTGGCTGCAAGCTCGTTGCCGCCGCGCGGCCTCGGTCACTCCGAGGACCGCATTCGGCGCGCGCTCCGGAAGCTCGGCTACTAGCCCCGGTAATTTTCCCAAGTAGATGCGCCCGAGCCGTCGCGCGCATTTGCGCGACGCTGCATGTGTACCGCAACGGAGGTCACATGCCGAAAGCTGCACCCCTGCCTCACTCCTGGCCCGTATCGGATTGGCCGCCTGGCGTTTATCCCGGTCGCGCGAATTCCGCTCGATGGCTGGTGCGCTCGCACCGCGATGAGTTGATGGCCTGCGGCGCACTCGTTCGCGTAGGCCGCGAGCTAGTCGTTCTCGGCGAAGGGTTCGCCCGCTTCCTCGCCCGCAAGATTGACCGCGTGGAAGGCTTCGAGATTGCGCCGAACGCCGAACGGCGCGAGGCGGCCTGATGCCGGGGCGCGTCAAAGTCGTGGTGTCCGTGCCGGCCGCCGGTCGTCGACCGTCAGTGTTTCGCCAGAAATGGATTGCTGAGATTCGCCGTGCGGTTTGCGCCGCAGTTATTCGCGGCGACCTTGACGCCGCGCGAGGCGACGAGTGCCTGCGAGCCCTCCCGGTGACGGAGGCGCGCCAATGAGAGCGACGCGCGAGAAGGAGAGCGGTCGCCAATTCGAGCGCGACGACCGGGACGCACGAGCGGCGCGCAGCACCTTCGCCGCCGGACTGCCGGCGCACCGCCCCTATCGTCAGCCGACTCGCACGCGCGGCGATTGGTCCTGGCGACCAATCAAGGCACGCGCATGACCGCGACGATCCGCAACGTGATGATTTGCTGGACGGGTACGCATGAATGCCTCGCCGACATGCCGACCGCCGGCAAGGTGGCGCTCATCCCGTGGCCGGATCGGGCGCGACGATCGGATGCGTACTTCAGCGCGAGCGGCGCGTGCGACCTTGAGGTGCAGAGCTTCACCCGTCTAGAGCGGCAGCACTACGTGTTGAGCACGGCGCTGCGCCTGGTCATGACCGAAGGCATAGCGCCGGCCGAGGTGCACCGGGCGTTGTGGCCGCTCAAGGAATACCGCGACGGAATGCCAGTAGACACGGCACCGCCGGCCAGGGCGATCGCATGAGAACCTCGAGCGTGGCGGCGTCCGCCGAAAAATACTGCGAGCGTGGCCTCGCCCTGGTGCGCGTACCGCCCGGCGAGAAGGGTCCGAGACACGCCGGCTGGAACGACCCCGGCCGCGCGATCAGAAACCCACGCGAGGCGCGGGAACACTTCGCGCAGTACGTCGCGCATGGCGTCGCCGCGCTCCTCGAGCCCTCCGGCCTGGTGTCGATCGACGTGGACGACGAGCAGCTCGCCGAGCAGGTACTCGGCCACCTGGGCGTCGACCTTCACGAGCTTCGCCGCACGGCGCCGGTCGTCGTCGGGCGCCACTCTCGGCTCATGTACCGCGCGCCGGCCGAGTCTCTGCGGCATCGTGTGATCGGCTGGCCGAAACGCGAGGGCACCGGCGCTGCCGTCATCCTCGAACTGCGCGCCGGCCGCATTGCCGACACGTTGCCGCCGACCATCCACCCCGGGACCGGCGAGCCGTACCGGTGGGAGAACCCGCCGCGGGAGGGATTCCCGCCGCTTCCCGGTCGCGTGCTCGAACTCTGGCGCGACTGGCCGGCCACGCAGCACGCAGCCCTCGCGCTGTGCCCTTGGTATTCACCGCCGCGGCCCGTGGAGCGCCGCGAACCCAAGGCGATTCGCCCGGGCGAGTCCGTTATCGACGCTTTCAACGGCGCGCATGACGCCGCGACGATCCTCGAGGCGCACGGATACACGAAGCGGGGGCGGCGCTTCGCATCGCCTGACACCGCGCACGCCGCGGGAGTGGTGGAACTCGACGACGGTCGCGTCTACTGCCACCACGCGGGCGACGTGCTCGCCACCGGCCGGGCGCTCGACGCATTCGACGTGTTCCGCCTGCTTGACCACGGCGGCGACTGGCGCGCGGCGGTAAAAGCGGCGGCCGCCGCGCTCGGGATAAACAACAACCGCGGCCGCAAAGCTGCATGACGCGCCGGAGCTTGAATCGTGGCAACTGACCTTGACGACGAGAGGGTGGTGCGGCTCAAAACTCGCGCCGAGAAATCCAAGGCCCCGCAGGTCCTTGAGCCGGTCGGCCTTTCCGATGACGAGCTGGCCCTTCGGTTCTCTGAGCGCCACGGCCACCTTGTGAGGTACGTCGCCGCCTGGGATCGCTGGCTCATCTGGGACGGCGCGCGCTTCGCACATGACGACCGCCGCCGCGTGTTCGACATGGTGCGAACACTGTGTCGGGACGTGCTCGCCGAGCACCTAGCCGAACTCGGCCTCACCGACGCGCAGCGCAAAGCGCTCCGAAATCGGCTCGGCGCAGCGGCCACCATCTGGTCCGTGGCGAAGCTCGCCGGTGCCGATCCGCGGCACGCCGTGTCCCCCGAGCAGCTCGACGCCGATCCTTGGGCGCTCAATACCCCGGGCGGAATCATCGACCTGCGAACCGGCCTCACGCGGCCGCACGACCCCACCGAACTACATACGAAGATCACCGCCGCGGCCCCGGCCGGCGAATGCCCGGCCTTCCGCGCGACGCTCGAGCGAGCGCAACCGGACCCCGAGGTCCGGGAGTACATCCAGCGCCTGGCGGGCTACGCGCTGACCGGATCGTGCCGCGAGCACGTGCTTTCCTTCTGGTGGGGCGGCGGTCGCAACGGCAAGGGGACGCTCATCCACGCACTGCGCCGTGCGATGGGCGACTACGGCCTCGAGGTCGCCTCCGAGATCCTCATGGAGTCGCACAACGACCGGCATCCGACCGAACTTGCCGTGCTCCGCGGTGCCCGCCTGGTCGTCGCGAGCGAGATCGACACCGGCCGGCGATGGAACGAGTCGCGCCTCAAGCGCCTGACCGGCGGCGATCCGATCAGCGCGCGTTACGTCGCGAAGGACCTGTTCGAGTTCGAGCCCACGCACTCGCTGGTCATCGTCGGCAACAGCAAGCCCGGGCTCCGCCAGGTCGACGAGGCGATGCGCGCCCGACTGCACTTGGTCGAGTTCTCCGTAACCATCCCCGAGAGCGAGCGAGACACGACCATGCCGGAAAAGCTCGCCGCCGAGTTCGGGGGGATTCTGAATTGGGCGATCGCCGGCTGCGTCGACTGGCAGGCATACGGACTCAAGGCGCCGGCTGCCGTGCGCGCCGCGACGGCCGCGTATCTCGACGGCGAGGACATGATGGCCGCGTGGCTTTCCGAGGCGACCGAGCGGGGCGGGCAAATCACCCTGTCCGCGGCGCACCGTAGTTATCGCATCTGGTGTGAGCGCAACGGCGCGATCCCCCTGGGTCGCAATATTTTCGGCGACCAGCTCGAAGCGCGGGGGTTCAAGAGCACCACCGACCGCAACAAGTCGCGCATTTTCGTCGGGCTCACCCTGCCGAGCGAGGAGGAATCATGGGCGCGATGAGCCTGCGGGCTTTTTCCCGAAATCGACGTGTGCCGATTCTGCGGGGTTTGCGGGTTTTCCCCTTGTTCCCCCGTGTAGCGCGAGGACATCGCGTATACGGAGGAACTAGGCAATTCCCCGCAAAGCCCGCAGCGCTCTTGAGGCGAGGCACGAATCACGCGCTTGCGGTGGCGAAATGACCCTCACGAATACGAAAGCGGGCCACGAGATCAACGTGGTGCAGGGCGAGCAGGTCGAAAGGCGGGGCGAATCGGGCCGCGTGGCCTCCGAGAAGCGCCCGGCGAAGCCTGCGAAGGCGACGGCCGTGCGTGGCGTGCTCGAGCGACGCTGGCGCCGCAAGCGCGATATCAACAGCCTCGACGGACTCATGCGCGAGCACGCGCGGCTCATCGCGGCGATGCATAACAACCGCGTCGACCTTGCCAAGGCCGAGGTCATCTCGCGCGCGTATGGTCGCCACCGCGAGATGGTGACCGCGCTCGAGCAGCGCGAGCAGATAGCCGCGCTTCAGCGACAGCTCGAGGACCTGAAGGCAAGCGGTCACGCGACGCTCGCATATGTGCCCGAGGGCGAGCCTGGGGCCGTGCTGCCGGCCGACCGGCTGATCGGCGACGGGGGTGCGCCATGACGGCCGAAATTCGCTACCTCGAGCGGCGCGTCCGTTGCGAGGCTTGCTGCCTCGCGTACTTCACGCGCGACGTTGAGCCGAACATTTGCCCGGCGTGCGTGGAGTCGGCCGACGAGGCCGAGATGCGCAAGTACGAGGCACAGGCCCGCGCGGCCGGCTTCGCTTCCCTAGACGCGCGCATCGCCGAGATGGTGGCCGCCGCGGATCGTGAGGTGTCGTGATGGCTCGAATTCGGCCGATTTTCCGTCCCGAGCGCAAATCCAAGTGCAAAACTTGGATTCAGCGTGGTGCGCGAGCGACGCGGAAGCACTGGAAAACACGATATTTGCGCGATCCCCGTGGTGTCGTGATGCACCGGTTCGGGCAACCGGCGATGCTCTTGCCAGCCGCGGGCGTGCAGCTTTCCGGCGGCCTTCTGGTCACCCTGTCGCGCCTCGCCTGGCTCGCCGACCGGCCCGACATCCTCGCGGCCCTGGTCACCGCCGCTGTGATGGCCGGAGGTGCGCGGTGAGCCGAAAGAAGGTCCGGCCCGTATTCGGCGACCCGATCGCCCCAAGTATGAGCGAGCGCGACATCGCCGCTGCGGTAGGCATGTCGCGACGACAAATTCAGGACGCGAAGGCTATCGCCTCGATCCCGGAGGAGGAGTTTGAGCGGCTCATTGAGTCGGACAACCCGCCGACTGTCACCGCGTTCGCGGACTTGGCCCGGGGCCGGGCCGGACTGAAGAAGCGCCGCCTGAGCCGGTGCCCACATTGTGGGGAAAAGCTGTGATTTTCATGGGACTCGACCCCGGCGTGTCCGGTGCCTTCGCCGCTATCGACGACGCCGGCCAAGTCATCGCTCTGCACGACCTGCCCATCATCCGCGACGGCCGCCTTGCCTTCGTCGACGCGCCCGAGTTGGTCGGGCACATGATTGCAGCCCGCAACGGCCGTCCGAGCCGCATCCTGGTCGAGCGCGTCGGCCCGATGCCAGCGCAAGGCGTGAGCAGCACTTTCGCCTTCGGCGTGGGCTTCGGCTCTCTGCTCGCGGCCTGCCGCTACATCGCGCAGCCGCTCGAGCTGGTCACGCCGGCCACCTGGAAACGCGCCCTCGGCCTGCCACGCGAGAAGCGCGCCAGCCTGGACCGCGCCCGGCTGCTGTTCCCCACGGCCGAACTTCACCTCGCCAAGCACGACGGCCGCGCCGAGGCGCTATTGCTCGCGGAATTCGGCCGCCGCCACCACCACCACGTTGAAGGTGCCGCATGACCAGGAAACCCAAGCTCCGCGGCCAGCGTTGCCAGTGCCCGGCCTGCGGCGAGTTGTTCAACTCCGCCGCCGGCTTCGACCGGCATCGCGTCGGCCCGTATCAGCCGATGCTCCGGCGCTGTCTGACAGTGGCCGAGATGACCGAACGCGGCATGTCCCGCACCGAGCGCGGGTTCTGGGTGACGGCACGCATGGCCGCCGGACGTTTCGGTAGGCCGGAAACAGCCGAGATTCCGACCGACCCGCTACCAGGGGAAGGGGTAGCCGCTGCGCCGCTTGGAAGCGCCACCGCGCACGCTCCTGACGCCATCGCCGGGGGTGCGGCATGAAACGCTGCGAGCGCAAAGCCCGTCCCGTCGCCGTCCTCGACGCCACCGACCTCGCCATCATCGAGCAGCGTCGCGCCACCGCCCACCGTGTCCGGGCTGAGAACGCCAAACGCATGAAGCGCGCCGGCCTGTACGGCAGCCGAATGCTCGGCACGCCGGTCGCCAAATTGCCGAGGGCCGCGTGATGCCTGCCTACGACTGGCGCCACATGATGGCCGCGACCGATTACGACCGGCTCGCTCGCGTGCATCGCCCCGACGACACGCGCCGGCTACACCTTGAGATTCGCCGCCTGGTCGCCGACGGCCTCAAGCCGCGCGACGTGGCGCAGGCGCTGCGCGTCGACTTGGGCGTGGTGCTCGAGGCCCTCAAGGATTCCGCGCCGCCTGAGGCCGCCTAATCGCTTCCGCAACTACTGGAGATTCCCATGCTTCTTCGAATGCCCTCATCTCAGCTCACCAACTTGGTCAACGCCGTCGCCAGTGGCGCCCTGACCAGCGAGCAGCAGCTCGCAGGCGGCGGCGGCAACGCTGGCGGCCTTCGCCTTGTTGTCGCTGGCGGCGTCGCCGACCGGCAGCCCGCCGAGTACGTCGCCAGCAACTCCCAGATCACCGCGCTCATCAACGCGGGCGCGCAGACCATCACGCCGCCCGCCGGCTACCCGGCGAGCATGTGGCTCGAGATTCCCTCGGCCTGGCTGCGCACCGTGTTCGGGGTCGGCGCCTCGACCGGCCTGCCGACCAGCGGCCCCTTGCAGATCAGCACTGAGTGCATCGTCAACGCCACCGGCGGCTGGGAGACGGCCTTGCAGGCCCTCGGCTGGACCGCCGCGACGCCGACGAGCACGCCCGTGCCTTCGCTCAACTACTGAAATCACCCCAAGGAGTACCAGCATGTCATTTCTCAACCTCAACAAGCCTCGCGCCGACATGACGGACGAGGAGCGCCAGCTCTTTGACCTGAAGTCGCGTCAATCCGCTTTCGATGCCGTCGTCCAGCAGGCGAAGGGCAAGGTGGGCGTCGTCGATCCGTGGCGCGACCCGGCCTCGGGTGCCATCGTGCACGTCGAGGGGAATCACGCCGAGGACCGCGGCACGAATTGGACCGACAGGGACATTTCCGGCACTGCGGATGCCATCGCCGCGGACGTGAGCCGCGCCGACGTTGTTCCGATGCGCAAGCGCGAAGCCTCGCCGCCGAAGCCCACGCGCCCGGCACCGTCCCAGCCGCTGCGGCCGGCGGCTGAGCTGAACGAGTACCAGCGCGCGTTGCGCAAACTGCGGCTCGAAAACCCGCGCGCCTTCAAGGCGCACCTCGACCGGGTGCTCGAGAAGCGCATCCGCGGGGAGCACGTCGACGGCTTGGCCGAACTCCGCAAGGTCTACGGGTGAGCCTCATTAGGCAAAGCCTGCCGGCGTTACTGCGCGAGGCCGACCGGGTGCTGTCGACGAGGCAGCACTCGGCCGCCTTGCCGGCGGTGCTTTGGGCTGGACTCGATGAGCCGCCCGCGGCATTCGCCGAGCGCATCCGGTCCCTGCGCCAGCGCCGCACGCGAATAATGGCGGCCGTTCCGCACGGCTATCCGGTCGAGGGTGCGCAGGCGGTCGAGTTCGCGCCCAAGATGTTCACGCTGTTGCACCCGGATCGCCGGAGCCGGTACCGCTGCGCATCCGGTGGTCGCGGCTCTGGCAAGTCGCACGGACTCGCGACGGCGCTGCTATTGCGGATGATCGAGCGAAAGATGCGGGTTCTGTGCGCGCGCGAGATCATGAACAGCCTTCGGGAATCGGTGCACCACCTGCTCACCGACAAGATCGACGAGCTGGGCCTCACGCCGTTCTTCGATGTCACCGACCGCACCATCACGTGCACGGCGACGGACTCGGAGGTCATATTCGCGGGCCTCTTTGCGAACATCAACTCGCTGAAGTCCCTTGAGGCGATCGCACTGTGCTGGATTGAGGAGGGCGAATCCGTATCGGCGCGTTCGCTTGAGATCCTCACGCCGACGATCCGGGCGCCTGGCTCGGAGGTGTGGATCAGCATGAACCCCGACGCGGCGAACGCCCCGGCGCAGGACTACGCGAGCGGCGAACGCGCGGACACCATCCACGAGCACGTGACGTTCGCGGATAACCCCTGGTTTCCCGAGCCGCTCGAGGTGGAGCGGCTGCACTTGCAGCGCGTTGACGATGATGCCTACCGCCATGTCTGGCTCGGTGAGTGCCGCACGCAGTCCGATGCGATCGTTTTCCGCGGCAAGTTCCGCGTGGAGGAGTTCGAGGCCGCCGAAGGGTGGGATGGCCCGTACCACGGCCTCGACTTCGGTTTCGCGGTTGACCCGACCGCCGCGGTGCGCTGTTGGATCAGTGGACGCACGCTCTACATCGAGCGCGAAGCCTACGGCGTGGGTGTCGACATCGACGCAACTCCGGCGCTGCTCGCGCAGCTCGGCGAGGACGTGCACCGCTTCACCATCCGCGCCGATAGTGCGAGGCCGGAGACTATCAGCTACCTCCAGCGCCACGGCTTCCCCGCGGTCGTGGGGGTGGAGAAATGGAAGGGAAGCGTTGAGGACGGCATCGCCTTTATTCGTGCGTTCGAGGCGGTGGTGATTCACCCGCGGTGCGAGCACACGATCGACGAATTCCGGAACTATCGCTTCAAGGTGGACCGTCTCACCGGCGACATTCGCCCCGAGCCGGTGGATGCGTTTAATCACACCATCGACGCCCTTCGGTACAGCCTCGCCCCGCTCATCCATGCGCCGGAAACCGGACTGCTCGATTATTACGAACAGGAGGCCCGCGCGCTGCGCGGCCAGGCGGTCTCTACCGTATGAATTTCACGCATCCCGATGACGATGCGTTAATGGCCGGGACGTCTGCCTCGGCCTTGTGGCCTAACTCGTGAGTCGCCACTGTCAAAAAGTAACCGCGAGCGCCGGCAGGTGCGTTGCTCGCAGTAGAGGCGAGTCTCCGCGCACCGTGGCCGGCACCTTCACCACCAGGAGGAACACATGCTCGACCTACCGCCGCCCCTGGACGCCGACGAGTCCGTCGCCGGCCCGTGCCGCGACTGCCTCAAGAGCACCGCATGCAAGCGCCGGCAGCTTGCGTGCCGCGCATTCGCGCTGTTCGTCAGCGAGCGTCCGCACTCGGAATGGCGTGACGAGCCGCGCGTGCCATCGCGGCGGGTGTTCCTGGCGCTGTTCCACGAGGACCGTGCTGCCTGAGCGCATCCGCGCCGAGCGGCGGGCGGGGGAGATGCTGCGGCAGATGGCCGAGCAGGGGGCGCGCGACGACGGCAACGGCGGGGACCGGAAATCAGGGTTCCACGATGGAACCGTGAAGCTGGCGGACATCGGCGTCCAGAAAAAGGAATCGCACCGCTGGCAACTCATCGCCGCAGTCCCCGAGCCGGCGTTCGAGCGGTACGTCGCCGAGACCAAGGAGGCGCGACGCGAGCTGTCGAGCAGCAGCGGTTGCACGATGAAACCGGATTGCCGCTACGCCGACCGCATCCAGGCGCGCGCCATTCGCAGGTGCGGCGAGCTGTTGAAGCAGACCAAAGCGTTGCCGGGGGCGCGAACTGACTTGGAACCTCGGGAGGGTGCCCACCCGAGGTTGACCCGCGAAAAAGAGGCCGAATCCGCCGGCCTGTCCGAGCACCAGCGCAAGACCGCGCTGCGCGTCGCGTCCATCCCCGAGCCCGAGTTTCACGACGCCGTGGAGTCGGACATGCCGCCGACGGTCACCCGCCCGTGAGTTTCGCAATGATGCCGACGAGCAGGCCGGGACCGAACAGAAGCGCCAGCACGACCCAGGGCCAGATGCGCCGCCGCTTGGGTGCGCTCGGTACCTGCGCCGTTCCTGCGGCTTCCTGGTGCGCCTGGTGCAGCGGCTGCGAGGTGGTGTAGGACACGCCGGTGCCTGGGATGCCGACGGTTTCGCGCACCCGGCCGTTGCCGACAGTGACGTGCGCGCCGCGCACGCCGACCGATGTCGAGACGCCGCGCTTGCTTACGTTGAGCGTGACGCCGGGGAGCACTCGGATTCGACGGAAGAAGCGTAGCGGCATGGGGAGCATGGTACTGAAGAAAGCGCCGGCCCACGAGCGGCCGGCGAGTTGGGCAGTGTGGGGATTGGCACCACTGCCCCAGGAGCGGCGCCGGGCGGCTCACACCGCCGGGACGCCGACTTAGAACTAGGCGTGCTCGGTGCCGTCCTCCGGGGGCTCGCGGAACAGTGACCACCGCCCGGCATCCTCGGGGCGCACGTGCCATTCGAGTATGCGCTCCTTGAGATCAAACAGTTCGCCCGCCACGTGCCCCTTCAGCGTCTCGCCGATGTCGCACGCCTCGGAGATGTCCGCTCCCTTGCACGCGAGCACCAGGGCCTCGGAGGTCGCGTGGATCAGCGGCACGTGATACCGAAGATCCTTCACCAGCTCGACCAGCTCCGGCGGGCACGGCAGCGGCCCCTTGAGGCCATCCGTGAAGCGGCGATCCGGGTACTCGGGCGCCGGCCGAACCTCGGCAGGTTCCGCGCCGGCCGTAGCCTTGCCGGCTGCCCACTGCTCAAGCGCGGCGCGGGCGATCAACTCGACCGTCCGCTCGGACTCCGCGGCGTCAGCGCTGAGCGCCTGATACACGGCCTCCGGCACCGTCACCCGGAGATTGCGAAGGACGGCGCTCATGAGCGCACCGCCTTTGCGTTGGCTGCCAGGGCGTCGGCGACCGCCTTCGCCATACGGTCGCGGTCGACCGTGGCGCTGCCGAGCAGGTCGACCCGCTCCGACGTGTCGCCGAGCAGCGAGTCGACGCCTCGAAGCGCGAGGCTCGCCTCCTGCGCGTCATGATCGGCGGACGTGTCGAGCATCGCGACGACGGCACGCACCAGGGCTTGCGCCTGGCCGATGCGGCACTCGATATCGGTGAGTCGGCGCGCGAGCTGCTCAAGGCCCTCGGCGGTGGACAGATTCAACGCCGCGGCACTCATGAGCGCACCGCCTTGGAGTCGATCCGCTCGAGCGGCTCGAGGTCGCCGCACACTTCATCGAGAGTGCGAGCGACGAGCGCGAGGGCACGCGCGGCGCTCTCGTGCGCCATGCTCACCGCATGGGTCGGCTCGACGTCCATGCGGCGCAATGCGCTCGACGTCATTTCGACGACGGATTGCGCATCGAACAGCCGATCGCGCAGATCCTGGATACGCTCGCCTGGGGTTCGATCGTCGAACACCACATGCGCGGTGCCGTTGGCAACGGGGGAGGGGGACGCTGCGATAGACTCAGGGGTAGCCATGATTCACTCCGTGAAGTGCGTTGTGGTGAGGCGTTGGCCGGTGCTGACTCACCGGTCGACGCCGTTACTTGCGAGCCTTTCGGCCGGGCACGTCGAGGAGCTTGTACTTCGCCAGGAGGTCGTCGACGGCCTCGCGCAGGAGCACCGCCTTCGGTATCCGCGACTGTTTCGCGAGGCGATCGAGTAGCTCGGCCTTCGTGGCCTCGAGGTACAGGCTTTGCGTGTGTAGCTTTCGGGGACTCACGAGGCCACCATGCATGACATGTCACGACAAGTCAAACGAGGTACTACGACCAGTGAGCGCAGGGGGCGCGAGCCGGGCGAAGGAGTGCACCGGTTATCTAGACTGGTGGAATGCATTTTTTTGCACTTCGCTTTGCACTTTGGCCCGAATTGCCGAAAATTCTAGTGCGCGGGGTATGTTAGGTATTCCCGGCTATTCATGCACTTACGTGAGTTAGCGTGCCGTGTGCGCGCGGGTCGGTTGACTTGAAAACCGGCAGCCCCTTACGGGGCTCGCGAGTTCGAATCTCGCCCTCTCCGCCAGTAGGCTTAAGATAAGAAAGCGGCCGCTCATCGCCAACCGCCCCATAGCAATCGTCGGCCGGGTGGGATGACGCCGGAGCGTGCCAGCGCGACGGCGCCCGAAGGGCGAGGGCCGGTAGGCCCGAGTCCATCCCACCCTCTCCGCCAATAATTCCCGCGGAGATCAGATAGTTAAACTGGTTACCGCCCCGTCAGTGATAGCTCTGGCGCCAGCTTCCCCGAAATAGGAGCGAGTCCCTCTCTCCGGGTGCCTGTATTTAACTGGAACTATCCAGATACTTGTATAAATATTTAGTAACAATATAACTCTAAAATGTCGGCCGTCCGGAAGCCGCTGCATTTCATGGGCTCCAGTCTCAGCGACCTGAAAGCATTTCCGGAGGAGGCGCGTCGTGACACCGGCTTCAATCTGGATTTGGTGCAGCGCGGTTTCGAGCCGGAGAACTGGAAACCGATGAGAACGGTCGATGCCGGTGTCAATGTCAATGAGATCCGGATGCGGGATGCCGGCGGCGCCGATCGCGTGATCTATCTGGCTACGCGTCCAGAGGCGGTGTATGTGCTGCAATGTTTTCTGAAGAAAGCTGAGAAGACGAACCAGCGCGACATTGATTTGGCCCAGCAGCGATTTAAGGCGATACCAAAACCGAAACAGGCCAGAATGTGAATCATGAAAAAGCGCACTCAAAATGAACACGGGCCGCGCCACTTCACTCCCGCCGGCCGTAGCGTCTTCTACGATCTCGGCTTTGATGAGGCGGAAGCGCGTGTGCTGGAGATGCGCGCGGAGTTGATGGCGGCGCTGCGCGAGCACATCGACAAAAGTGGCTGGACTCAGAACGAGGCGGCCAAGAAGCTTTGCACCACACAACCTCGGGTATCGGCTCTGATGAAAGGTGCGTGGCGGGATTTCAGCGCGGATATGCTGCTATTGATGGCGGGGCGTCTGGGGTTGCGACCGACGTTGACGCTGGTGGCGCAGTTATCGTGACCTCCTATCGCCAGGTCATACCGAGAGACCCGCCCCGAAGCGGCCCCTGAAAGTGGCCGGCTTTGAGTCCATTCGCCGAAGTGGTCAGATAGCTTCAACAGGCGGAGCGGCGGCGGGCGCCGCACAGTAGTGCGCGAGTTGGAAGATTCCTGCGTCATGAAGCTGCGGCGAAGCCATGAAAGTTAAGGTCCGGCGATTCAAGAGTCTTGCCGTCCGGCTAAAGGAGCTGGAGAGATTAACGCGGAGCGGCCAGCACCTGACCACGGGGCGACCGTTTAAAACGATGAGCATGCTCTCGCGCGAGGCGCTGGGCAACTGACTGCTGTGCGCCGTGCTCACGGACTCTTCAGGCCGACCATACTGCTTCACCAGTGATCCGGGCGGCGGACATGGCATCGCTCATGACGAGACCAATAAGGCTGACTTGAGGTGCACCCATGCAAAGGATTCAAGGCTACTTGTGGTTGCGGCTCGGCTAGTCTTTGCGGCCTGGTACCTCGGTGTCGGGATACTGGGGTTCCTTCAGAATGACCGGGCAACGGGCATGGCCGTTGCTGCGTCCATGCCAAAGCGGAATGTACCCAAGTTCAATATCGACAAAGGCCGCTACGGGACTCGGCCGATGAAGAGCGCTTTCACGCCGTAGCTCTCATAGATGCCTGCAGCCCGCTTGTCACAGGTAACAAGTTCTGCGCGGTTCGCCGCAGCGGTCGCGGCAACCAAGGCATCATAGGCAGATCCCCCGACGACGTTGCGATCGGGAAAATCCAACACGACGTGCCTGAATGCAGCGGAGTCCAAGCGCAAGTACGGCGAGGGGAAACGTAACTTTAGAAAGTCGCGAGCGACGGCTGCGCCGCAGCGGTGCGGCGGTGGCAGTCTGGTTAGCACCGAATACGTTTCGAGAGCGCAATGCTCGACGAGCCTCACACCCTCGTCCACGACTTCGCGAGCCGCTTCATGATGTTCGTGCCAGGATGCAAACGCGGCCACAACAAAGCTGGTATCCGCCGCTCTCACCGGCGAATGCGCTCGATGGTTTCCCGCACTTGATCGGCCGTAAGCTTTGGAAGGCTGGTGGCGGGTACCGCGACCACGCCCTTGCCACGCTTTAAGAGTTTGATCGGCGTTGGCGCCACTTCGATTTCGAGACGGCCGTCGCCGGCGCGAATTTCAAGGGGCTGGCCGGGCTTCAGGTCCAAGGCTTGGCGGAGCGCCTTCGGAATGACGATGCGGCCCGCAGAATCTATGGAGACTTTCATGGAAGAAAGCATGCCATAAAAATGGCATTTCATTAATATCCACTGGTCAGCGAGGTCAAGGACCGAAATCAGCGGCAACACGTCGCAAGGCGTGAGGATCCTCGGCGGTTCGGCGCGGTTCGAGGAACGGCGGGAAGTAGCTCCCGGTGCGCAGCTTCGGGATCGTCACGTTCACCGATCCGGCACGGGTCTCCCAGAGCCGCTCCCGGTAGCCGTTGCGCCTGTTCTGGCGCTCGGGGCTGCGTTCGCCGTAGGAGACAGCGCAGATATTCTCCACGTCCATCTCCATCACGCGCTGCACGCCATGTTGGATCATCTCGCGCAGAAGATCGCTGTCCGCCCCCTTCTCCAGAAGCTCGGACAATGCAATGCTAGGCTTGGTCATCATGGTGCGCCGATTTGAAGTTCAGTGTGGTAACCGAACCTTAAACCAAGATCCCTGATGGGCGTTGAAAAGATGCTGCCGCCCAGACGGGCGGCAGCATCCTCTCAGAGGCCTACGCTCTTACGCCACTCGTGGGGACACGATCCGCACCAAGCGGAGTAGCGCAAACAGCGACAACAGAAAGGCGCCTCCGGATAAAGCCAACGCCCTGTGCAACGACACCGTGTCGACACTCAGCGCACCGATGGCGTAAGGACCGAGGCCGGTGCCAAATAGCGTGGTGAACAAGAAGTAGATTCCCGTGGCGGTACCGCGCAGTCGCTCAGGCACGATGCTGAGCGTCAACGCCCCCACCACGCCCGTCCACAGTCCGCTGGCTAAGGAAAAAAATCCGAACCAACCCATGAAGGCGTGATAGCTGTTGCATGCCAGAGCTGCGGCAAACGCCAGTCCTTCCGCCAATACCGATACGACCATGATCCAAGTGCCTCCGGCCCGGTCCACGCGCCACCACCGGTCCGTAAGAATCCCCCCGGACACGCAGCCGACGGTGCCGCATGCCAGAAGGAGGCCTCCCAATTCCCCTCCGATGGTATGAGCGTCGATGAGGAATCGCCGCGTTGCGTAGGGGACCAACCAGAAGGATCCGCCGGTGTCGATGAACAAGAGAGATACGCAGGCTACCAGCAACCAGCGGAAGGCCGATTGGCCGAAAAGCTCCGAGAAGGCGCGTGGATCGTAACGCCGTGTCGTTTCAAGC
>DAIDHD010000031.1 GCA_027459765.1 Gammaproteobacteria bacterium | reverse complement strand
GCGCGCCCGCGAGGCCCTGCGCCATCGTCTGGCCGAAGGTGGCGCCCGCCGCCAGCCCGGCGCCCAGGCCCGCGAGTCCGCCCTCGTTCTGCGCCGCGAGCGGCACCGCGTTCGCCACCTGGTACTTGGTGTACTGGTCGAGATCGCCGGCCATGCCCATGGCGATGCGCTTGTCGAGCGCCGTCTGCAGATCCTCGGGCAGGTTGATGCTGGTGACGTTGAACACGTCGAGCGCGAGACCATAGTTCGCGAACGCCTGCGCGATCGCGCCCTTGACCTGCTCCGCCATCACGGTCTGGTTGGCGGCCATCTCCAGGAAAGGCACCGCCGAGGAGCCGAGCGCGGTGGCCATGGAGGCGACCAGGATGCCGCGCAGCTGCTCCTCGAGGTCCTCACGGGTGTAGGCGGCACGCGTGCCGCTGATGCCGGTGAAGAACTTGCGCGCGTCGGCGACGGCGTAGGAATACATGCCGAAGGCGCGCAGCCGCACCATGCCGAAGTCCTTGTCGCGCAGCGTGATCGCCTGCGGCGTGCCCCACTTGCGCCCGGTCTGCAGGCGGGTGCTGAAGAAGTACACGTCCGACTTGAAGGGCGACTCGAACAGCTTGTCCCAGTTCTTGAGGTAGGTGAGCACCGGCAGCGTCTGCGTGGTGAGCTTGTACGTGCCCGGCGCGAACACGTCCGCGATCTTGCCCTCGTTGACGAACACCGCCACCTGCGACTCGCGCACGGTGAGGCTGCCGCCGTACTGGATCTCGAAGTCCTGCATCGGATAGCGCCAGGCGAGCACGCCGTCGCCGTCCTCGTTCCACTGCAGAATGTCGATGAATTGCTTCTTGATGAAGGATCCGAGGCTCATCGGGCGCTCCTTGCGCGAAGGGTCAGGACAGGGCGCCGGCGCTGACCGCGCCGACGGCGATCGAGATCGCGGCGAGCAGCACGCCGAAGGCGACGTTGTTGCCCTCGATCTGCTGTTTCGACATGTGCAGAAGGTGCGTGACCAGCACGTAGGTGACGAGTTGCACCGCGGCGGCGGCGGCCGACCAGCCGAGGAAGGCGCGCAGGTTGTCGGTGTGGATCAGGCCCGACGCCACCGTCATCGAGAAGCCGATCATCGCGCCGCCCAGGGTGAGCGCGGCGGCGACGTTGCCCTGGCGGATCAGGGTCATCTCGTCGAAGGGCGTGGCGCGGGTGTAAACCAGAAAGAAGACGGCGAGCAGCGCCGCCGCTGCGATCAGGTGCAGGGCATAATTGACGACGATGTCCATTCATCCCCCGGATAACGCCGCTGCCGCCGCGCCACCGCGCGCCGGGCTCGACCGGATTCTAGTGATTTCGGTGTTCTTTGTCGCCTCCTGCGGGCTCGCCTACGAGCTCGTCGCGGGCGCTCTCTCCAGCTACCTGATCGGCGACTCGGTGCTGCAGTTCTCCACCGTCATCGGCTGTTACCTGTTTGCCATGGGCGTGGGCGCGCACCTGTCGCGCTACGTCACCGACGAGGACGTGCTGGCGCGCTTCGTCGACGTCGAACTCGCCATCGGCCTGCTGGGCGGCGCCTCGGCGGCGCTGCTGTTCCTCGGCTTCGCGTGGTCGGCGGGGCCGTTTCGCGCGCTGCTCTACGCCCTCGTGTTCCTGATCGGCGCGCTGGTGGGCATGGAGATACCGCTGGTGATGCGCGCGCTCAACGCCCGCGAGGCGCGCTTCGCCGATCTCGTCAGCCGGGTGCTCACCTTCGACTACCTCGGCTCGCTCGCCATCGCGCTGCTCTTCCCGCTGGTGCTGGTGCCGCACCTTGGCCTGGTGCGCACCGGCTTTCTGTTCGGGCTGGTGAACGTCGGGGTGGCGGCCTGGACCATCCACGCCTTCGGCGGCGCGGTGGCGAACGCGCGCGGCCGGGTACTGCGCGCCGGCGCGGTGTTCCTCGCGCTCGGCGCAGGGTTCGCCGCCTCCGACCGGCTGGTGTACTTCAGCGAACGCGGCATGTTCGGCGACGACATCGCCTACGCGATCACCACTCCCTATCAGCGGCTGGTGCTCACGCGCTGGAAGGACGACCTGCGCCTCTACATCAACGGCAACCTGCAATTCTCCTCGCGTGACGAGTACCGCTACCACGAGGCGCTGGTGCATCCGGCGCTGCAAAGCCTGCCCTGGGCGCGCTCGGTGCTGGTGCTCGGCGGTGGCGACGGGCTCGCGCTGCGCGAAATCCTGCGCTACCCGAACGTGCGGCAAGTGACGCTGGTCGACCTCGATCCGCGCGTGACCGAGCTGTTCTCCACCGCACCCGACCTCACGGCGCTGAACCACGCATCGTTCCACGACCCGCGCGTGCATCTGGTCAACGCCGACGCGGCACGTTGGATCGAGAGCACCACCGACACTTTCGACGCGGTGTTCGTGGACTTTCCCGATCCGTCGAGTTTCGCGCTCGGCAAGCTCTACTCGGTGCCGTTCTACGCAGCCTTGCGTCAGCGCGTGTCGGCCCACGGCACCGTGGTGGTTCAGGCCACGTCGCCGTACTTCGCGCCGCACGCCTACTGGTGCATCGAGGCAACCCTGCGCGAGGCGGGCTTCCACACGGCGCCCTACCACACCTACGTGCCCTCCTTCGGCGAGTGGGGGTTCATCCTCGCCACCGAGGACGGCGCCTGGTCGCCGCCGGCCGCCTATCGCCTGCCGATGCGCTATCTGTCGGCCGAGGTGACGCGCGAGATGTTCGCGTTTCCACCCGACATGACACCTCCCAAGGTGGAAGCCAACCACCTCAATACCCAGGCGCTGGTGCGCTACTTCGACGAGGACTGGCACCGGGTGATCCGCTGATGCGGCGGCGGGACTTCATCGCCGCGGCGGCGACGCTCGGCGCCGGCGGTCTCGCCGTCGCCGGGTTCGAGGACTCGCAGCGCTACGACGCCACCATCGACTATCCCGGACGTGCCATCGGCCACCGACTGCGCGATGCACGCGAGCTTCCGCCGCCGAGCGAAACCTGGCGCACCGAAGTGCTGATCGCCGGCAGCGGCATTGCCGGACTCACGGCGCGCCGGCAACTCGCGCGCCGGGGTCGCACCGACGTGCTGTTGCTCGCCGGCCCCGAACGTCACGGCAATGCGGCCGGCGGCGGCGACGGTGAACTGCGCTACCCGACCGGTGCGCATTACCTGCCGTTGCCGTCGCGCGAGTCTACGCACGTGCGCGAATTGCTGGCCGATTTCGGCATCATCACCCGTGATCCGTACGGTGAGCGGCCCACCTACGACGAGCGCTTCGTGGTGCACGCCCCCGCCGAGCGCGTCTGGTATCGCCGCGCCTGGCAGGACGGCTATCTGCCCACCGAGGGCGTGGGAGCCGCGGAGCGCGCGCAGGCCGAGCGCTTCTTCGCCGAGGTGGCAAGCTTCGCGCAGGCGCGCGGCAGCGACGGCCGTCGCGCCTTCGCCGTGCCGGTGGAACATTCCTCGACCGACGCACGCTTCACCGTGCTCGACGCGCAGTCCTTCGCCGCGTGGCTCGACGGCCGCGGTTACGACGCGCCCGGCCTGCGCTGGTATCTCGATTATTGCTGCCGCGACGACTACGGCCGGTGCGCCACGGAGATCTCGGCCTGGGCGGGACTGCACTACTTCTGCGCCCGCGACGGCGACGCGGCCAACGCCGAACGCGGTGCGGTGCTCACCTGGCCGGAGGGACTGTCGTACCTCGCCACGCACCTGGAGGCGGCGGGCGCGGGCGCGATCGTGCCGGCGAGCGTCGCGCGGCTGCGGGTCGGCGCCGACGGCGTCGAGGCGCTCGCGGTGATGACGGACGCGGACGGCGGCAACCCGCGCACCGCGCGCATTCTGGCGCGCTACGGCATCGCCGCCATGCCGCTGTACGTGCTCGCGCACGTGCTCGTCGACCCGGAGAAGCACGGCTTCACGGCCGGCCGCGATCTGCCCGAGTACGCACCCTGGCTGGTGGCGAACTTCATCCTCGACGCCTTCCCGGGCGAGCGCCCCGGCGTGCCGCTCGCCTGGGACAACGTGCGCTATGGCTCACCGAGCTTGGGCTACGTGGTCTCGACCCACCAGGACATCCGGCTCGACCGGCCGGCGCGGACCGCCTTCACCGCCTATCACGCGCTCGCCGAGCGCGGAGCGCGCGCCGGCCGCGAGTGGCTGATGCGCGCGAGCGCGCGGGAGTTGACGGAATTGGCGGCAACGGATCTGGGGCCGGCGTACGGCTGGCGGCTGCCGCTGTGCACGCGGCGGGTAGCGGTGACGGTGCGCGGCCACGCGATGGCGGTGCCGCGACCGGGATTCCTCAGCAATGCCGGCGTACGCGCGCTGCGCACCGGCAACGGACCGCTGTGGTTCGCACACACCGACCTGTCCGGCGTGTCGCTCTTCGAGGAGGCGGCTTGGTGGGGCTATCGTGCCGCGAACGCGATCACAGGCCACCCCCCGACGTGAGGTGATCCGCCCACTCCACGCTACTCAAGTAGCAGCGCATGATTTCCGGCTGCGCCAGATCCTGAAAGCGGATCCCGTCGACGTCGCCGCACTCGATGGCGAGCACCGCCCCGAGCGCCCGTCCCTGATCGCCGTCGTGCGCCAGCAGCGCCTCACGCTGTTCCGCCGACAGCGGCACGCGCTCGAGGGCGTCGGTCATGCTGACCTGCAGGAGCACGTCGAGCGCCGAGAGTAGGCCCACCGTGAAGTAGTTCGACGGATTGTCGCGCTGCGCCGCGCTCGCCAGGAGCTCACAGGTGCGCGCCCGCACCAGCAGCATCTTCAGAAGCTCCGAGGGACTCGCGCCCATGCGCGCGAGCGCGAGCAGCGCCGCCCAGCTGCGGATGGTCTGCAGCCCGAGCAGCACGATGGCACGCTCCACCGACTCGATGGTGTGGCGGCTGCCGTAGATCGAGCCGTTCGCCCAGCGCAGGATGGTGATGGAAAGCGCGACGTCGTTGCGGATGATGTCGGCGAGTTCCTTCGGCCCGATGTCCGGATCGTTGACGCGCGCGAGCAGCTCGAGCACGAACAGCTTGTTGGGCCGGATGCGCGTTTCCTGGTGCACATGGGGGCGCGCGAAGTGATAGCCCTGGAAGTAGTCGAAGCCGAGCGCGAGCGCGCGCTCGTAGGTGGCGGCGTCCTCGACCTTCTCGGCGAGCAGACGCACGCCGCGCGGCTGTAGCAGCCGCACGTTCCGTTCGAGCTCCGCGGCGTCCAGCGCGAGCACGTCGATCTTGACGATGTGCGCGAGCATGACCAGGGCGTCCTTGTCCGGCGAATACACGAAATCGTCGAGTGCGATCTCGAAGCCGCGGGCGCGCAGCATGCTCACCCGCTCGAGCAACGCCGGGTCCACGGGCACGTCCTCCAGCACCTCGAGCACGATGCCGCCGCTCGGCAGCGCGTCGAACGCCGGGTTCATGAGGAGGTTGCGGGTCATGTTGATGAACGAGCGATGCGCGCCGCTGATGCGCGGAATGCCGATCTCCCACACCGCCTTGAGGAGCAGGTCGGCGGTGCGCTGATCGCCGTCGCTGCGATCGTCGTGGGCGCAGCGGCTCTCGCGTCGGGCGCGATGCAGCAATTCATAGCCGAACAGGCGGCCGTTGCGATCCAGGATGGGCTGGCGCCCGATGAATATGTTTTCCAAGAGAGCGCCTGTGCGCGGCGCCGAGCAGCGTCTCGACTCGTAGAGATGTCGGCTGCCGGTGACGCGACTTGAGGCGCGCCGACGTGCACGCGTCAGGGTTCGAACAGCGCCCGCATGCGCGGATCGCGACCGACGCCGCCGAAGAGATCCAAGCCCCGCTCGAGCCAGTCGCGCAGCACCTGATCGTCGGCGGCGAGCAACGGCACGGTGGCGACGCTCGCCACCCAGTGAAAGGCCCCGAGTGTGACGTAATCGCAGTAGTTGGGCCGTTCGCCGCCGAGGAAGGGATGGCGCGCGAGCTGCTGACGCAGCGGTGCGAGTGCGAGCCGGATCGCCGGCAGCCGGGTCTCGCGCCCGGCCGTGTAGGCCTCGAGCGTGACGCCCTTCACACGCTGCTCGCGGGTACGCCGGTAGTAATCGCGATCCTCGGGCCGTGCGGCATCGTGGATGTCGAGCGCGTACACCCCGAACAGTGGGCGCATGAGCACGCTCGCGAACCACTCGTCGTGCAGCCGTGCCATGGCGAACTCGGCCGGCGTCGCGAACAGCGCCGGCCGGTCGGGGAACGCGCGGTCGAGGTAGGCGGCGATGTCCCAGCTCTCGTTCATGCGCTTGCCGTCGTGCTCGAGGACGGGCACCAGTTTGAATTCCCCGCCGAAGGCCCGGGGAATGTCCGTGAAACCGAGCGGCACCGATTCGAAGTTGAGCCCCTTGTGCGCCAGCGCATACCGGATGCGCCAGACGTAGGGACTCACCGAACGGCCGTTGGCGAGCACGAGTTCGTAGAGCTTGAGCGTGGGCGTGGTCATGGCATTCCCGGGGCGACGGCGGCGGTGGTGGCGTTGGCGGGAGCGGGAGCCGCGAAGCGGCGGAAGAAGCTGTCCGGCTTCCACGCCGGCCGGTTGGGCGCGTCGGCGACCGAGATGGCGAGGGCGCGCATCACCTCCTCGTAGCCCGCGGCGGCGGCGAGATCCACGGGCTGGTGCACGTCGTCGGCCGGCGCGTGATAGCGCTCGGTCAGCCAGGACTTGAAGATCGTCGCCTCCGGACTGCCGGGGGTGAAGCCGACCTTCATCGCAAGCGAGGGGATGCCGAGACGGATGAAGCTGTACTGGTCGCTGCGGATGAACGAGTTTCGCAACGGCTCGGGGTCGGGCTGCACGCGCACGCCGAGCCGCGCCGCCACGGCCTTCACGTCGTCGCCGAGATCGGATTCGTCGAGCCCGTAAACGGTGAGCACCTTGAGCGGTACGATGGGCAGGAACATGTCGGTGTTGAGATCGGCGACGATGCGCCGGCGCGGCACCGGCGGGTGGGTCGCGAAGTAGCGCGAGCCGAGCAGGCCCTTCTCCTCGCCGGTCACCCACACGAGCATGATCGAGCGCTTGGTGCGCACGTGCCCGCGCACCAGCGAACGCGCCACGTCGAGCAGCATGGCGGAGCCCGAGCCGTTGTCCATGACGCCGTGGTAAATCCGGTCGCCGTGGATGGGCTGGCCTATGCCGAGGTGGTCGAGGTGTGCGCTCAGCACCACCACCTCGTCGCGCAGCTTGGGGTCGCTGCCGCGCACGGTCGCCACCACGTCGCGCGAATCGAGCGGCGCTTCGCTGATGCTCGCGGTGGCGCGCAAGGCGCCCTGGAGCGCGAATCGCGGCAGCGGCGCGCGCTCCTTGGCGAGCGCGGCGAGCTCGGCGAAGGTGTGGCCGCTGCCGTCGAACAGCAGTTGCGCGTGCGCCGGGTTGAACACCGCCAGGAAGCGCTCGCCGGGGGTGTCGTCGAACTCCGGACCGCGCAAGGTCATGCTCGGGTGGGTGCGGTTCAACGCCATTCGCGACCAGGGAATGTCCATCGAGGCGGGATTCGGGATGGCGAGGATGCCGACCGCGCCGGCCGCACGCAGCGCCTTCCAGCGCTCGGCGGCGGATTGGTAGTGGGCTGCGAGCGCCGAGGGCATGTCCGCCGGCGAGCCCTGCAGCATCACCGCGATCTTGCCCTTGAGGTCGAGCCCGGCGAGATCGTCATAGCCGCGCTCCGGAACCGACAGGCCGTAGCCCACGAACACCAACGGCGCTTCGATGCTCGGCGCCAACGCCACACGGGTGCTGAAGAAGGCCTCCTCGCCCAGCGTCAGCGGCAGGTCGTGGCCGTCACGCACCAGCGTGATGCTGGAGCGTGACTCGTCGATGGAGCGGGTCTCGAGCGGCACCGGCTCGAAGTAGCCCTGCGTGCCGGCGGCGCGAATGCCGAGCGCGCGCAACTGCCGCACCATGTAGTCCTGGGCGGCGCGTTCACCGGCACTGCCGGTTTCGCGGCCCTGGAAGCGATCGTCGGCTAGAACTTCGACGGTTTGCCACCAGCTGCGACCGTCGAAGTGCTGCTCGGCCGCAGCGGGTACGGCGGCAAAGGGCGAGAGCAAGGCGCTTGCGGCCGTGGCGGCGAGCGCGGGCAACATCCGGTGGCAAGGCATCGTTACGGCTCACGTGACGGAAATGACGCGCGGCAGTATACGGCCAGTGGCCCCCGCTCGGGTGTCAGGCCGGAAGCGCACCCGGAACGCCGAGTGCGAATCGGCGTCCCGGGTGATGTCGACGGGAATTACGGCAGGCGGTCGAGGGCCGCGTCGTCCATGTGCAAGCGGAAGTACAGCGCGCGCCGCACCGAGTGGATGGCGGCGCGGGTGTCGCGGATCGCGGCCGCCTTGTTGCCACCGAAGTTGTCCGGCGCGGCCTCGAGTTCGGCGAGCGCCGCACGCATGTCCTGGATGGCCTGCACCAGACGCGGGTGCCGCGCCTCCTCGGCCTGCAATTGCGCGGGCGTCGGATCGGCCAGAGCCGCCCGCGGCGCCACGCAGCCGATCACCGTGAACGTCGCGCCGACCAGCACGGCCGCGAACAAGTGCCTGTTCAATGTCATTCCCGTCTCCCCGTTGGTAAATGGATGAGTCGATCCGGATCCGCCGCCGCAATCATCAGTGGCCCGGGTGACCCGGACGTGACAGGATGCGCGACCTCGTGTCATGAGCACCGTGAGCCCCCCCACAGTCCTGTTGTTCGACCTCGGCGGCGTCCTCCTGGAATCGACGGCGTTCGAGCGCTTGAACGATCTTCTCCCCCATCCGGTTGACAGCGACGACCTGAAAGCCCGCTGGCTCGCTTCTCCGGCGGCGCGGGCGTTCGAGCGCGGCCGGATCGCGCCCGCAACGTTCGCGCAGCACCTGGTGGCCGAGTGGGGCCTCGCGTGCACGCCGACGGCGCTGCTCGCGGAGTACGCGAGCTGGGTGCGGGGCTTCGAGCCGGGCACGCTCGAGCTCTTGGCAAGCCTGCGGGGCCGCTATCGGTTGGCGTGCTTGAGCAATTCGAACGAGGTGCACTGGAACAGGTTCGACGGCTTCAGGGGCGTATTCGACATCGCCCTCGCCTCGCACCTGCTCGGCGAGGTCAAGCCGGACGCGGCCTGTTTCACGCGCGCGTTGGAGGCGCTCGGCGTGGAGCCGGCCGCGGTGGCGTTCTTCGACGACGCACGACCGAACGTGGAGGCGGCGCGCGCGCTCGGGATTCGCGCCCATCGGACCCTCGGGCTCGCCGGGGTACGCGCCGTACTCGCGACCGAGGGTTGGCTCGCGTGAGCGGCGTCGGTCAGTCCTGCGGCCGAGGCGTCAGGGCGACGCCGGGCGGAAGCTCGGGGTAGACGATCCGCGGCTGCTCGCCGGTGAGGCTGCCGAGGAAGGCGGTGATGGCGTCGATCTGATCGTCGGTGAGTTGCACGCCGAGCTGACTCGAGCCCATCACCGCCACCGCCTGACGCAGATCCCAGGATTTGCCGGTATGGAAATACGGCGCGGTGAGCGTGATGTTGCGCAGCGTCGGCACCTTGAACACATACTCGTCGGCAGGCGTTTTGGTGACCATGAAGCGTCCGCGGTCGCCCGGCGGCAGGAACTCGGCGCCGGGCTTCTCGACCACCCCGAAGGGCGCGTAACGGCCGCCGCCCACATTGATGCCGTTGTGACAGCCGGCACAGCCCTTGTCGATGAAGAGCCGCAGACCAGTCTTCTGGATGGCATCGAGAGCGGCGCCGTCGCCCCGAAGATAGCGATCGAAGGGTGCGTTCGGCGTGATCAAGGTCGCCTCGAACACCGCGATGGCGCGCTGCGCGTTGGCGAGCGTGATCGGATTCGGTTCCCCCGGAAAGGCGGCCCTGAAGGCCGCGACGTAGCCCGGGATGCCGGCGAGTTGTTCGGCGACGTGCGCGGAAGGCGACGCCATCTCCACCGGATTGACCATCGGTCCGCCGGCCTGCGCTTCCAGATCCTTGGCGCGGCCGTCCCAGAACTGCACGGTGTTGAAGACCGCGTTCAGCACGGTCGGCGCATTGCGCCCACCGCGCTGCCAATGGTGACCGATGGAGGTTTCCTGCGCGTCCACCCCGCCGAGACCGACGTTGTGACAGGAGTTGCAGCTGATCGAGTGGCTCGCCGAGAGCCGCGGGTCGAAGTACAGCATCTTGCCGAGTTCGACCTTGGGCGGCGTCGCCTCATTGCCCGGCAGGGCTGGCGGCGCTGCCGGAATGGGTTTGAACAGGCCCTGCGCGGTGGCGAGCAGGGCGTCGGCCGCGAACACGGGTGCGACCGGGGCGAGGAACGGGAGGACCAGCAACAGGTGGCGGGTACGCATGAGGGCGCTCCTGACTCGATACCACCCTGCCATCATGGGAACGGCGGCGGCGGCCCGCCATGGCGAGCTCCCGGTACGGGCTACGTGGCAGCCGCGCGCTCAAGGCCGGCCCCGCCCGGCCGACAGCCTGGAAACATGGCGAAGACGGGCACACGGGTGGTGACGGGCATGGCGGCGGCGCTGCTCGCGGCGACGGCCGCGAATGGCGCCTCGTCGACGATCGCCAACGTCACGAATCTGCCGACCTATCCACACTTGAGCGCAGCGGCCATGGACCGCGTGTGGCGCACCGAGTATCTCGGGCGCTGGTGCGCCACCTTCACGGGGGTCACCGACGATTCGCTCGCCACGGTGGAGGATTGGTACCGGAGCCGGCTCGCGCGGGCGAGCGAAACCGAGCTCGGCCGCGATCCCCGTTTCGGCGCCTACGCGGCGCTCGACGGCATCAAGCTCGCGCTGGGCGTCGATTACGTGGCGCTGTACCGGATGCCGAACCGGCCCACGGTGATCGAACTGCACCGCTGCCACTGGTAGCGACGCTTGGCCTGCGGCGGCCGCGCGGCCGGCCGCTGCGCGTCGCCCGAGCCGCTCACACGTCGATGTTCGAGGCCTGCAGGGCGTTCTTCTCGATGAATTCCCGCCGTGGCTCGACGGCATCACCCATCAGCGTCGTGAAGATGTCGTCCGCCGCCACCGCATCCTCGATGCGCACCTGCATCAGCCGGCGAGTCTCCGGGTTGAT
Organism: Gammaproteobacteria bacterium; assembly: GCA_027459765.1. Taxonomy (GTDB): domain Bacteria; phylum Pseudomonadota; class Gammaproteobacteria; order Steroidobacterales; family Steroidobacteraceae; genus Bog-1198. The sequence goes on along the minus strand of DAIDHD010000031.1, from coordinate 10,510 downwards.
GGTGGTGTCCCAGAGCTGGTCGGCGTTCATTTCGCCGAGGCCCTTGTAGCGCTGGATGCTCTGCCCCTTCTTCGCCTCATCGAACAGCCAGGTCATGGCGGCCTTGAAGCTCGTGACGTCGCGGCGCTCGTCGCCGCGCTTCACGTAGGCGCCGGGCCCGAGAAGGTCGGCGAGCGTCGCGGCGAGCTCGGCGATGCGCAGGTACTCGGCCGAGTGGAAGAATTCGCGCGGGATGTGCTTGATCGAGGCGAGGCCGTGCTCGAAGCGCTTGAGCTCGATGCGGTGCGCGCCGCCGGTGAGCGTCTCCACGCAGACCTGGTAGCGACGCGAGACGTCGGCGAGGGAGTCGAGGCGCTGCTCGAGCAGCCGGCACCAGTCGCGCAGCGCATCGCCGTGATCGAAGGCGTCGGGCGTGAGCCGCGGCACGTACAGGAGTTGTTCCAGGAAGCGATCGTCGTAGCGCCGCGCCCAGCGGCGCACGATGGCTTGCACCTCGACGTATTGCCGCGCGAGCGACTCGAGGCCCATGCCGGACAGCGGCGGCGCGGCATCGTTGACGTGCAGCGCCGCGCCGTCGATGGCGGTGTTGAGGAGCAGCGCGTCCAATTCCAGGTCGTCCTTGACGTAGTACTCCTGCTTGCCCTTCTTCACCTTGAAAAGCGGCGGCTGGGCGATGTAGATGTGGCCGCGCTCGATCAGCACCGGCATCTGGCGGTAGAAGAACGTGAGCAGCAGCGTGCGGATGTGCGAGCCGTCCACGTCCGCGTCGGTCATGATGATGATGCGGTGGTAGCGGAGCTTGTCGACGTTGAAGTCGTCGCGACCGATGCCGCAGCCCAAGGCGGTGATCAGCGTGCCGACCTCCGCGGAGCCGAGCATCTTGTCGAAGCGGGCCTTCTCCACGTTGAGGATCTTGCCCTTCAGCGGCAGGATCGCCTGCGTGCGCCGGTCGCGGCCCTGTTTGGCGGAGCCGCCGGCCGAGTCGCCCTCGACCAGGAACATCTCGCACTTGGCCGGATCGCGCTCCTGACAATCGGCGAGCTTGCCGGGCAGGCCCGCGATGTCGAGGGCGCCCTTGCGACGCGACATCTCGCGCGCCTTGCGCGCCGCTTCGCGCGCATAGGCGGCCTCCAGGATCTTGCCGACGATGGCGCGCGCCTCCTGCGGGTGTTCGAGCAGGAAGTCCTCGAGTTGCTTGGCGACCGCGGACTCGACCACGCCCTTGACCTCGGAGGACACCAGCTTGTCCTTGGTCTGCGAGGAGAACTTCGGGTCGGGGAGCTTCACCGAGAGAATCGCGGTGAGCCCCTCGCGGGCGTCGTCACCGGTGGTGATCACCTTTTCCTTCTTGGCCGCGAGCTCCTTCTCGATGTAGTTGTTGAGCGTGCGGGTGAGCGCCGCCCGATAGCCGGCGAGGTGCGTGCCGCCGTCCTTCTGCGGAATGTTGTTGGTGTAGCAGAACATGCTCTCCTGGTAGGAGTCGTTCCACTGCATCGCCACCTCGACCTGCACGTTGCCGTCGCGGGTCTGGAACCACAACACCGAATCGTGCACCGGCGTCTTACTGCGATTGAGGTGCGTGACGAAGGCCTTGAGGCCACCTTCGTGCTGGAACACCTCGGACTTTTCGTCGCGCTCGTCGATCAGCTCGATGCGCACGCCGGAGTTGAGGAACGACAGTTCCCGCAGGCGCTTCGCCAGCGTGTCGTAGATGAAGGAGATGTTGCTGAATATCTGCGGACTCGGCTTGAAGCGCAGCGTGGTGCCACGCTCCGCGGTCTCGCCGATCACCGCGAGCGGCGCCTGCGGCACGCCGAGCCGATACTCCTGCCGATGCACCTTGCCGTCACGGCGGATGACCAGCTCCAGGAAATCCGAGAGCGCGTTGACCACCGAGACGCCGACGCCGTGCAGGCCGCCCGAAACCTTGTACGAGGTGTCGTCGAATTTACCGCCGGAGTGCAGCACGGTCATGATGACCTCCGCGGCGGACACACCCTCTTCGCTGTGAATGTCCACCGGGATGCCGCGACCATTGTCCGAGACGGTGACCGACTCATCGGCATGCACCGTCACCACGACGCGGTCGCAATAGCCGGCGAGCGCCTCGTCGATGGCATTGTCCACGACCTCGAACACCATGTGGTGCAGACCCGTGCCGTCATCGGTGTCGCCGATGTACATGCCGGGCCGCTTGCGCACCGCGTCGAGACCCTTCAAGACCTTGATTTTGCTGGAGTCGTAGACGTCGTTTTCGGACATGAGCAATCCAAGCTGGCGAATTGCACATGATAGCAATATTTGCCGCGAATGACGATTTCGGGGCCGGTTAAATAGACAATGAAATCAGTCGGTTAGCGGTATGTGACCGGAACCTACGGCAGGTGTGTCGAGAGAATGCCGCCCCGAGCGATCATCGCGGCGCACAAACTGCGCTGCAGCGTTGCATAAGTGGCGGGTGCAAGCGTCAGGACGGCCGTGCCTGATGTTCCACGTGGAACATCGGGAAGGCCAAATCGAGCCGATGGATCACGACCTTAGGGCGAGTACCTCGTGTTCCACGTGGAACATTCCTACGCAGGCAACCCTCCCAACCTGCGCCGCGCGTTCCCCGCTTCCGGAGCAACGGCTACGTACCACTGCCGTGCCTGGCCGCCATCCCCTCAATCCCGCGCCGTGAAGCGACCCTGCTCGACCGCATACTGCCGACCGGGTAACCCGAACAAGCGCAGCTCCGAATGCAGGGAGGTGACCACCAACTGCATCCGCCCACCCGCGACCTCGGCGATCAACGCTTGCAGCCGCTGGTCGTCCAACTCCGCCGCCGGATCGTCCAGCAGCAGCGTGGGTTGCACCTCGGCATTCTCCGGAAACAGTCGCAGCTGCGCGAGCAGCAGCCCCGCGGCCAGGAGCTTCTGTTGACCGCGCGAAATGCGATCTCGAGCCGGCGCCTCGTTCAAGCGCAACGCCAGGTCGGCCCGGTGCGGGCCCACGGTAGTCGTACCAGAGGACGCCTCGGCGGCGCGGCTCTGCCGCAGCGCCTCCGCGAAGCTAAGATCCTGCGCCCAACCCGACCGATAGCGAATGACCAGCGGCAGGCCCAGCAGACGCTCCGCCAGCGCCTCGGCCACCGGGACCAGCCGCTGCAGATAACGCAAGCGAGCCTCATGGACCAAAGTGCCGTAGCGGATCAAGTCGGCATCCCAGGTTTCCACCAGGCTCGCCGGCTGCTGAGCACGCAAGGCGGCGTTGCGCTGTTTGAGCACCCGCTGAAACTTCTGCCACGGCGCGATGAATTGAGGTTCCACGTGGAACACGCCCCAATCCATGAACCGCCGCCGTCGCGCCGGCCCCTCCTCGATCAGTCGGTGCACCTCTGGATCGATGATTTGCACCGGAAATTCCGCCGCCAAGGCAGCCAGGGACTCTGCCCGCTGCCCCTGCACCCGGGCACGTATCCCTTCACGGGATCCTTCCACCCCAATGACCAATCGCCGCCCGGCTTGGGCGAATTCGCCCACCACCACGCACTGCTCCTGGCCGGTTTGGATCAAATGTTCGAGACGGGCACTACGGAAAGAACGTCCGCGGCCCAGTAGGTAGATCGCCTCCAGCAAACTCGTCTTGCCGGAGGCATTGGGCCCACTGATGACGGTGAGTCCCGGATCCAATCTCAGATCGGCGGGTTGCAAGCACCGGAAGCCGGTGACTTGCACCCGCTCCAGCGTCATCGGCCGTGAACCTCCACGCTCACCGCCCTCACAACCGCATGGGCATCACGACGTAGCGTGACGCCCCGCCGCCAGGGGAGCGAATCAAGCAACTACTGTTGCTGTCGGTGAGGCCGAGCTCGACTTCCTGGCCGTCGATGGCTGCGAGCGCATCGAGCAGATAATTGACGTTGAAGCCTACCTCCAGGTCGACCCCCTCGTATCCGACCTCGATTTCCTCTTCCGCCTCCTCCTGTTCGGGGTTATGCGCCTGTACCACGATCAGGTTCTTGCGCACGGTGACCCGGATGCCACGGTATTTTTCGTTGGAAAGAATGGCGGTCCGCTGTAGCGCCTGGCGCAGGACATCGCGATCGGCCTTGATTCCGACCGGCGGCGCGCCCGGGATCACGCGCGAATAATCCGGGAATCTGCCATCGATGAGCTTCGAAGTGAACCGAATATCCCCGATCTGGACGCGAACATGATTGGTTCCGAGCGCCAACTCCGCTTCACCCTCCGGCGTCAGCACCCGTTGCAGCTCGAGCACGCCCTTGCGCGGCACGATCACCGACTGAGTGACCTGCGCCTTAGCCGCCAGCGTCGTCTCCGACAAGGCGAGCCGGTGACCGTCGGTGGCGACGCCCCGCAGCACGTCACCGTGAATCTCGATCAACAACCCATTCAGGTAGTACCGCACGTCCTGCTGTGCCATCGAGAAATGCGTCTTCTCGAGCACGTGGAGCAAATCCTTGCGCGGCAACACCACGGTCTGCTGCGCCTGAATATCCTCGATCACCGGAAATTCAGCCGCCGGCAGGCTCGACAACGTAAAGCGACTACGGCCGGCCTTGATGACCACCTTCTCCTGGTCCAGCGCCAGCGACACCGAGGTCTTTTCCGGCAGGGCACGCAGGATGTCCAGGAATTTGCGCCCCGGCACCGTAATGTCGCCCGCCTGCTGTACCGACACTTCCGTGGCTGCCACCAGCTCGACTTCCAGATCGGTCGCCGTGATCGACAGTTGCCCCTGGCGTACCCCCAGCAGCACGTTCGCCAGCACTGGCATGGTCTGGCGGCGTTCGACCACACCGATGACCGCCTGCAGCGGCGCCAACAACTTCTCCCGTTCGGCCGTCAATTTCATGCATCCACCCGCTTCTTGCGCGTCTTAAAAGTTCTTCTTTCTTGAGATAGATAATGTTAGCTATTAAGAGGGCGATTCGCTTCTGCGAATAACCCGGAAAAAACCTTTACTTTCAATATATTGCAATCCAGACAACCGGTCTCGACAGCTGTCGGCGCCCTGTTCGCGGCAGGTGCACAGCCTGTGCATAAAAGCGTCCCCAGATTTATCCACAGCTTTTCCCGCCTCAACCTGCCAGGGTTCTCAACAGGTTCATATAGTCCTCGCCCACTCGCCGTTCCGCCTCCCGCAGGTCCTTCACCTTGCGACAGGCATGCAGCACGGTGGTGTGATCGCGGCCGCCGAAGGCGTCGCCGATCTCCGGCAGACTATGATTGGTCAATTCCTTCGCGAGCGCCATGGCTACCTGGCGCGGCCGCGCGATCGAGCGGCTGCGACGCTTGGAGAGCAGATCCGCGATGCGGATCTTGTAATACTCGGCCACGGTCTTTTGGATGTTCTCGATGGTGACCAGCTTCTCCTGCAGCGCCAACAGGTCGCGCAGCGCCTCCTTGGCGAAATCCAGCGTGATGGGTCGACCGGTGAAGTGCGAGGTCGCCACCACCCGCCGCAGTGCGCCCTCCAATTCGCGAACGTTGGAACGAATGCGCTTGGCGATGAAGAAGGCGACTTCCTCGGGCAGGTCCACCTGCGTGCTCGCGGCCTTGCTCATCAGGATGGCGACACAGGTCTCGAGCTCCGGGGGTTCGATCGCCACCGTCAATCCCCAGCCGAAGCGCGACTTCAGCCGTTCCTCGAGCCCGTCCACCTCCTTCGGGTAGCGATCGCAGGTGAGGATCACCTGCTGCTGGCTCTCCAGCAGCGCATTGAAGGTGTGAAAGAACTCCTCCTGCGAGCGCTCCTTGCCGGCGAAGAACTGGATGTCGTCGATCATCAGCGCGTCCACCGACCGGTAGGCGCTCTTGAACTCGTTGATGGTGTTGTGCTGCAACGCCTTGACCATGTCACCGACGAAGCGCTCGCTGTGCACGTAGGCGAGGCGCACCTCCGAGTTGCGCTCCTTCACCTTGTTCGCCACGGCGTGCATCAGGTGCGTCTTGCCGAGGCCCACACCGCCATAGATGAACAGCGGGTTGTAGGCCTTGCCGAGGTTGCCGGCGACCTGCACGGCGGCGGCCTTGGCGAGCTGGTTGCTCTTGCCTTCGACGAAATTCTCGAACGTGAAATCCGGGTTGATACGGCTGCCGAGCGGCAGCGGCAGCGCCCGCCGCGCGCGCAGCGCGGCCGATTCGCCACTTTCCGCGACCGGCTGCGTCGCCATCCGCGCCGGGGCGGTACGCGTCCCCACGTCGAGACTCACCGTCGGCGCGGCGCCGTCCGCGAACTCGCGCAACAACTCGACGATGCGGCCGAGCGCGTGTTCACCAATCCACTCCACCACGTAACGATTGGGAGCCAGGAGCTTGAGCTCGCCCGCCTGTTCCACCACGTGCAGCGGCCGAATCCAGGTGTTGCACTGCTGCGGCGGGAGCTCCGTCTCCAGAACGCGGAAAATTCGACTCCACAGCGACTCCGTCAAGAGCGCACACTCCTGCAAAACGACTGGCGACGGGGGCTTTTTGAGGACCGTCAGGGTGAATCGAAAAGGGCGCGGAGTCTAGCGCCAAGATGAAGGGCCGTCTATTGACACCCGCGCCGCTATTTAAGTACCCTTTGCGGCCTTTTTTCAGGAATGCACGCCCTTTGACGCGCCTTCCCGAAAGAACACGTCCGCAACCCATTGCCTAACACGTTGGTCGAGCCATGAAACGCACTTTCAACCCGAGCAATCTGCACCGCGCCCGCACCCATGGCTTTCGTGCCCGCATGGCCACCAAGGGCGGACGCCTGACTCTGTCCCGCCGCCGCGCCAAGGGCCGCAAGCGCCTCTGCCCCTGACGGGGTCTTCACGAGGCTCGTCGGCGATCCGTCCGCACCGCTTCGGGCCGCAAGTCAGGTTGCACGCGCCGGCCGAGTTTCGTGCCGTGCGGCAGCGAGGCCGGCGACTCAGCGACGCCTATTTCACGCTCTCCGTGCTCGCCAACGCCGAAACCCACGCCCGGCTCGGATTGAGCATCGCCACCCGGGCAGTTGGTAATGCGGTGGCCCGCAATCTGGTCAAGCGCATCGCGCGGGAGGCCTTCCGCGTGAACCAACACCAGCTTCCCGCAGTCGACATCCTGGTGACCGCTCGCGAAGCCGCTCGCCGCGCCAGCCCCGCCACGCTGCGCGCCGCCCTCGACCAGCAGCTTCGCAAGATTCGCGAGCGCGGCTGAAAACCCATGCGTGCGCCGCTCCTCTGGATCATCCGCGCCTACCAGCTCGGTTTGAGTCCCCTGCTCGGCCCGCGTTGCCGTTACCATCCGAGCTGTTCGTGCTACGCGCACACCGCCATCGAGCGATTCGGTGCGCTGCGCGGGTCGTGGCTCGGCCTCAAGCGCCTGCTGCGCTGTCATCCTTTTGCACCCGGGGGTTACGACCCCGTGCCTGAAAAGAGTTCGTTTCATGCCTAAGATCCGCTACACGCTCTGGTTCCTGCTGGCCGCGCTCCTGTATCTCAACTACGAGACCTGGAATCGGGAATTCGCGCCGCCGCCGCAAGCGAGCGCCCCCGCGCAGGGCACGCCCACCGGCACCGCCGCGCCCTCCCTGGACGCCTCGGTGCCGTCGGCCGCGAGCGCGCCGAGCACGACGCCACCGGCAGCATCCACCGCCACCCCGAGCGCGCCCAACGCCGGCGCCGGACTCGGCACGGCCGCCGCTCCTGCCACCGCGTCCACCGCCGCCGGCGAGCGCCCGCTGCTGCACGTCGTCACCGACGTGTACGACATCCGCATCGACTTGAAGGGCGGCGAACTCGACCGCGTCGACCTCTTGAAGTATCCGGTGCGCAAGGATGCTCCGGACCTGCCGGTGCGGCTGCTGAACCGCGATTCCCCGCAGTCCCTGTACGTGCTGCAGTCGGGGCTCACCGCCGCCGCCGGGCAGACCGCGCCCACTCACCTCGTCGAGTGGAGCGCCGCCCGGGACACCTACACGCTTGCCGCCGGCGCCGACGAACTGCGCGTGCCGCTCACCTGGTCCGACGGTGCCGGCGTCACGGTCACCAAGACCTTCGTCTTCAAGCGCGGCTCGTATGCCATCGACCTCGACTACCGTATCGAGAACGCGAGTCCCAGCGGCCGCGCCTTCGCGCCTTATGCCCAGATCTTGAGCCACTGGGAGAAGCAATCGCGGTCGTACTTCGACGTCAACACCTTCTCCTTCCGCGGCCCCTCCGTGTTCGACGGCAGCAAGGCGCGCGACCTGAAGGTGGAAAACGAGAGCGACGCGCACTACGCCGCCACCGTGACCAACGGCTGGCTGGCGACGCTGCAGCACCACTTCGTCTCGGCCATCGTGCCGCCGGCGGGCCAGCCGTATCACTTCCAGCTCGCGGTCCAGGGTCACGATTACCTGTGGAGCGCCACCGGTCCGACCATCGACGTGCCGGCCGGCGGCAACGCCTCACTCAGCGAACGGCTGTTCGTCGGGCCGAAGCTGCAGGCGCAACTCGCGGCCGCCGGACCGCGGCTCGACCTCGCCGCCGACTATGGCCTGCTCACGGTGATCGCGCACCCGTTGTTCGCCACCCTCGAGTGGGTGCACGGCATCACCGGCAATTGGGGCTGGTCGATCATCATCGTCACCGCGCTGATCAAGCTCTTGTTCTATCCCCTGAGCCAGGCGAGCGGCCGCTCGATGGCGAAGATGCGCGCGGTCGCTCCGCGCATGAAACAGCTTCAGGAAACCTACAAGGACGACCGCGAGAAGCTGGGCAAGGCGATGATGGAGCTCTACAAGCGCGAGAAGATCAATCCGCTCGGCGGGTGTCTTCCGACGCTGGTGCAGATCCCCATCCTGATGGCCTTCTACTGGGTGCTGGTCGAGACCGTGGAGATGCGCCAGGCGCCCTTCATGGGCTGGATCAACGACCTGTCAGTTCACGACTCCTACTTCGTGCTGCCGATCCTGCTCGGCGGAGCGATGTTCGCCCAATCGCGCCTCAACCCCGCGCCGGCCGATCCGACCCAGGCCAAACTCATGCAGTTCATGCCGATCGTGATGACGGCGATGATGGCCTGGTTCCCCTCCGGCCTCGCGCTCTACTGGCTCACCAATACGGTGCTGTCGATGGTGCAGCAATGGCGTATCAACCAGGTGGTCCAGGCGGAGGCGGCCAAGCAGCGCGCTTGAGTTCGACCGACACCATCGTCGCCGTGGCGACGCCGCCGGGGCGTGGCGCCGTCGGCGTGGTGCGCGTCTCCGGGCCGGCGGTGCCGCGCGTCGCCGAGGGGATTCTCGGAAGGCTCCCCCCGCCGCGGGCCGCGACCCTGGCGAACTTTCGCGACGTCGACGGCTCGTGCATCGACCAGGGCCTCGCGCTCTATTTTCCGGCGCCGCACTCGTTCACCGGTGAGCCCGTGCTCGAACTGCAGGGCCACGGCGGTCCGGTGGTGCTCGACCTGCTGCTGGCGCGCCTGGTCGCGCTCGGCTGCCGGCTCGCGCGTCCCGGCGAATTCAGCGAACGCGCCTTCCTCAATGGCAAGCTCGACATCGCCCAGGCCGAGGCGGTCGCCGACCTGATCGGCGCCGCCACGGCGGCCGCCGCGCGCGCGGCGGTGCGCTCGCTCAGCGGCGAATTCTCGGCCCGGATCGATGCGCTGCTCGCCGAACTGACGGGCTTGCGCGTGCGTGTGGAAGCGGCGATCGATTTCCCGGAGGAAGACCTCGACCTGCCGTCCTGGGGGCGTATCGCCGAGCGCCTGGCCGCGACCCGTGCGTCGCTGGACGCGGTGCGCGCCGCTGCGCGCCAGGGCGCGCTGCTGCGCGACGGACTCGCCGTGGTCATCGCCGGTCCGCCCAACGCCGGCAAATCGAGCCTGCTCAACCGGCTCGCCGGCGAGGACGTGGCCATCGTCGCGCCTGTGCCCGGCACGACACGCGACGTGCTGCGCCAGCCGGTGAACCTCGACGGCCTGCCGCTGGTCGTGGTCGACACCGCAGGCCTGCGGGTGACCGCCGATCCCGTCGAGGCCGAGGGCGTGCGCCGGGCGGGCCAGGAACTGCGGCGCGCCGACCACGTGCTGTACGTCCTCGATGCCACCGAGGCGAACGCCGACGCCGGCGCGGCGGATCTCGAGGCACTGCATGCGCAACCGCCACTGCCCGCGGACGTGCCGCGTACGCTCGTGTACAACAAGATCGACCTTTGCGGCGCAAGCCCGCGCATCGAGGCGTCCCCGGACGCGGCGACACCCACGCGGATCTACTTAAGCGCGCGCACCGGCACGGGCATCGACCTACTTCGCGCCCATCTCAAGACGAGCGCGGGCTATCCGGGCGCCGAGGCCGGCGGGCTCTGCAGCGCCCGCCGGCGACACATCGAGGCACTCGAAACCGCCGGCCGTCACCTCGATGCCGCCGCCGAGCTTCTCGGCGGCAGCCCCGTGCCCGAATTGCTCGCGGAGGAATTGCGCCTCGCACAGGCCGCGCTCGGCGAGATCACCGGCGAATTCACCAGCGACGATCTGCTCGGGCGCATCTTCGCCGACTTCTGCATCGGAAAATAGCG
>DAIDHD010000073.1 GCA_027459765.1 Gammaproteobacteria bacterium | reverse complement strand
TGCTCCGCGGCACTGAGTCCGCCGTCGGCGAGCTTGGCGAGGTACTCGCGGGTGTGCACCAGCGCGAGGGTCTCGAGGTCGATGGGTTCGGGTTCGAGCAGATCGCCGGGCGCGATCAATCCTTCCGCGAGTAACCGCTCCCTGAGCAGCGGGTACTTGGACATCGGGAACGGGTGTGACGGCGACAGCGGCACGTGGTAGCCGGGGTGGTAGCAGCACAGCATGGCACCACTGTACCCGCAGCGGCGGCGGTCGGGCGCGGCTACGACGGTCAGCCGCGGCTGCGGCGCACGTGCTCGAGGTTCTCGATCTGCGCCATTACCCGGGCCTTGAGCGCCTCGGCGCGCTCCATGCGTTCGCGCAGCACATCCAGCGAGGCGGCGTCGGCGTGCGCGCTCGACGCGAGGCCCTGATACTGCGCGCGCAGTGCGACGCTCGCGTGATAGGCGGCGCTCCACTCTTCCTCGAGGCGCGAAAGAGCGAGGTCGAAATCGATGTCGATCGGACTCATGGGCACCTTCTTCGCAAAAAAAAGAGGCCCCTTGCGAGGCCTCGAGTCGGACGAGGGATCGATGGAGGGGCCGCGGTCAGCGGCCGGCCTCGAGATTCTGTAGACCCATGGCGCGATGCGCGCGCGCCAGCCAGGACGAGCCGTCGTCGGCAACGAATCGCGGCAGCGGGCGCGTCCCGAGCGCAGCCGGCTTCGGTCCGGCGGCGCCGAACGCCTCGGCGAGGCGGCGCTGCCAGGCGTGCCAGGGAAGATCCTTAAGCTGCAGGATTTCGTTCATGCGACGCTCCTCGGTGTGTATCACGCGGCTTGTCCGACAGGGACTGAGAGCGGCGCCGCGGCCATTTGTTCCTTCAAACGCGGCCAATCGAGCAGCCTTAATTGTCCGTTCATGTCCTCGACCAGCGAAGTGCAACTCTCCACCCAGTCGCCGTCGTTGAAGTACAGAACGCCGTCGATGTCGCGGATCTCCGCGCGGTGGATGTGTCCGCATACCACCGCATCCACTCCGGCCCGGCGCGCGGCCTGCGCGACGGCCTCCTCGAAGCTGCCGATGTACTGCACCGCACGCTTCGCCTTCTGCTTGAGGTAAGCGGACAGCGACCAGTGCGGCAGGCCGAACAGGCGCCGAACCCGGTTCACGACCGGGTTGAGCGCGAGCAGGACGTCGTAGAGGTTGCTGCCGAGCTTGGCCAGCCACGGGCTGCACTTGACCACGCTGTCGAATTCGTCGCCATGCAGCACCAGGAGCTTGCGCCCGTCCGCCGTGTGGTGGACGTACTCGCGGTGAATCTCCAGGTTGCCGAACACCGCGCCGTCGAAGTCGCGGAACACCTCGTCGTGGTTGCCGGGCACGAACACCACCTTGGTGCCACGCTTGCACTTGCCGAGGATGGTGCGCACCACGTTGTTGTGCGATTGCGGCCAGTACATGGATTTCTTCATGCTCCACACGTCGACGATGTCGCCAACCAGGAACAGCGTCTCCATCTCCACGTGATGGAGGAAGTCCAGCAGAAGCTCGGCGCTGCAGCCGCGAAAGCCCAAGTGCACGTCCGATATGAACACCGTCCGCATCCGCAGGGTCGCTGGCACGCTTCGCTCGACCATGGAAACTCCGTGTAGTCCCGCTCTGTGTCCGTACGATGGCGGCGGCGTGTGACGGTCGGATGACTCTGCGAAGAAGTTTTGCTGACAATCGAGGCACTTGCGTCGCGAATGTCGCGTGCCGGCGCAATTCTCAAGGGGGATGCCCGAAGCGGTAACCGAAGCCGCGCACGGTCTGGATGTAGGCTTCGTAGCCGGGCTCGCTCAGGATCTTGCGCAGACGCTGCACGTTCACGTCGACGGTGCGCTCGTCGACGTCGCTGTGCTCGCCCCAGACCTGCTTCAGGAGCTGGGCTCGATTGAATGCCTGCCCGGGATGCAACATCAGGAACTCGAGAAGACGGAATTCCACGCTGCGCAGTGCAATGGTGCGGCCGCGTGCCGTGACGCGGTTGCTGCCGGCGTCGAGCACCAACTCGTCGCAGGCGAGCGGTGCGGGCCGCGTGCCCTGGGCCAGCGGTCGCAGGATCGCGCCGACCCGCGCCACCGCCTCGCGCAAGGAATACGGCTTGACGATGTAGTCGTCGGCGCCGAGATTGAGGCCCATCACCACGTCCTGCTCGTCGCCGAGTGCCGACAGGATGACGAGCCGCATCTGCCGGCCGGCGCGCGCGCGGCGCAGGCCGTCGAGCAGTTCCAGCGCCGGGGTGCCGCGCAGATTCCAGTCGACGATGGCGAGTCGCGGCGGCCGCTCCGCGACCGCGGCCACCGCGGCCCCCGGCTCGGCGACTGCGCGCACGGCGTGACCGGCCTCCGCGAGCCGCTGGCGCAGCGGTTCGACCGCCGCAATGTCGCGGTCGAGGATCAATATCTGCGCGGCGTCATCCGGTGACTGCATCGGCCCCGCATTTCAGAGGCCGCGTATTGCAGGAGCTTTACAGTTTTGTGACGCCGCCGGGCCGGCCGCCTCCGCGCTCGTTAGCGCACGCCGAGGTAGTCGAGGATGCCCTGCGCGGCCTCGCGCCCTTCGAACACGGCCGTCACCACCAGATCCGAGCCGCGCACCATGTCACCACCAGCGAACACCTTCGGGTTGGTGGTCTGGAAGCGGCGTGCGCCCAGGGTGGCCACGCGTACCCGGCCGTTCGGATTGAGTCCGATCCCGTGCATCGCGAACCAGGGCGGCGGGTTCGGATTGAAGCCGAACGCGACGATCACCGCGTCCGCGGGCACCGTCTCCTCGGTGCCTGGGACGACCTCCGGGACGCGCCGGCCCCGCGGGCCC
>DAIDHD010000072.1 GCA_027459765.1 Gammaproteobacteria bacterium | reverse complement strand
TGCTCCGCGGCACTGAGTCCGCCGTCGGCGAGCTTGGCGAGGTACTCGCGGGTGTGCACCAGCGCGAGGGTCTCGAGGTCGATGGGTTCGGGTTCGAGCAGATCGCCGGGCGCGATCAATCCTTCCGCGAGTAACCGCTCCTTGAGCAGCGGGTACTTGGACATCGGGAACGGGTGCGTGGGCGAGAGCGGCACGTGGTAGCCGGGGTGGTAGCAGCACAGCATGGCGGGATTAGAAAGCAGACACCCGCCGTGTGCCAGCCCGGCTGCCGCGCGGCGGATACTACAGGCGTCGCCGCGTTCCCTGTCCGGGGCACACGAGGTAACAGTCGGGGTAGCCTGCGCGCACCGAGCAGCCATTCGTCGCATCCAGCCAACCGGACTCGACGTGGCAGCGGTTCGGCGCCGCCGGATCGGACGACGGTGCGAGCGTCGCGCAGCCGCTGACGGCGCAGGCGGCCCACACGCCGGCGGCGATGCTCGCAAGACGCCCTCGGTGAGTTCTCGTGTCCATGGTGATTTAGACGAGGCGCCGAGTCGAAAGTTTCTTGGCGGCGAGCGGCGGACGATCCGGCCGCCGCTGCCGGCGCGTCACGACGGCGACGATACCGAGCGCCAGGACCACCGCGAGCGCAATGCGCCCGCCGGCCTCCAGGAAGCGGGACCAGTGCTCCCACGACGTCGGCCGCAGCGGCGCTCCGGCGAGTGCGGCGGACGCATAGGCCAACGGCACCAGCAGCTGGCTCGCCGTGGTGGCCGCTTCGAGCGCGAGATATCCCGGCACGCCACCGAGCAGCAGCACCCGGCGCTCGCGCGCCGTGCGCACCGGCCAGAGCGCGAGCAGCGTCCAGAACACCGCGGGCGCCTGCGCCGCGGCCGCCACCGGGATCTTGCCGATCAGCAGCGCGGCCGGCCGCGGATCCTCCACACTGCGGCTCACCGTCGCCCGCAACTCGAGCTGCGCCGGCGCATCCGGCAGCGCTCGGCGGACGCCGACCCGATCGATCTGCCACGGCAGGCCGTGCGCGAGCGCGCGCGCCACGACTTCGTCCCACGGGGCCGCGAGGCGCGCGAGGCTTTCCGCACCGAGCGAACCGAGCGCGAGCGCCGCCATGACGACCAACACCGCGCGCACGCGCCGGCGTGCGGGCCACGCCTCAGCCGGCATGCGCCGCCACCTGCGCCGCGCGGTCGGGGTGGGCTGCGCCCTCGGACCAGCGCAGGAAGTAGCCCGTCAGAATCGCGACCGGCGCCAACGGCAGCACCAGGCCGTGCAGCGTCGACCACGCGTCCGGCGCCCACTGCAACGACCACTGCAGAATCGCGAGACGCGCGATCGCGAGCACCTGTGCGAGCACCGCACCGACCAGCAGTCCCTGCAGCCGCCGCCGCGGTGCCGCCGGGAAGACCGCTACGGCGGCCACCACCAGGAAGGTCATTTCCACACCCTCGCAGCCGCGCGTGACGTGCAGCTGGGCGTGATCCGAGACGAGGGTGCGGCCGACGCGAGCGACCGGGTGCGCCGGATCGAGGACGCCGAGCAACCACGCCGTCGGGCGCAGCAACGCCTCGTCGATGACGAGACGCTCGAGAATTCCGCCGCGCACTGCTTCGAACGACGCCGACAACAGCCCGAACAGCGCCGCGAACTGCCAGGCGAAACGCCAGGGCGTCATGGCCGCGGCATCACGCCGACGGGGCTCGCGTCGAGACGGCGAGGCGCCGCGTCGCGAGCAGCAGCAGGCCGAGCGCGAGCGCGACGGTCGCCCAAGGCGGCAGGGGCGCGTCGTCCCCGCGACTCGCGGCGGCCGGCACGTTCACGGCGATGTTCGCCTGGCCGTCTGCGGGGTCGAGGCTGGGGCTCGGGGAGTTGACGGCGAATGCCAGCGACACGCTGCCCGACGCGGACGTCTGCACGACCAGTGTGAGCGCCACCGTCGCCCCCACCGCCACGTTGCCGACGGCGCAGGTCACGGTCTGTCCGTTCTGGCTGCAGCCGGCACTGCTCGCGCCGCTCACCAGCGAGGCCCCCGCCGGCAGCGTGGTCGTCACGCTCACACCGCTGGCGCTCTGCGGTCCGTGGTCGGTGACGCCGAGCGAATACGAGAGCAACCCCGACGCCGTGAGCGCACCGCTGGCGCTCAAGCCGAGGTCCGCGGATCCCCAGTACGCCAGCAGATTGGCGGCGTTGACGCTGCCGAGGCCCGTGGCGAAATCCCAGCCCGCCGCCGCCGCGAACGCGGTCGTCGTCGCCGATCCGCCCGGGGCGAGCGCGCCATAATTCCCCGACGGCAGATAGCAATCGGCCGTCCCCGTGCAGTCCACCGTCATGTCGCCCGCCGTGACGTCGTAGAAGACGCACCCCGCCGCCTGCGCGCTGCTCGACGCGTTGCAGGCGGTGCCGGCGTGATTCTGGCTGGCTGCGAGCGTGTAGTAGACAACGTTGGGATTGCCCTGCCGGCCGCCGGCCGCCTGGTCGATGAGCGCCTGGATGCCGGCGAGGATCGGTGCGGCGAACGAGGTGCCGCCGCCGCCGGACCAGGTGCTCGGCGCGCCGCTGCAGGCCTTGCCGCCCGTGGCGGTGTTGGACCAGCAGAACACGTAGTAATGGCCCCACACCCCGTCGCCGGAGAACAGGGCGACGTCCGGCAGATCGCGCACGCCGTCGGCGGGCACGCCGGGACCGGACTGCCAGGCCGGCTTGGGCGTGCCTGCGCACGATCCGCCGACCACGCCGGACGAGGTCGGTGAGCCGCTCGCGCAGGCGCTCGGACCGCCGCTGCCCGCCGTCGTGGTGAGATAGTTGGCACCGATGCTGCTCGCGCAGAAGCTGCCGCTGCCGGTGGTGGCGGAATATCCGGCGTAACGCGCGAGCAGCCGGCCTGCGCAGGAGTCGTTCCACGGAATCTCGGGGACATAGCCGAGCGCCGACCCATAGGTGGCCGAGTTGCCCGCGCTCCAATAGGTCGCGCTGGTCCCGGTGTAGGTGTCGAGGAAATCGGTGCCGCCGACCGCGACGTCATAGGGCGTGGAGGCGAAGCCGCTGACTCCGATCCCGTGCGAGGCGCTCTTGACCTGCGGATCGCAGGCCGCCGCGCCGTCATCGCCGGCCGCGACGAACACCGACACGCCCTCCGTGACCGCCTGCGCGTAGGCGGACGCGTAGGCGGCATTGGTGGTCGCGCCGGCGAGCGCCTCGCACTCACCGTAGCTCAGACTCACGAGCGGCGGCGGCGCGGCGCCGTTCAGAAGATTCTCGAGCGCGATCAGCCCGCCGAAGGTGGTCGCGGTATCGGCGCAGGCGGCGACCTCGATGGTCGCGCCGGGGGCCGCCGCACTCGCCCATTCGGCATCCAGGATCGCCTCGCCATCGACCCCGGCCGGGCGCGTCACCACGCCGGGGTCGGCGCAATTGTTCGCGCCGCGCGGCGGCGCGGGGTGCACCTGGGTCAATGACCCCGTCGTGTAGGTCGCCAAGCCGAAGGTGCTGCGAAAGGTCGCCCAGTCGGCCGTGCTGTAGACGTCCGTGTCCTCGAGCACCGCGATGGTTTGCCCCTGACCGGCGTAGCCGCGCGCGAACAGCGGCGCGAGCCCGTAGATCGTGGCGAGGTCGGCCGGCGCCAGCGGGTGCGTGCTCGACGACAGCGTGTAGGCGGCGCGCGGTCGTCGCAGCGGGTGCGGCCGGAAGTCGTTCAACGACACCACGCCGGCGACCACCGGTGCCAGCGCGGCAGGAATCTGCGGCGCCTCGGCATTGGCGATGTGACTCTCGCTGCCGATCGCGAGCCGGTGGATCTGCGTATGGAAGGCGCTCCTGACGGCGCCCGCCGTGCCGGAGAAATCGATCAGCACGCCGCTCGGATACACGGTGTCGACCGAGAAGCCGTGCCGTTCCAGCCAAGTACGCACCGCAGCCACGTCGGCTGCGGCCGGGGCGAAGCGTGCGCCGAACTCGGCCGCGGTGAGCCAGTGGTGGTACTGCGGCGACGTGCGGTCGTGCAGCGCCACGATGTAGTCGTCGAGCGCCCGCTGTCGCTCGGGCGGCCGCTTGAGCAGCAGCTGCAGATGGGCCAGCGGATAGGCGTCCTCGACCGGACCCCGGTCAGTGCGGGCATTGAATTCGGGCCGTCGGTTGCCGGGCAAGCGCACCAGCCGCGCGTCGTCGACCGGCGCCGTCACCAGCGCGCGCGCTCCGCCCGCCGCCGCACTCGCCGTCGCCGCTGCTGCGGGCGCGCCGCTCGCGAGCGTGGCCAGCAGCGCCGATCCTGCCGCGACCAGACCAAGCGACGCGCGCCGCCGGCACCGCCGCGACACGGCGAACCCCGACTACCCGCGCCGGCCGGACGCCGACGGGTTGCGCCGGCCGCGCGCCATGAACACGAGCGTCGCCAGCGCCGCGAGGCTCGTCACATCGAGCGCGCCACCGCCGCCGCCGCCGGCCGGCTTCGGCAGCGCCGTGACGGTGACCGACTGCTTGCTGGAGCCGCCGTTGCCGGTGCAGGTGAGCGTGTAGGTCGTGGTGCCGCTCAGCACCACGCTATCGGTGCCCGAGACCGGATTCTTGTCGCCGCTCCACGCGCCGCCGCCGGCGGTGCAGCCGCTCGCGCCGGTGACGCTCCAGGTGAGCGCGACCGGCGAGCCGTCGACGACGGACGTGGCACTGGCCGTGAGCGTGATGGCGGGCGGCGCAAACGTCACGCCGGCCGCGTACAGGCCGAACTGCTGCCCGGCCGCCGGGCTGGCGACGAAAGTCAATTGATAGGTGCCCGGACTCGCGTTGAACGGGAAGCTGCCGCCGCCGAAGATCTTGCCGAGGATCTGCGGGCCCTGCGACACGACCAGCGCGAGCGTGCCGAAGGGCGCCGGCACTTGTAAATCGCTCAGCGTGGCGCTGAAAGCACCCGCCGTGCCGAGCGTGAGCGACTGCGCGTCGAACAGCACGCCGGCGTTGCTCACGGCCTGAGTCTGGTCGAAGACGAGCTGCGGCGTCGCGCCGCCGCTCTGCACGCTCACGTCGAACAGACCGCTGCCGGTGACGCCGCCGGACACCGGCGGCTGCGCGCTGGCGAGCAGCACCAGCCGGCCGGCTGCGGCGGTGACGTTGACCATCCCCGCCTTGCCGGGCGGCGCGAGCAGCGTCCCGTTCTGGGCCACCGCGAAGGACAGACCGGCGAGTTGCGCGGGGAACTGCAGGTCCGCGGCGGTCACCTGGTAGCTGCCCGCGGCGACGGGATTCGGGGTCACGAAGGCATACGCGCTCGTCGAACCCACCTGATCGACACCCTGCGCTACCGTATATAGGTCACTCGACGCGCTCGAGACGTCGGCGCTGAACGTGCCGGCGGTGGCTCCAGGCGCCGCGTAGGTCCACAGACTGAGCGCGCCGGCCGGCGCGTTCGGCGCGTTCACCGCGCCGCCGCCGGCGGCGGCGGTCGCAAGCACGCTCGCGCCGACAGTCAACGTCGCCTCGGCGCTGGCGAGCGTCCCCGGGAACGCGTAGTCGGTGACCGCGAGCGTCAACGCCTGCGCAGCCGGGTTGATGACTCGCGCCGCCGGGGCAAGCTGCCCCACCGGGAACACTTGCGCGAGCGGCGATGTCGTGCCGGTGGGGCCGGTCAGCGCCACCGAGAACAGGCCCGCTTTGGCGGTCGCATCGGCCTGTGCCACCGCGAGCAGTTGATAGGAGCCGGGCGCCAACGTCACCGAAGCGCCCGAGGCGATGCCCAGCGCGACCGCCGTCACGCCCTGGAAAATCGCGAGGGTCGGGTTGGTGGTTCCGCCCGCGGACGGCGGCGCCAGCGCCACGGGGAACTTCAGGTCCGCGAAGCTGACGGTGTAGGCACCGCCCTGGGTGATGGTGAGCGGCACGCTGTACGTCGACACCGTCGGATCGAGCGTCGGCGGCACCGCCAGGTTGCCGGAGAACGAATCCGCGGTGATGCACGAAGTCGGGCTCGCCGACGGCGCCACGCACGCCGTGAACGAGCCCGCGCCGGTGGAGGGATCGGGCACGCCGAACACGATGATCGAATAGCTGCCGTTGGCCTGCGGCAGCGACAAAGTCGCGACCGCCGGCGGCGGGGTAGATCCGGACGCACCGCTCGGCGGCGCG
This sequence comes from Gammaproteobacteria bacterium, assembly GCA_027459765.1. Taxonomy (GTDB): domain Bacteria; phylum Pseudomonadota; class Gammaproteobacteria; order Steroidobacterales; family Steroidobacteraceae; genus Bog-1198. The sequence continues at coordinate 25,591 of DAIDHD010000072.1, read as the reverse complement.
AGCGTCGCACTGGCGACCACGGTACCGCCCTGGACCACGGCCGCCGTGGCCGACTTCAAAGCCGACGGGAATTGCAGATCGGTGACCGTGACCACGAGGTCCTGAGGACCCGACACGCTGAACGGCTGCGGCGACTGTGCGGGCGTTGCCGCCGTGGGAAGCGCCACCGGACGCGCCTGCGTCGCCAGCACCGCCTGCTGCGCAAACCCCGCGCCGGTGCCCAAGAGCCACAGCAACAGCGCGCCGCAAGCGGCGAATAACGGTTTCATGGATTCAACTCCCTTGGGGCCCCATACCCTGCGAGCACCCGCGTCATCCGTCGCGGGCGACGACTGCCTGTCAAGACTTGGGCGCGGACGACGCCGACAACGTGGCGAGCTTCTCGAGGGTCGCACGCGCCTCGTCGCTGCCGGTGAACTTGGCACCCGACTTCAGTGCACGGCTCAGCTCGTCGCGCGCGGCGGCGGTGTTGCCGACGCCCGTCTGCGCCATGCCGAGGTGATACCGCGCCACCGGCGATTCAGGCGCATCGTTGACCACCCGCTCGAGCACGGGCACGGCCGCGGCCGCATCGCCGGTGCGCGCGAGCACCCATCCGTAGGTGTCCAGGAAAGACAGGTTGCCGGAATCGGCGAAGCGGGCCGCCAGTGTTTTGGCGCGCTGCAAGCTCGCCGGATCCTTCTTGTAGGTCACCAGCAACATGGCGAGGTTGTTGGCGGCCACGTCGGACTGCGGATCGTGCGCGAGGATGGCCTCGTACGCGCTCTGCGCCTCCTCCGGCCGGTTGAACTGGGCGAGGTACTGCGCCACCTCGATCTGCAGCTCCTCACTCTGATCGACCTTGGCGACCGCGGCGCGCAGCGTGTCGAGCGCGGCCTGCGGCTGCTTTGCCGCGATCTGTGCCCGCGCCACGCCGCTGTAGGGCAACCACCAACGCGGCGCCCGTTCGCTCGCCGCCTGGTACGCGGCCTGCGCGTCCGCGGCACGCCCCTGAGAGAGCAGCAGATCGCCCTTGAGCAACAGCGGCGCGGCGGCCTTCGGCGTGCTCTGCGCCGCCTCGTCGAGCCGTTTGAGCGCCTCCGCGCCGCGCTTCTGCTCGACCAGCACCCGCACCTCGCCCTGCAGCGGCTCGAGCGCGTCCGGCTGCAGCTCGCCCGCCTTGGCATAGAACTTGAGCGCCTCGTCGGCGTGCTCCTGCTGCTCGGCCAACATGCCACGATAGACGTAGCCGGCAGCCGACTTCGGCCGCGCGCTCACCAGCGCATCGGCGGCGGACTCCGCGGTGACGTAGTCCTTGAGGGTGGCGCTAACCTTGAACAGCGCATCCAGGGTCGCCGTGTCTTCGGGGTGTTCCTTGGCGAGATCCGCGAGCAGCGGTTTGGCCTGCTCCGGCTTGCCCATGCGAGCGAGCAGCTGGGCGAGGTCGAGCCGCAGGCCCGGGTCGCGCGGATTCGCGTCCAGTGCACGCCGCAGCGTCTCCTCGGCGAGCGCCGATTCCCCGTTGGCGACGTGGGCACGCGCCAGCGCACGCAGTACGCCCACCGCATTGGGTTGGTCGCGCAATACCGAGCGCAGGTCCGCGATCGCCGCCTTCGGGTCCTTCCTCGACAGCTCGATGTCCCCGCGCAAGAGCAGCGCCTCGTCGTCGCGCGGACTCTTCGCGAGCACTTCGCCGATGAGCTTCAGGGCGCCGTCCACGTCGTTGCGGCGCAGGCGCAGCTGCGCGAGCTGGTCGCGCGCGGCGAGCCCGTCCGGCTCGAGCTTTTGGACGTCGATGACCTGCTGGTAAATCGACTCGGCCTTCGGCGCCTGACCGGTGGTGGTGTAGAAGCGCGCCAGCGCGAACTTGAGCTCGTTGTCGGACGGGGCGGCCGCGATCATCCCCGACAACTCCTTCTCGGCCGCGGCGGGTGAGCGGCGCGCGGCGAGAAAGTCGACGAGCGCGAGTTTCAGGTCACGCTCCTCGGGCAGGGCGGCGACCGCGTCCCGCAGAGTGTGCTCTGCCGCATCCGCCTCGTTGCGGCTCGCGTAGAACTGCGCCAGACGGATCCGTTGAGCCTTGTCCCGTGGCTTGAGCTTGACGAGCTCGAGCAACAGCCTCTCGACGTCCGCCGGCCGATTTTCCTGACCGTAAATCTGCGCGAGCGCGAGCCGCAGGTCGACGGTCTGCGGCAGCCGCGCCACCGAGTCCTCGAGGAGCTTGCGGGCCTTGTCCGGCTGCTGCTGCGAGCTGTAGATGCCGGCGAGCGAGCCGATCGCGTCCTCGTTCTTCGGGTCGAGCTGTACCGCACGCTCGGCGTCCTGCTGGCCGCCGGCGAGATCTTTCTGCTGCACGCGCGCAGAGGCGCGCAGGGTGAGCAGTTCCGCGTCATCTGGGTGCTTCAGGAGTGCCGGCTTGACGAGTTCCAGGGTCTTGTCGGCGTTGCCGGCGAAGGTGTACATGCGCGCGAGCGCGGTGCGAGCGCCGAGATTCTCGGGATCGACGTCGAGCGCACCCTGGTAGAACTGCGCCGCCTCGCGAAGCTTGCCGAGCTTCTCGCTCACGACCCCCATCTCGTAGCGTGCCTCGGTGTCCACCGGCGCGATCTGCAGGGCGTTCTGGAATTCGACGCGCGCCTTCTCGAGATTGCCGTCGTGAAGATAGCGTTGGCCACGCTCGAGGTAGCGCGCCTTGCGCGCCTGTGCACCGCCGCACGCGACGAGCGTCACGGCCACACCGGCGAGCATCAGAACGACGGGCCAGCGAGAACGGCGAAGGGACATGATGGCCTCACGAGCGAACGGGCTGGGAAGAGTATGCCGGCGAGATGACGGCCCGATGACGCGCCCTCAGAGCGGCAGCAGCGGCCGGACGATGAGACCGGCCAGCACCGCGCTCATCGCGATCCGCAGCCACATGAAGCCCGCGTCGGTGCGCGTCAGCAGCGTTTCGAGCGAATAGAACAGCACCACGAGCTTGGCGATGCCGGCCGCACCGCCGTCCGGCAGGGCGATGCTGTCGGCGAGACTCGGCACCACCAGGGCGACGAACAGCACGATCAGGTCGAGCGGCGTCAGCACGAAGCGCCGGTCGGGCAGGATGCGCAGGCGCACCACGGTGGCGACGATCGCCACACCCACCGCGACCCAGGTCCAGTGGGCGAGCGGCCGGTCCGGAGGCAGCACCGCGCTGTCGATGTAGACGAGGACCGTGACGGTGACGTAGAGGGCGGCGCGCTCGAGCACGTTCAGGGGTTTGCCACGCAGCACCGCGAGCGGCACGAGCGCCACCGCGAGCAGCGCCTCGAGCAGCACCTCGACATCGGGGCTGAGGCGCACGGCCTCGAAGCACACCAGCCCTGCATAGCCGAAAACGGCGACCGCCAGGGTGACGTAGGTCCAGCGCGGCAGGACCCCTGGTGCGCGCAGCCGATCGAGCAAACGCGTGAGCGGCGCCTGCGCACGCGTGGAGGGCGGACCCCTGAAGCGCCAACCGTGGCGCAGCGCCGCCTGCAGCAGCAGTATCGCGCCGCCGAAGAAGACGCTCACCACGGCCGCGATGGTCAAATCCGACTCGTAGCGCAACCAGTAGGCGAGCAGGAACAGATCCGCCTGAACGGCGTAGATCACCATCACCGCTTCGTGGTGGTCGAAGCCGAGCGCCATCAGTTTGTGGTGGATGTGATTTTTGTCGGCGCTGAACGGCGAGCGTCCCTCGCTCACCCGCTGCACCATGACGCTCAGCGTATCGAGGATGGGTAACGCGAGCAGCAGCACGGGCGTCGCGGCGCTGACGACGCTGGTCGCGCCCTGGGTGGCCCGCAGACTCAACACCCCGACCGCGAAGCCGAGCACCTGGCTGCCGGCATCACCCATGAAGACGCTGGCCGGGAACGTGTTGTAGCGCAGGAAGCCGAGCACCGCGCCGGCGAACGCGAGCGCCAGCGCTGCGACGGCGGGCTCGCCGTTGCCGTGGGCGAGCAGCGCGAGCGCCGCGAGGCACAGGAACGTGGTCCCACCAGCCAGCCCGTCGAGCCCGTCGGCGAGGTTGATTGCGTTCGTGATGCCCACCAGGAAGACCACCGTCAGCGGCACCGACAGTGCGTACGGCAAGAGTACGCGGTCATCGAGCGTCACCGCGGCGACGCGGATGTCGCCGGGGAACACCACCAGCAACACCGCGGCGAGTTGACCGGCGAATTTGACGCGGTAGTCGAGGTCGAGTCGGTCATCGAGCACGCCGAACAACGTCAGCACGGCCACCGCGAGCAGGAACCACCGGTCGCGCGGCTCGAGCGGAATGACCACCAGCGCCGCGACGAACAAGCCGACCACCATGGCGAGGCCGCCGATGCGCGGAATCGGTGTGGCGTGCACCTTGCGCCCACCCGGTCGGTCGATCACGCCCCAGCGCGTGGCGAGTTTGGCGAACGCGGGCAACCAGGCCATGGATACGACCATGGCCAGCAGAAACGGCATCAGGTAGAGCACGGCCGTGGCCTGCGCGTGCTAGTCGGGGACGTAGCGCGTCAGCGTCGGCGCGATACGGCTGGCCAGATCGGTGAGGCGACGATCGGCATCGTCCACGGTGCCGAGCGGCGGCACCGCCACCATCAGACGCACCAGTGCGCCGTCGGTGCGGTGCCGGGTGAGCGCGTCCCAGAATAGAAACCACTTGACCACGAATTCGTTGGTGATCACCCGGCCGCGTTGTTGGAACCAGTAGTAGACCAACTGGCGCTGGCCGCCGAGTTCGATCAGCGAGCGGTTCACGGTGAGCGGCACGCCGTCGATACGCACGCCGGGGACGACGCGCTGGTCGAACTCGCGCAACTGCCAGCCACCGCCCGGCAGGCACGAGCGCGGCGAGTGCACGGCCTCCCCCTTGCGCTGCGAGTCGTACCAGGCGATGTACAGGTTCACCGGTGCACCTGCGCCGTCCGCATAGTCGGCGAGCAGGTAGTCATCAAGGTGCAGCGCATCGAGGTAAACCGCCTCGAGCGGCCCGGAACGCCCGTTCCACGGCCCCAGACGCAGTGGGAAGCCGGTGAGCGACGCGCGCGGCGGCACGATCTCCTTCGGACGCGGCACGATCGCGGTGACCACCGCAAACGCGGCCAGCAGCACACACGCCGCCGCGAAGGCGCGCGGCAGGCTGCGCCGCCGCACCTGCGCGCCGGCCGGGGACGGCGCGGGGAATTCGATGCCGAACAGCTGCCGCCACGTGCCGGCTTCGTGACCCACGCGATTCAGAAGCGCCATCTCACCAATCAGCAACGCGGCGCTCGCCATGAACACCGCCCAGCCCTGGAACTCGTGCAGGAACCCCTCCGCCATGGAGATCCCGTAGTGATCCACCATCACGCCGATGGTGCCGATGCGGAAGCTGTTCATCAGCACGGTGAGCGGGATGCTGGAGAGAAACAGCAGCGCACGCTTCCACCACGCGCCCTTGTAGAAATACGCGATCAGGAAGCCGAGGGTCATCAGCGGGAACAGGTAACGCAACCCGTCGCAGGCCTCGGCCACCTGCAGCTGATAGCCGCCGAGGTCGATGACGTTGCCCTCGTTGAAGACGCTGATGCCGCAGAGGCGGATGAAGGAGACGCCGAGCTGCGAGGACAGCAGCTGCAGCTTCGTCGACAGATTCGCCAGCACGAATTGCGGCAGCGGAATCATGAACGCGAGCACGAGCAGCGGCACCGCCAGCAGCCGGAAGGCGCGCGCGCCGGTGAAGGCGAGCGCGAGCCCCACGAGCGTGACCAGATAAGCGTACTGGACGAGGGTGTACACCGTGCCCAGTTGCCCGAGCAGCAGCAGGAAGCCGCCCAGCAGCATGACGGACACCCCCAACCAGCTTCCTTCGAAGGGCAGCCGCTCGAGGCGGTCGCGCTGCTGCCAGACCAGGAACGCCGCGATGGGCGGGATCAGCAGGCCGTGGCTGTACTCGGGGGAATCGATCCACCAACCCCACATCCGCGCCAGCCCGTCCCAGTACGGCCAGAGACTCGTGGCGAGGGCGGCGACCACGAGCGCGACCAGCGCAGGAGGAGTGCGCCACACCGTCGGCCGTGTGCCACGCAGGCGGTCTTCGTGGGCGGGAACTGCGTCGATGACACCGGCATTCATCCGCGCACGATGGCCGGGGAATATTTCAATCGGGTGACGCCCGCTCGAACGGCGGACGCTGACCGCGGACCGACGCAGGATTGCCCGCAACCACCGTCCAGGGCGCCACGTCGCGTACGACGGTCGCGCGCGCGCCCACGACGCTCCCCCGACCGACGGTCACACCGGGGCCGACGAATACGTCGGCGGCCACCCAGGCATCGGCCTCCACCGTGATCGGTCCCGCCTCGAGCGGCATCGACGGGTCACGGTGGTCGTGACTGGCCGAACATAGATACGAATACTGGCTGACGGTCGCGTGGACGCCGAGGCGAATGGGCGCCACGCAGTAGCAATCCACGTCGTTCGCGAGGCAGCTGTGTGCTTCCATGGTGAGATTCCACGGCGCCCACACTTTCGCACGCGGATAGGGATGCGCGGACCACGCCACGCGCGCGCCGAACAACCGGAGCAGCAGGCACCGCCAGCGATGCAGCGGAACGGGCGAGGGCCGATAGGCGAGCGCGTAGACGAACGCCCAGGCGACACGCAACAGCCGGTTCGCGGTGGATACGTGGATTCTCGTCAGGCGCAGCACGTCGCGATCCCCAGGCGGAGTAAAGAATCTGTCATGCGAACGCGGCAACCTTCCGGCCCCATGTCCGAAGGCTCCACGGCGTCCAGCGCCACGTCCGGTTCGCCCGTGAACGCCCTCGCGTCGGCGCCGCGGCGCCTGCGCATCGTACACGTAGTACCCACCTATTACCCGGCCGTTCGCTATGGCGGTCCGATCCGTTCGGTGCACGGCTTGTGCAAGGCGCTGGTCGCCCGGGGCCACGAAGTTCACGTGTACACGTCGTCGATGGACGGACGCGACGATCTCGACGTTCCGCTCGTGGATCCGGTCGATATGGACGGCGTCCGGATCCACTACTTCCGGGTTCCCGCGCTCAGGCGTCTGTGCTGGTGTCCGGCGTTGGGGACGACGCTCGCGCGCGACATCGACGGTTTCGACGTGCTGCATCTGCATTCCGTATTCTTGTGGCCCACCTTCGCCGCGGCACGGATCGCTGCGCGGGCCGGCGTACCCTACGTCGTTTCGCCGCGGGGCATGCTCGGCCGAACAGTCATCGAGTCGAAGAGCAGACTCGTGAAGACCGCGTGGATTCGGCTGATCGAGCGGCGCACGTTGTTGCAGGCCGCCGCCGTGCACGCCACCGCGGAACTAGAGGCGGCCGAGATCCGGGGCCTGGGGTTGCCAGTTCCCCGCATGATTTGCGTGCCCAACGGCGTCGACTGGCCGGCCGAAAGCCGGCCCGGCGCGGGCAGTCCGCTTGCCGATCCGCGCCAACCCTACGCGCTCTTCCTGAGCCGGCTCGATCCGAAGAAGGGCCTGGACAGGCTGATCGAGGCTTGGCGGTGGGTGCCCGACCTCGACCTCGTCATCGCCGGGAACGACGAGTCCGGATACCGGCGCGAACTCGATCGGATGGTCGAGCGCGCCGGCTTGCAGGCGCGGGTGCGCTTCATCGGCGCGGTCGCCGATGAGCACAAGTGGACGCTCTATGCGAACGCGGTGCTGTTCTTGTTGCCTTCCTACTCCGAGAACTTCGGCAATGTCGTCGCCGAGGCCATGGCGATGGGATGCCCGGTCGTCGTCACGCCCGAGGTCGGCATCGCGCGCCTCGTGCAGGAGACCGGCGCAGGTCTCGTCTGCGCGGGCGATCCGCGCCTGCTCGCTGAAGGCATTCGGTCCCTGGTCGCCGACTTCGCGACGCGCGTCGCCATGGGAGAGCGTGGCCGGCGCGCTGCCCACGAGCGTCTTTCCTGGCACGGGTGCGCTCGCGACATGGAGGCGGCGTATCTGGCCGCCATGGCGGCCGCCCCTGCCCGCGCGTCGCGGCGCACTGGCGCCCCATGATCATCGACCTGCACCGGGCGCCGCTGCCCGCCGACGTGACCTTCGACGTTTGCGTCGTGGGCGCCGGCGCCGCCGGCATCTCCTTGTCGCTGGAACTGGTTCGACAGGGCCGGCGGGTCGCTCTCTTGGAGGGCGGCGGGCGCGGTTTCGAGTTGCGTTCGCAGGCCTTGTATGCGGGCGAGTCGTACGGACTGCCGTATTCCGGCCTTTACAACGGCCGCAGCCGGGTTCTCGGCGGCACCACGACCCAATGGGGCGGTCAGGCGCTGGAAATCGACGCGCACGTATTCGAGAAACGGCCCGGCGCTGCCAGCGCGGCATGGCCGTTTCCGAAGAGTGAACTGGCGGATGCGTATAGGCGCGCCGCGCGAATCGAGGGACTCGCTGACGCGCTTGCGGACGGCGAGGCCATCTGGACCGAGCGCGGCTTCGGTCCTGCGGACTTCGGCCCCGACTTGGCCACGGACTTCTCGCGCTGGTGTCCCGTGACCGATTTTGCCCAGCTGCACCGGACACGGCTTGCGTCGGATCCCCTCCTGTTTCTTCTGCTGCACGCTAACGTCTGCGAACTGCTGCTCCGACCCGATGGCTCGGCGGTGCGCTCGGTCCGGGTTCGAACGTTTTCCGGGCACGACGTCGAATTGAGCGCGCGACATTACGTGCTCGCCATGGGCGGAATCGAGGTCTGTCGCCTACTGCTGCAACCCCCTCGCAACGGCGGGATCTATCCGTGGCAATCCACCGCACGGGTGGGACGACACTTCCAGGACCACATCACCTGCCACATTGCCACTCTCGACCCCGGCGCATTGTCACCCGCCCGATACTTCGACTACTTCGCGCTGAACGGATTGAAATACCAGCCCAAGCTCAAACTGCGGCCCACGGCCCAGGCCCGTCTCGAGACACTCGACGTCGGGGGTACCTTCGTGCCGACGCAGAGCGGTATCGACGATGTATTCCAGGCGTACGAGACCTACCGGATGTGGAGAACTCGCCAGTGGCGTACCCTCACGGGGCCCCGGCTTTTCAATCTGGCGCGTCACGTACCGGCATTGCTGTGGCACCGGTATCCGCGATTCCGTCTCGCGCGCGCGACGTCCCTGCCCTGGCGCTTCTGCGTGCAGTGCGAGCAGACACCGCAGTCAAGCGGCCAAATCCGCCTGACCAACGACCGTGATCGGCTGGGGATGCTGAGAGTCGGCGTCGACTGGCGAACCGGGGACCAGGAACTGCACTCGATACGCGCGTTCCTGCGCGTCGTTCGCGAGTCGTTCCGTGCGTGCGGACACGGCGACGTCGTTCCGGATCCCGGTGTCGAGGACGACGACGACGCACTCACGGCGGCATTCACCGAGAGCTACCATCACATCGGTGGGACACGCATGGCGACGTCCGAGAACGACGGGGTGGTAGATCCGAATCTCAGGATTTTTTCCGTCGAAAACGCCTACGTCTGTTCCAGCTCGGTGTTCCCCAGTGCGGGGTTCGTCAATCCGACTCACACCGTGATCGCGCTGGCGGTACGGCTTGCGGAGCACCTCCACGCCCGTCTCACGGCGGATCGTGCCCCGCTCACCCTCCCGCCCGCCGCCTTGACGTGAGCGCGAGCCCCAGACGTCGCGTCTGGGCCACCGAGTGGCGAACGTCCAACAGATCGCGCAACATCACCATGGGCGGCTTGCCTAGCCAGCCCGCGGTGGCACGAATGAAGACCACGGAGTTGGCGATCTCGCTCGCGACGCCGCCGGCGATCATGCCTCGGACACCGAAATCGAGGGTGAGCGTCGCACCGATCCCAAGTCCGAGCAGCGCCGTGACCAGCAACACGAACGAGGTTCCGAACAGGCGATTGGTGCAAATGAGCGCGTGCAGGCTGACGCGTCCGACCAGGTTCGCACCCGACATCGCGATGAAGTAGAGCATCAAGATGTGGCTGAATTCGATTCGATGGCCCGTCCATATCCGGAACACTTCGGGCCCGAACACCTGTAGGCCGCAGGCGACCAGCGCGAACAGCACCCACGACACGTGTGTTCCTTTGATGACCAGATCGTAGATTCGCGACTCCTGGCGGCGACCGGCACATTGAGCCATCTCGATTTCCAGCGGCAATACCAGGCTCAGCAACAACTGATCCACGAAACGCATGGCGGTCGAATACACCGAGTAGATCGCCACTGCCTGCCCGCCCACGAGCGCGCTGAGCACCACGCGGGGACCCTGCAACATCACGCCGCCTGTCGAAAAATTGGACAGCATGAATCCGAGCGCCGGCCGCGCATGAGCGGCGAGCCAGGACCGGTCCAGCGCACCGATCCGGAAGTGGATCCACGGCGCCAAGCGTCGAGCCGCGGCGGTCACGACCAGCAGTTCGCACAGGTTGACGAGGGCGATCACCACGGCGGCCGATACTTGCGAGCCGGCGCGCACGCCGACGACCAGGGCCAGTGCGCCCAGTTCGATCAATTTGAGAGCGCCCTGGACATAGTAGGCAAACGCGTATGCACCGTTCGCATACAAGGCGGCGACGACGATTCCGCGCAGCGTCTGCAACCAGAGTCCGGCTCCGCACGCCGCGAGAATGACGAGCGCCGACATCGATCCGATCTGCGTCAGATTGAGACCGCGGGTCAGCGGCAGGGAGTGCAGGATCAGCACGGCCGCGGCGATGAGCGGGAGCACGAAGAACAGAGCGAGGTGGAGCGCCGCCTGGAAGGTGGTCCGGGCCCTCTCCAGGTCGCCGGCCCCGTGCGCAATGACGATCTCGTTGGCGGCGGTGGTCACCAGACCGAAATTCGACAGCCCCAGATAGGAGGCCAACGCGGTCAATGCGATCCACTGCCCGTACCCGTCGAGCCCCCACGCTCGAATCAGCAGGGGCACCAGGACCACGGTGTAAGTGGCCTGTACGATTCGGCAGAATGCCTGGCCCGACATACCCAGGGTGATCCGCCGGAAGAAGCTCCTGTCTTTGCCCGCGGTCACGGCCCGGCACCCTCGATGCGCCTGTATTCGGACATCAACTGGACCAGACGCATGGCGACCGGTGTCGAGCGCGCATCGGTTGCAACGCTCACATTTTTTTCGATGTGTTCCGCCCGGGTCGACGAAAAGAGAATGATCGAGTGCGGCCGCAACGACACCGCCGCGTTCAGCATCAGTGATTCCACCGTACCCGGCCGCTCGAGATCCCGATCGATCTCGTCCGACCAGCGCCGCCGCAGGACGGCGTCCCGAGCGAGCATGGTCTGGAAATCGCGCACCGGCCCGCCGTAGACGCGGTAGTGAATGTCGAAAGACGGCGCGTGCTCGGGAACCGGCTCTACAGGTGTCCACTCGTATTGCAGCACGTCGCAGAATCCCGGCCGCTCGGCCAGCAATCGCGGCACGTGGCACGCTCGGCCACCGACACCGAAGGCCCCGATGTCGCCGGCTTGCCGCAGCCGGCGCAGACTGTCCTCAAGTTCGGGATCGCCAAGGTCTCCCGGTTCCGCCTCGTGCATCAGAAAGACGTCGAGCCGCGCAAGACCGAGATTGCGAAGACTGGTTCGCAGGGAAGCCATCGCATCCGGTCCTCGGAAGGATGCTTTGCGCGTGTGCAGCGCCGGGATGGCATTCAGCCCCCGGTCCATGCGAGGCGAGCGGCGCAGTCGGCGGATCACCGGCTTCAATAACCGTCTGGCCAACTCGTGCGCCGGATTGCCGAACGGCGGCACGATGCCGTACTTGCTGGTCACGGAGACATCGGCGGCCGTCTTGCGCAGAAATTTGCGCAACAATCCTTCGGTGAGGCCCCTGCCGTACGAGCGGGCCACGTCGAAGTGACGGATGCCTAGCGAGTAGGCTACATCGAGGGCCGCAGCGGTCTCGGGTGTCAGGTAGGCGCAACCGAACCCCAGTTGCGACGTCGAGCGGCCGGTGCCCGGCAGCAGGATGGACTTCACGCGGACAGTTCCTGGAGCACCGTGGCGCGATTTCCGGGCGGGGCATTCGGCGATTCGCAACCCAGGTCGTCGAGAGCTCGTTTGAGGACGTCGTCGTTGCTCAACTTCCCTCGCCTCACCGCCTCGGCGGCGAGGCGGCCCACCTCGTCGAGGTGGGCTGGCCGGGCCAACGCCTCCCGCACCGTCTCGGACAGCCGCAGCGGATCCTCGAAGAAGATCGCCGACACGCCGTGGGTGAACACGCGGTCATGAACCGGGGAGCGCTCGACGAGCGCCGCCGTACCGCAGGCCGAGCTCTCGACGGCCTTGTGCGAGAGCTCGTCGCGGTTCGACCGGGTGATGAACGACAGGGCGAGCCGAGAGCGCCAGATCGTCTCCCGGTACCGCTCGTTCCAGACGGGCGGATGACAGGTCAGGCCGACCGCGTCGAGACGCTTCGAGTATTTGCGCCAGCCGGGACCGAACAGTCCGAACTTCAGTCCGGGCAAGTCCCTCACCATCCGGATGATCCACTGCGCGCGCTGGTCGTGGGGCGACCCGATGAAGATGAGGTCGAATTCCTTCGTTACGCCCGATGCAGCGGGATCTGGCGGGAAATGCAGCGACGGCTCGAACGCAAACGGAACGTGCGCCACACGCCGGGCGCCGCGCTCCAGGAATTCTCGCCGTGTCACCTCGCGCGGCACCACATGTCCCCAATAGTGCGAGAGCGCAGCCTGGAAGTGCCTCCAGATGCCGTCACGCCGTGGACCGAACGGATCGTCGGGCATGTATGAAACGGTGCGCGCGCCGACGGCCTCGAACGCACGGACCGTCGCAGCTTGGACGTAGACCGGCTTGTCCAGCCAGACCAGATCGGGCTTCGACTCGTTCACGGCCGCCCGCAGGGCCCGATTGAGCGCCGTAATTCCCGGCGACAGCATCAACCGGTCGCGAATTCGGGGCAAGAGCGGCAGCCGGGTCTTGAGGAAGGGCTCGTAGGCGAACGCCACTACCTCCGCCCCGGAGACGCGCCGCAGCGCTCTCAGCCGGTGCTCGGTGGTTGAGCCGAGGCCCAGCATGCCGCCGTAGAGGATTTTCACGCGATGATCTCTCGTCGGCCGATCCGCCGCGACCCGAGCGCGACCCGACTCTCGCCGCCCCCGCCCGGTTCGAACCTAAAAGGCTAGCCGAGCGATGTGTCATTCTCGTGTAGCGTGGCTGTGTTGTCCTGAGCGGCGTAAGACACCGTGTCGTCACCGACTCCCCGAGGGCCTGCCGGCCGCCGATGACTTGACCCATGCCCGCCCTCTCCCTGACGACCCGGTGGTCGCTCTACATCGGCCTCAACGTCGCGTTCTCGCTGGTCGTTCTAGCGGGCGCCGCATTGAACGGCGGGAGCCTCGACGCCTATCCGTACGTCGTAGTGCTCTTCGCCATTTGCGCGAGTCCGATCCTCTCCGTGGAGCGCTTCAACGGTCCGTTCACGATGCTCGCGGTCGCCATGGCAGTGTACTTCGTCGAGTTCGGCGCACTGGACGCCGTTCAAATGATTCAGCCCCCACCAAAGGGCCCGGAGCCGGCCGACGCGCTGGGCCGCACCGAATTCGTTCTGTGGATCGGCGCCGTGGTGCAAATCCTCGGGTTCCAGGCCGCCGTCCGCTTGAGCGAGGCTCGGGACGCCACCGTTCGGTACAAGGACTGGTCACCGGGTCTGCTGGTCCCCCTCGGACTCGTCCTGTGGGCCGGCGCACTCGCCGCGTCCCTGTATCACGGACTGGTGGTCCAGGTGGAGAACACCTCGGTGTCGGTGCAAGAGGGACTCGCCAAGCTCGGCATCTGGCGTGCAACGGGCCTCATCGCCATCGAGAATTACGCCGGACCGCTGGGAATCATGATTCTCGCCTACTGGTGGGCGGTCTGGGGCAAACGGAGCGGCGGATTGCTGATCCTGCTGCTGTCCGGCGTACAGTTCGCGGTCGGTTGGGTCGTGGACACCAAGGAAATCGCCATCAGCGCCCCCGTCGTGGCGCTCTTGACCCGGTTCATCGTCGTCGGCCGCCTGCCCATGCGATGGCTCGTCGGTGCATTCCTGGCGATCGCGCTCGTGTTCCCGATCTTGACGGCGAAGCGCGTGGTCACGACCGAGGAAATGCACCTGAACCGAATAGAGGCCCTGCCGCGGACATTCGAGATCCTGACGCGCACTCTTCAGGAGCGGGACGCCCTGCGTCAAGGCAAGTACGAGCAGCGCACCGAGACCTTCCTCGAACGGCAATCGGTCAAGGCCAACGTACACCTCATCGTCGAAGGCATGGAGTCCGGGCACGGCTACAAGATGGGCGCTACGTTCGAACCGTTGTTGTACGCGTTCTTTCCCAGAGTTCTCTGGTCGGACAAACCAGGCGGCAGTTCCGCGCAATTGCTCAACCGCGAGTTCCACATCTCCGCCGATCCCGACACCTTCATCTCGCCCTCTCACCTCGGCGAGTGGTACTGGAACTTCGGCTTAGGGGGGGTCGTGGTCGGCATGGCGTTGGCGGGGGGGCTCATCGGCTTCGTCAGCGCGCGTTTCGATCCTTCGCGGCAGACCTCCGTCACCCGTGTCCTCGTCATCATCGTCACGCTCTATCTCCTGGTCGCGCGCAGCGAAGGTCAGGTGGAGGTCCAGTACGTCCTCTGGGCGCGCTCCATGGCGCTCATCGGGCTCCTGCATCTGTTTTTCGCGCATCGGCCACTGCCGCCGCCCACGAGCGATGGGATCCGCGAAGGCGCCGCTTCACTTGCCACACCGCAGGCGCTCGCGCGAACGCCTACCCGATTCCCGAATCTATTGAACTGACCGTACCGACGTCATTTGTTCCACGCATTGTCCCGTTCCGACGCAAACGAGACGTTGCCGTCGCGCTGCACGGACGCGCCCTCGTTGCCGTGGAGGCGGATGTTTCGGGACTGCCCGAATGCATAGTCGGAGAAGGAGTAAGCCGCCTGCGTCGCGTCACTGACGATGTTGTGCGCGATCGTGACCGACTGCACGATCGCGCCGGACGCGGACGTGCCGACGTGAATTCCATGCTCGCCTCCGCTCAGCACGTTGCCGGTGATCGCGAGGTTCTGCAGCCGATAGTGCCCATCGGCCCCGTCCACGTTGATCAGCGTCTGCACGTGACCCCGGCAGACATTGCCCGTCACCAGGACGTCCCGCACCTGGTTTCCCTGGAACGCGAACCCGACGCAATCGCCGCGCCCCGGCAGCGCTTCGATGGTGTTGTTGGCGATGGTGACACGCTCCGACATGCTGACCGACAGACCGGGGCTGGACGGATCGGCCCCATTGCCGAGAATCATGTTCTGGACGATCTGTACGTCCGTCGCCTTGTGGCAATACACGCCTGAGAAGCGATTGTCCTGAAAGAAATTTCCATTCAATAGAATTCGTTGCGCCGGAGGGCCCCAAACGTCGGTCTGCCAACCGTGGAAGGCGTTGCGTCGCGCCACGTTGCCTTGGAACAGGTGATCCGTGGACGGACTGTCGTTGGCGGTGCTCGACGTGAAGCCCGCGCCGCCGTTGTCTTCGGAGACGCAGTTCAGGCACAGCGCACCCGAGGCTTCAATGGCGAATCCCGTGGCGGCATTGTTCCGGGCCACGCATTGTTCCACGCGCAGATCGCGCTCGCCGAGACCGGCATTGCCGTTACCGAGGTAGAAACCGCGCACGCTGGATCCCCGCGCCGAGTCCCGGGCGACGCATCTTTCCCACCTGTTCTGTCGTCCACCGACTGAGGCGAATTGCGCCAAGGCCGAATGCGGCGACTCCTGTCCATGGCCGTACGCGTCGACGTCGCTGATCAGACAGGACACGCACGCGTCGAGTCCCAGGCCGATGCAGTCGATGCCGTGTCCGTCGATGCTCAATCCGGACACCACGACTTGTTCGCAACGATGGAGGAGCAGGCCGGTTGAACCGAACGCCGTCGTCGTCTGCGCGGGTCGGTGCAGCCATCGCAAGGTGGTACCGAATCCTCGAATCCGTACTCGCGCAACATTTCGCAGCGCGAGGCCGGACCAGCCTGGGGACCCGAGTGCGATGATTCCTGGCGGAAGGTCCAGAACGCCCCCGACCGGGAGCGCCGCGAGCGCCCTGGCCAGCGCCGGAGAATCGTCGGTGATTCCGTCGGCTGCAAGGCCCGGTGCGGCACGCGCTTTGATGCCCGTGCCGCTCGGCTCGGCCGCCGATGCATGACGAGGCAGCATCGCGGCGCCGACGGTCAGCAACGACCCGACGGCGAAGCGACGTGTCCACTCACGAGGGTGATCGCCCTCGTCCGGCGTTGCTCCGTCAGGCCCGCTCATGGTCGGAGCATAGCGCCTTGCACGAGCCCGATCGACTGACCCGTACGGCGCGCTGATTCTCCCCCGGTCACGTCGGCGTCACACGATCGGCTTAAGTTTGCAAGTTGTTTCGGACCGGACGGGAATTCCGTGAACGCTGCTGCAGCCTCGAATCCAGCGGAAAAATTC
The DNA here is from genome assembly GCA_027459765.1 of Gammaproteobacteria bacterium. Classification (GTDB taxonomy): domain Bacteria; phylum Pseudomonadota; class Gammaproteobacteria; order Steroidobacterales; family Steroidobacteraceae; genus Bog-1198. Next base: position 9,136 of record DAIDHD010000072.1, on the reverse strand, counting down.
CTGCTCGTCATGACGGCTTGCATCGATCCGAGTCGGGGCGAATACAAGCTGAGTCGCGCGGACCCGAAGGTGCGGCTCCAGGATTACACGGACGCGCTCCGCTTCTGGCTGAGCATTCCCGACCCGCGAATCCGGAACATTCTCTTCATCGAGAACTCCAACTATCCGCTGGAGGAGCTGCGTGCGCTCGCTGATCGGGAGAATCCCCTCGGCAAGCTCACCGAGTTCGTGAGCCTCGACTGCAACTGGTATCCGCCGGGCGGTCACTACGGATACGCCGAACTGCGCATGCTCGACCTCGGTCTACGGGCCAGTCGGCTTCGCCAGCGCACGACGCACATGATCAAGGTTTCCGGGCGGTTCAAGTTCCCCGGCGTGACGCAGCTGCTGAACCGACTGCCGCAGGAATTCGACGCGGCCGCGGACGCTCGACACTGGCGGACGTTGCTGAGTCGTCACGAACACCCTCAGGTGACGACTCAACTGATCTTGTTCGCGCACGATTTTTACGAAGCCCATCTTCAGCAGTGTTATCGCGAACTCGAGCGCAGCGACATCACCCACATGGAGGCCGTCTACTACCGGAAGCTGCAGGACTTGAGGCCGAGTCATCGAATTCTGATGAGGTTTCCCTGCAACACGCCGCCGGTGGGATTTCCTGCGCACCGCACGCGGTCCTATCGCCACCCGTCCCAACTTCTCGCCAACGGCATTCGCTCCGTTGCACGGCGCGTTCTGCCGGGCTGGTGGATCTAGAGGCTGCCGCTCCCGTCCCCCGGCTGCCGAATGACTGCGCGCAGCAGGAATTGGTGCGCCACGAGGTCTTGCAGGGCACCGCCGAGCATCCGGTTGGCGGCGTAGGCGAGTCCGCCCCCCAGCGACTTGATGCGATCCTTGTGGAGAGGACCGGTGGACAACGTGGCGTCGACCCGGAATCCCGCCCCGCCGAACAGCTCTAGGGCGGTCTTGCGGGTGAAGAACCGCAGGTGCGTCTTGTCGAGTATGCCCGCGCTTTCGTAGCGCCATTCTCCGCGCACGAGCAGCGGCCAAAGCACCTTCAGGTTCCGCACGTTCGGCAGGCTTGCGATCACGACGCCGTCTGTCGACAGCAAGTCCTTGAGATCCCGAAGACGCGACCAGGGATCCTCGAGGTGCTCGAGGACGTCGAGAAGGAGCAATAGATCGATTCTTCCACGGTACTGGGTCAATTCACCGAGGCCCCGGTCGAGGTCCAGCAGATGCACGGCATCCAGTTCCGATGCGGCGAGGGCTGCCGCTGACGGTTCGACCTCCACGCCGACCGTCTTGACCCGGGGACGAAGCGTCTTCAACCACTTCGTGGTGACACCGGTGCCGCAACCCACGTCCAAGCACCAGGCGGGGTCGGGCGGCAATAGCGGTTCGATCTCATCGCGCAGCACGCTGAAATAGCCGGACACGAGACCCTCCGCCACGGATGTCGAACCGGGGCAGGAGTTTGCCTCGATTCGGTGACGGAACGACGACAGCGGCATCACGAGGGCGTCACACAGGCGGGCCAGACTGCGGCCCAATGTGTGGAATCCTCGGCCTGTTCGATCCCGGCGGGATCGAACAGGATCTCTTTACCTTCTCGGCGGCTCTCGACCGGCTGAAGCGGCGCGGCCCGGACGACGAGGGGCTGTGGCACGACCCGTTCATTCAACTGGGCCACCGCCGGCTCGCCATCGTCGACTTGTCACCGGCGGGGCATCAACCGATGGTCTCGGGCGATCGCCGCTATGTCATTGTTTTTAACGGCGAGATTTATAATCATCGGGAGCTACGCCGACGCCTGGACCCGCCCGGCGGCTGGGCGAGCCAATCGGATACCGAAACGCTGCTCGAGGCGTACCGCGCCTGGGGCCCCGGCTGCCTAGATCTTCTCAACGGCATGTTCGCCTTCGCCATCTGGGATCGGGAGGAGCGCCGGGTGTTCCTGGCGAGGGACCGCATGGGCGTCAAGCCGCTGTACCTCGGGGAGCGGGGTGGGCGCTTTGCCTTCGGGTCGCGACCGGGTGCCGTCACGCGCTTGCTGCAACAAGACCCGCTCGACTTCGAGCCCGGGGCTCTGCGCGCTTACCTGGAACTCGGCTACGTACCCGCGCCCCTGTCGTTCCATCGGCACGTTCGCAAACTCCCGCCGGCTCATTATGCGATCGTCGACGCCCGCGGCGAGCGCGTCGTGCGCTATTGGGACTTCCGCTGCGTCGCTCCCGACCCGTCCATGCGCCGCCGCACGGAGACGGAACTCGCCGAAGAACTGGAGGCCTTGCTGCACGCGTCCGTGCGCGAACGGCTCATGAGCGACGTTCCCCTCGGTGCGTTCCTCTCCGGGGGCGTGGACAGCGCGCTGGTGGTCGCAGCCATGAAGGCGGTCGGCGTCGAACATCCGCGCACGTTCACCATCAACTTTCGCGAAGCCGCGTTCGACGAAGGGCTGGCCGCTGCGGCGGCGGCGCGCCACCTCGGCGTGGATCACGTTCACGAAACAGTCACGGTCGACAGTCTTCTCGAACTGCTGCCGGAGTACGCCGCCGAGTACGACGAACCCTTCGCCGATTCCTCGGCCTTTCCGACGATGGCCCTTGCGCGCCTGGCGCGGCGGCACGTGACGGTCGCACTCACCGGCGACGGCGCCGACGAGATCTTCGGCGGTTATCACTATTACCCGCTGATCGAACGCCTCCGGCGCACCTTGGAGTGGTCGCCCCTGGCGCGCGCCGCGGTGGGCACCGTGGCCCGCGCCCTGCCGGCGCATCGCGCGAAACTGCTGGCCGGCGCACTGCGGCAGCCGGACGTCGTCGACCTGTTCAACTACCTACGCAGCGTCGGCAAGGACTACGCGCCTCTGTTGGACGCCGACGTGCTCCGGGCGACGGCGTCCTCGACGGACTGGTTCGCGCAGTACGCCAGCAGCTTTGCCGTGGACCTGTCGCCGGCGGAAACTGCCATGCGCCTTGACGCCGGCTTCACGTTGCCTGAGCTCTTCCTGCAGAAAGTCGACGTCGCGACCATGGCTTTCTCGCTTGAGGCGCGCTGCCCGATGACCGACTATCGCCTGGTCGAGTGGGCCATGCGCCTGCCGGTCGAGTACAAGCTGCGGGGCTCGACAGGCAAGTTCCTGCTGAAGCGCGTTCTGTTCAAATACCTGCCGGAAGCGCACGTACGGCGTCCGAAGATGGGGTTCGGCGTTCCGATCGCCGCCTGGTTGCGGGGGCCGCTGGCGGAATGGGCTCGCGAGCTCGTCTACGACGAGAGTGTGATGTCCCGGCTGCCGCTGGAACGTCAACGCGTTCGGGCCCTTCTGGAAGATCAGCGTTCGGGACGGCGCGAGGCCCACCCCCTGCTGTGGACCGTCTTGATGCTCTTGTACTTCGTGCGAATGCACGGCGCGCGCGTCGAATCACCCGGCGCCACGCGGCGCGCCGTGGCCTGATCGAGACACCCCGCCCGACCATGCGCGTGCTGCTTCTGCTCACCGATCTGTATGCAAACGGCGGCATCCAGCGCTTCAACCGGACCTTTCTCGCCGCCTGCGTTCGTATGGATGTCCGCTGCGACGTACTGTCCCTGCACGACACCGAGGCGTCGATAGGTCGCCACGCCGCAGACCCGAAAGTGTGCGTGCGAGGCTTCGGCGGTCACCGACTCGCATTCATCGCGGCGGCCTTCGCGACCCTGTGGCGCCGGCGTTACGATCGGATCTTCATCGGCCACATCAATCTGCTGGTGCCGATCTTGGCGATCGCTCGCCTCGGACTCGCCACCTGGACCCCGACCTATCTGGTGGCCCATGGAATCGAGGTGTGGTGCGGAATCAGTCCGGCTCGCCAACGCGCCCTGCGCCGAATCACGCGCGTGCTCTGCGTGAGTCACTACACACGGACACGCCTGCAGGAACTGGTGCCCGGGCTCGATCCGGCGCGACTGCGGATATTCCCAAATGCACTCAGCGAAATCTGGCGATGCCAGCCAGACGGCGACGGGCAGTCGATCGTTCCCGAGCGCTACATCCTCTCGGTGACCCGATTGCACCGGGGCGACCGCTACAAGGGACTGGTGACGGTCATCGAAGCCCTGAGCATGGTGGCCGATACGGACTTGCACCACGTGGTCGTAGGCCATGGCAACGATGCGGCATTCCTGCAGGGGGTGGCCTTCCGGCTGGGCATAGCGCATCGGATCCACTTCTTGAACCGGGTCAGCGACGATGAACTGATGGATTTGTACGCGCGCTGCATGGCCTTCGTCCTTCCCAGCGGCAAGGAGGGGTTCGGCATCGTCTTCCTGGAGGCGATGTATTTCGGCGCACCCGTGATCGCAGCGGCCGAGAAGGGCGCGCTCGACGTCGTACGACACGAGGAAACCGGTTTGCTGGTTCGCTTCGGCGACGTGCCGGCGCTGTGCGCCGCGATCGAGAGAATCATCGCGGACCCGGCCTTGCGGGAGCGCCTGCGGCGCGGCGGGAAGGCCGCGGTGACCGATGCGGGAGCGTTCACCTTCGAGCGCTTCGTCGAGCGCAGCCGGGAGATGTTCCTGGCGGCGCCGGAATCGAACGCATGAGCGGCTGGTCGGTCTTGATCCTGACCTGGAACGAGGAGACCAACATCACGGATTGCATCGCCTCGTGCGTCGGCTGCGACGACATCGTGGTATTCGATTCGCTGAGCACCGACCGTACCTGCGACATGGCACGGGCACACGGTGCGCGAGTGATCCAGCGGCGTTTCGACGACTACGCCTCGCAGCGAAATGCGGCACTGACCGAGGTTCCATTCAAAAATCCCTGGGTGTTGATGCTCGACGCCGATGAACGTCTGACGCCGGCGCTACGTGCCGAGATCGACTCGCGGGTGGCCTCGGCCCCCGCCGATCTCGCGCAACTCCGGTTCCGCCGCAAGGACTACTTCCTCGGTCGATGGCTCGCGCATGCGAGCGGGTATCCGACCTGGTTCGGCCGTCTGGTGCGGATTGGCCGCGTTCACGTTCACCGGGCGATAAACGAAGAATACGTGGCCGACGGGCGCGTCGAACATTTGCAGGAGCACGTGCATCACCTCCCATTCAACAAGGGAGTTTCTTACTGGGTGGAGCGTCACAATCGCTATTCGAGCATGGAGTCCCTGGAAAAACTGGCGCTCGCTGGACGGCCGGTCGGATGGCCGGCGCTGCTGGGCCGGGATCCCGTCGATCGCCGTCGCGCGCTCAAGCGGCTGCTCTACCGGACACCCGGACGACCTTGGCTGATGTTCATCGCGTTGTACGTGCTGCGCGGCGGCTTCCTGGATGGCTACGCCGGGTTCACCTACTGCCGGCTGCGTGCGCTGTACGAGTATCTCATCGATTTGAAGGCACTCGAGCAACAGCGTCGTCGCTCCGGCAAACCTCTGTGAGCGCCTTCTGCCACGACTCCACCGCGCGCGCTGCGCCAGCCTGTGCAAGGTAGGCGCGTCGGGCATTCGCGCCGAGGCGCTCGCGCTCCTCGGGGCGGGCGCGCCAGGCGAGCAGCCGGGCCACGAGCCCGTCGGCGTCGTCGACTGCGAAGGCCGCGCCGCAATCGGCGCGCGACACTTGGCGCGCGATCTCCCCGTCGGGATCGCCGATGAACGCGATGGGCCGACCCACGGCGAGGATGCCGTAGAACTTGCTCGGCACGATATAGCCCTCGAGGCTCGGCTGCAGGCTGACCCAGTGCACGTCCGGCACGGCGAGGCTCTCGGCGAGGCTGTGGCGCGGCTGGTACGGCTGGAAGCAAAAATTCTCAAGGGCGAGTTCGCGCACGCGCCGCTCGAGCGCACGCATGCCGGCGCCGCCGCCGATCATCAGGAACACGATGTCCGGCTCGTTGCGCAGCCTCAGCGCCGCCGCGAGCACGGTGTCGTAGTCGTGGGCGCGACCGAGGTTGCCGGAGTAGCCCACCACGAACTTGCCGTCGAGCCCCCACGCGGCGCGTAGCGGCGTATCGAGCGGCCCGACGGGCTCCGGTCCCTGCAGCTCGGCCCAGTTCTCGATGATCCGCACCCGCTCCTCCGGCACGCCCCGCGCCCCGACCACCTGGCGCATGCGTTCGCCGAGAACGACGTTGAGCGCCGCTGCGCGCAGAGACCGATCGCGCAGCCAGCACACGAGCCGGTCGAGGGGCCGGGGCAACGGATTGGCGCCGAGGGCGGTCGCGACCTCCGGAAAGATGTCCTGCAGCCAATTGACGAGGTGGGCCCGGCGCCAGCGCGCCACCGGCCAGGCAATCAGGGACATCAGCGGCGGGTCGGTCTTGGCCACCAGCACGTCCCCGGGTTCGATCCACCGCAGCAGCGTGAGCGCGGTGAAGACGTAGAACGAAAGGTAGTCGAGTGCCCGCCCCGGCAGGCCGGCGCGGCCGAAGCGCGTGCTCCACACCCGGTGCACCGCGACCCCGTCGAGCAGCGCGCGTGGCGCGAGGCGAGCCCTGGGGCGGTCGTACAGCTGGCGCGAGCACACGACGTGGACCTCGACGCCCGCGCGGGCGAGCGCCGTGGCGAGGTCGGTGAGGATCTGGCTGGTGGCGGACTCGTCGGGCTTGTAGAAGCGATTCACGAACAGCACCTTCATCGCGGTCCCCGTCCGAAGGGGCGCGCGAGCGGCTCGCCGATGAAGAGTCCTTGGCCCGGCATGCGCACGCTCTTCCAGTACGCCTCGAGCGCGCTGTCGCCGCGCAGGTAGTGCGTGAACAGCACGCCGATGTCCGGGAACTTCGCGAGCAGGTTGCAGGGCTCGGACACGGTGCCGTAGGAGGCGGTCGCCCCCTGCGCGAGCCACGCAAGCGCAGGCATCTGTGAACCGCCCTCGAGCAGCCCGCCGCTCGAGGTCAGGTGATCCGCCAAGGCGCCCGGCCGGAATCGGATCCGCCGCAGCTCCGCCACGCGCGTCGCCCCCGTGAAATAGCCGATCGCCCCGCTCACCCCATCGAGCGGCGGCGCCGGCTCGATCACGACCCCGAGTCGACGGCCAAGTGCCGCCTCGACGTTGCCGTAGCCGGCCGCGCGAACGTTGCGCTTGCGGTCATCGGTGCTGACCAGGTAGAGGGTTCCGGCCGGTGCCGTGCCGTCGGCCGCCCGGCCGCGCTCGATCAAGGCGTGCGCCAGCGCGGGATCGGCGCTCGGCAGCAGCATCGCCGGCCACCAGCCGACGGTGTCGGCGGGCAACCAGCCGTCGCTGTCGTAGAGCGGATTCTCGGTGGTCGGGCTGCATCCTGGGGTACAGAAGCCGTCCTGGTAGCCGGCGGCGAACGCCGTGGTGATCGACATGCATCCGACCGCGAACGGTCGGGTCCAGACGAGCACCAGTGACTCGACGTGGGACGGCAAGGCGGCGAGCGCCCGCGCGCGCAATCGCCCGAAGTCCCCGGGCGACAGCACAGCCACGTCGGGCAGGTCGAGGCCGACCAGATTCTCGACGGGGATGGCACGCGCCGCCGCGTAGTCGTGCGCCACGCGCACGCTCGCCGGATCGGCACGCGAGTACAGCACGCCGAGCCGCCACGGGGTGAGCCCCGTTGCACCGGCGGTGCTCGCGCATAGCAACGCGAGGAACACGCACGCCGTGCGCCGGATCAAGTCACGCGCGCTCCACCCGCGGCAAGACCCCGCCGTTCGTCGCCGGCTTGGCGGCGGCGCGCGCCGCCAGGCGTTCGCGCACCACCTGCGCCACGAGCTCGGCATCGACCTGATCGACCTGCTCGGCGAAGGCGTACACCAGCGCGAGGTCGCAGACCTGGTTGATGAGGCGCGGCACGCCGCCACTCACCGCGTGGATGTAGCGCACGGAAGCGTCGCGAAAGATCGGCGCGGTGGCGCCGGCGACGATCAGACGATGCTGGATGTAGGCCAGCGTGTCGGCGTAGTCGAGCGCACGAAGATGGAAATCCACCGCAATCCGCTGCGCGAATTGCGCGAGTTCCGGGCGCGCGAGCGTGGCGCGCAGCTCGGGCTGGCCGAGCAGCAGCACCTGCAACGCCACGTCCTGCTCCGAGTTCACGTTCGACAGCAGCCGCAGCTCCTCGAGCACCGGCGCAGCGAGATTCTGGGCCTCGTCGATCACGAGCAGGGTCCGCCGTCCGAGCGCGTAATTGTCCACGACGCATTGGGTGATCGCCTCGTACATCGCCACCTCGGAGTCATCGCGCGGGGCGATCGCGAGCGCCGAGACCACCCACGGATGGATGGAAGTGAACGACGTGTGGGTATTGCTGACCAGGCCGACCACGTGACGATCGCCGAGGTTGCGCAGGAGCTGGCGCATCAGCGTCGTCTTGCCGGAGCCGATTTCGCCGGTGACGACGCAAAAGCCTGCCTGCGACTCGATGGCGTACTCCAGAAGCGTCGCCGCCTGCGCGTGCTGCGGCGAAGGATACAGGAACGACGGATCCGGGTTCATTGCGAACGGCGGCCGACTGAGCTTGAAGTGGCGCAGGTACACGCGCGATCCTCAGGCGGGGTGCTGGGCCTCGGCTGCGCGGGTGAGCACGGTGCCGAGGATGGGTGTGCGACGCAGGAGTTCGAGCGAGCGGGTGACGTCTTGTCGCGCGGTGATGCCCTCGGCAACGACCAGCAGTCCGCATTCCACCAGCGGCGCGAATGCGAGTGCATCGTCCGGCCCGAGCAGCGGCGGCAGGTCGAACAGCAGGATCCGGTCCGGGTAGCGTGCCCGCAGCTCCTCGACCAGCGCCCGCCCGCGCGGACCGGCGATCAGCTCAGAGGGGTGCTCCACCGGCTCACGCGCCGGCAGGATGACCAGCCGGTCGACGCTCTGTGGGTGATAGAGACACTCGGACACCACGGCGGTGCCGCGCAGCAGGTCATCGACGCCATGCGCGGGCGACAGACCGAGCAGGCTCGCCACCCGCGGGGTGTGCAGGTCGAAATCCACCAGCAGCACCGTGTGGCGCTGATCGTTGGCGAGTTGGATGGCGAGGTTGATCGCGGTCGTGGTCCGCCCCTCCTCCCCGCGCGCACTGAACACGGCGAGCGACCGCCAACCGTGTTCCTCCAGGCGCTGCAGCACCTGGGTGCGCAGCAGCCGGAAGGACGCCGCCGCCGGGCCCGCGGCCGCGGCGTGCAAGATCCGGTTGACCTCGAGC